>JAFSPC010000052.1 GCA_017443075.1 Paludibacteraceae bacterium
ATTTCCGGTATATATGCAAGGCGATGCGTGACCGTCGCATACCTGCGCTCTATTGGGACAATGGAAACAGCAAAGGAGGCAATGACGGATTCGGCGTAATCAACCACCAGACAGGTAAATATATGGGCAACGGAGAACAAGCCGTACGCGCTATGGTTGATTCATGGGAGAACAACGACCCCGCATACACACTTCAATCTGTATATAACTCTGCTCCGCAATCCGGCAGGAAATAATAATCCTATCATTAACCTATTAATTCAATCACATTATGAAACGTTTTTATTCATTCATCATCGCTGCTATGGCAGCTCTCACCATCAGTGCTGAAACTGTTCAGCAAGACATCGCGCTCACTCCCGGCGACTGGGGATGGGGATATAACTGCTCCGTTACAGCCGTAGAAGGAGGCTTGCAGGCTCAACTGACCGGCGACTGGGGCGCGCTCTCTACCGGCTGGGATCCCGAAATTGACCTCTCGGGATGGGACAAGATCATCATCCTTGTGGACCGTATGGACGGCTGCGCAGGCGAATGGTTCCAACTCAAAGCCTATCTGCGTGACCACGCTGATAACGAAGGCTGCCAGATGGAAGGTCTGCTCGGCAATGACGCTGATGGCTCCCAACAACAGTACCTCGTCATCGACCTCAAACAGGAGAAAACCGGCTTTGACCTTACCAAGGCGCGCGTACTGGCTATCCAGTGCCAACCGAATGGAGCAAAATTCCTTGTCAGCCGCGTTTATCTGGAGAAAGAAGAGAAAGATGCTACCGCCATCGAGACGGTTTCTATCCGCAACAACGGTATCCGCTACAATCTCCTCGGACAACCCGTCGGAGAGGACTACAAAGGGATCGTCATTCTCAATGGACATAAAATGATTGTACGTTAAACTTAAAATCCTTAGTACCATGAAAGCCTATTTCAGGTATATGCTTAGCCTTGTAGTTCTCCTCGTGGGAACTACAGGCTTGGCGTTCTCGCAAAACATCGTTACGGGTACGGTCGAAGATGCGGATGGTCCGCTCATCGGTGCCAGCGTACTCGTCAAAGGAACCACCCGCGGTACGATTACCGACATGGATGGTCAGTATTCAATCCAAGCCGAGATTGGTGACGAACTTGAGTTCTCGTATATGGGCTACAGCCCCCAGACGATTCCCGTGACCGGCAATACCATCAACGTAACGATGGCTGAAGACACGGAAGTGCTGTCAGAGGTAGTTGTTACCGCCATGGGTATCAAGCGCGACAAGAAAGCTCTGGGCTACGAGGTCGGCGAGGTCAAAGGTGAAGACCTCACCAAAGCCAAGGAGACCAACGTGGCCAACTCTCTGGCAGGACGTGTGGCTGGTTTGGTTGTACAGGGTACGGCCGGT
This sequence comes from Paludibacteraceae bacterium, assembly GCA_017443075.1. Lineage (GTDB taxonomy): Bacteria > Bacteroidota > Bacteroidia > Bacteroidales > Paludibacteraceae > Colicola. The sequence continues at coordinate 1,383 of JAFSPC010000052.1, forward strand.
GGACCTGCCGGTTCGACGCGCGTCATGCTTCGTGGTACAACGGAGATGACCGGTAACAATCAGCCGCTGTATGTTATCGACGGTGTGCCGATGGACAATACCAACTTTGGGGCCGCCGGCACTGAAGGTGGTTACGACCTTGGTGACGGTATATCTGCCATCAACCCGGATGATATTGAGTCGATGTCTGTGCTCAAGGGTCCGGCAGCTGCTGCACTCTATGGTAGCCGAGCCAGCCATGGTGTGATACTTATCACTACCAAAAAAGCCAATACAGGCGATGCCAAGTGGTCGGTCGAGTACAACGGTACGCTTACCTTTGATTCCCAACTTAGCAAGTGGGATAATGTACAGCAAGTGTATGGTATGGGCTCCGACGGCCAATACAATATCGATGCGGTAAGCAATACCAATAAGTCTTGGGGACCAAAAGCGGACGCTGGTCTGATCCTCCGCTATTTCGATGGTCAGGAACATCCGTTTCAGATCATTCCGAACAATACGGCTAACTTCTTCCAACTTGGCCTTACTGCTACCAACACGGCTGTCGTATCAATGAACACAGGCCGTACAGGTATACGTTTCGCTTATACCGATCTGCGCAACAAGGACATCCTGCCTAACTCGAAGATGAGCCGCAACACACTGAACCTGCGCGCCAATACGAGCCTCGGACCGGTTGACCTTGATTTCTCGGCAAATTTCACCCACGAGGATGTAACAAACCGTCCTGCACTGGGTGACGACAAGTCGAATGTCGGCAAGAACCTCATGACACTCGCCACAACATACAACCAGGAGTGGCTGAAAAACTATGAGACGGCTGAAGGCGAATATCAGAACTGGAACGGAATGGATCCTTACAACGTTAACCCGTACTGGGATATCAATAAAAACAAAAACCAGTCGTACAAGGATCTGCTCCGTATGAACGGAAAGATTGTGTATAACATCATTCCTCAGTTGAAGATCCAGGCTACGGTAGGTGCCGAGCTCAACCGGTTTGAGTTCTCGGATTTCAAGTATCCGACCACTCCGGGTTTTGAGTCCGGACGACTGCAGAATATGTACTTCAACAACCGGATGATCAATGCCGAGTTCCTTGGTATTTACAATGACAATTGGGGTGACTTCGACTTCACCGCTACTGCCGGTGCTAACATCTACAATGTTCACAATACAACCACACTCAACACCGGAACGGATATGGGTATCCGCGAGGTTGTGGCTATGTCGAGCTTTGAGGAGCAATCGGTTGAGGAATCTACCTACAACAAACGTATCGTTTCCGTCTTCGGTTCGGTTAACTTAGGTTGGCGTCACATGTTGTACTTGGATGCTACCGTTCGTGGCGACAAGTCCTCGACACTCGCCAGCGGTAAGAACCTGTATGTCTATCCTTCGGTCAGCGGTTCGTTTGTCTTCTCCGAACTTATCAAGGGCAACCGCAAAGTTCTGCCTTACGGTAAGATCCGATTGAGCTGGGCAGAGGTAGGTAGCGATACGGATCCCTACCAACTCAGCCTGCGCTACGCTAAGTCACAGTTCGGTTACCCGGGCTACACAATCGGTTCGGTATATGGCAATACAGTGCCTAACGCCGACCTCAAACCGACGCGTACACGATCTATCGAAACAGGTTTTGAAACGAAGTGGGCTAACAACCGTATCAGCCTCGACTTCACGTTCTATCACCAGAAGTCCCGCGACCAGATTATCGGTATGGCTACATCGCCCACCAGCGGATATGAGTATCGTATGATCAACGCCGGTGAGATTCTCAATCAAGGTTTCGAGATTACCTTCGGCTCGCGACTTATCCAGACGAAGGATTTCAGTTGGGATCTGAATATCAACTGGTCGAAGAACTACAACAAGGTGCTCTCTCTTACCGAGGGAACGACAGAACTTGAATTGGCCAAGGCTACATGGTGTAACGTTTATATATCCGCTCGCGAGGGAGAAGAGTACGGTGCTATTTGCGGTCCTGCGCTCGCTCGCACTGAGGATGGTCGCGTCATCGTTGATGGCTTGACAGGTCTGCCTACGTTCACCACGGAGAACAAGGTGCTCGGCAATGCGCAGTGGAAATGGACGGGTGGTCTGAGTACGACGCTCCGCTATAAGATGTTCACCCTTACGGCCCTGTTTGACGTCAAGGTAGGAGCCGATATATTCTCAATGTCCGAGCGCTCATCGTTTGAGACTGGTAAGGCTGTTGAGACTCTTGCCGGACGTGCCGAGTGGTATGCTTCCGAGGAGGCACGAAGAGCTGCCGGCGTAACAAGCGGTTGGGTGGCTACTGGCGGTTACCTCGTTGACGGTGTTATCGACAATGGCGACGGAACTTATCGTGATAACGATATATACATCAACCCCGAAGACTACTGGATGGAGGTCTCACGTAAGTCCCCTGAGTTGTTCATCTACGACAACTCGTACATCAAGTGCCGTGAACTGACATTCGGCGTCACCTTCCCTAAGGAGTGGCTTGACAAGGGAGGAGTGCTCAAGAACGTGAGCATCAGTTTCGTGGCTCGTAATCCGTTCATCGTGTGGAAGAATATCAAGGATATCGATCCCGATGCACAGTATAATACTTCCGGACTCGGACTCGAGTATGGCTCACTCCCCAGCCGTAGAAGCTACGGTCTGAATTTCAATCTTAAGTTCTAATCTTGTAAATCTTTTGTGAATATGAAAAAGCATCTTATATCTTTGAGCGCACGCGTTCTTGTATGTATGAGCGTAGCGGTCTTTGTTCTCGCTTCTTGCTCCGACAAGATTTACGAGGAAATCAATACTGATCCCACCAAGGCTGATCATGTTAACCCGTCGTCGCAACTCTCGTATGCTGAGTTGCAGATATATGGTGATATGAACTATGTTGATGTTCACCGTCTCTATACGTACGCATTCACGCAGCATCTCATGGGGTGCTGGAATACTACGAACTACGGCGGGCAGCATCGTATGGACGACAACGAGATGTCGCGTCCGTGGAACAATCTTTATGCGGGTGCTATCCGTAACCTTACCGATGCTATCGAGGCTACGAAGGATGATGCCACGCAGGTGAACATCCACGCTGCGTTGCGTATCTTCCGCGTATATGTAGGTTCGTTGCTGACGGATTATTATGGTGATGTACCATTCTCCGAGGCCGGTATGGGATACATCACCGGTAATTCCAAACCGAAGTACGACAAGCAGGAAGACCTCTACCGCTTCTTCTTTACCGAGTTGAAGGAGGCAGCAGCCTTGTTCGACATTAGCGCCAAGGCTATCACCAGTGACCCGCTGTTCGGCGGAAATATAGCTGAGTGGATTACGTTCGCCAACTCCTTGCGTTTGCGTTACGCCATGCGTCTTTCCGATGTGCTACCCGATTTCGCCAAAACCGAGTTCGTTGATGCTCTAGAGGACGGCGTGATGGTCAGCGGTACAGACGACGCCTGTGTCAAGCACCTCAATGTCAGCTATAGCTTCGGTCAGGAGGCTTTCCGGGATATACGAGGCAATGCTATGGCAAAGTACTTCTATGGCAACGATCCTGCCAACAACCCCTCGTACCTCTGCCAGACGTTCTGGGAGCAGTTGTACAAGAACAACGACCCACGTACCACACGTCTGTGCCGATTCTTTATCGACGACTATATGTCTATCTCCACGGGTGACGGACGTATTGACGTTACTGACGCAGTGCTGGCTACGCAAGCCGCCAACCCATCGACCAATGTCATTTACACGATTGCTCCGGGTGAGTTCTCGTGGGACAACTGGCCATCGTACACCGACATCCCGGGAAGCCCGTTGGCTACGCAGATCGAAGGTATTCAGGCAGCACATCCCGATTACAACCCGGGATCCAACCCCCGTTGGTTGATGCCCAAACTCGCGAACAATTTCTTGCGCTCGGATAACCCGGGTATCCTGATGACCTACGCTGAGGTGTGCTTCCTGCGTGCTGAGGCTGCGGTCTTGGGATGGACAACCGACAATGCAAAGGATTGCTATGAGAACGGTATCCGTGCCGCTATGAACATCTTGGCCGATTACTACGGATGCTCCGTTATCACCGATGCCGAGTATGCCGCCTATATCGCTGAGGCTGCGGTAGCGTTTGGATCAGTACCCGATCAGCAGAAGAGCCAGATCAACACTCAGGCTTGGATTCTGCATTTCCACAACCCGGCTGAGGCGTGGGCGAATGTCCGCCGTGCTGACTATCCAAAACTACAGGCTCCGAACACCAAGAATCCCCTCATCGACGGAGCTGACATTCCTGTACGTTTGTGCTATCCTATCAAGGAGGAGACTTACAGCAAGGATGCTTACCGCGAGGCTAAGGACAGGGTTGGAAACTACTCATGGCATGCACGACTCTGGTGGGACACTAAGTAATTCAAAATTCAACAGACTAAGTTCTATTCAATAATTTTTAAATTATGAATTATGAAAACTAAGTTTTTATATATAGCAGCCCTTGTGACGCTGTTCGTGTTCAGCAGTTGTAACCCTCAGGAGCCGTTTGACACGCAGTCACCAAACGATGCTCCGCTGATTCTAAGGCCGTACAACGAGTCCGGTACAGGCTCCTTTACCTACAATCTGGCTAACCCGGATACCCCGTTGCTGGACTCTGTTACTGTCACCCCCTCGCAATACACGAAGGTCAACTGGTATCTCGATGGTCAACTCTTTTATACGGGTGAAAAAATTGACATGTGCTTCTTCGCTGGTAGGTATGTGCTCACCATCGAGGCGGTAACCGAGGCCGGCAAACGTACGACACGTACCGGTTCGGTAACTGTTAGTCCATACGATATCGATCCCTACTCTGGTGCTCCTGCTATCGGACGCCATGCAGCACAGGCTACGGTTGTCACACTCGATGGACAGAACATGAACATGGTCAAATCGATTGCCCTGTGCAATGACGTGTTCGGCATTGATATTGCCCAGGAGGTCAATCCTGACTCGCAGTCCGCCACTGCCCTCGCGTTCACTATGCCTGCTATGGATAATGGCGCATACTATATCCGTCTTAGGGGTGCCGACGGAAAACTCTACGGTGCAGATGTGCTTAACGTACATAACGACGCTACAGTGCTCGATGGTTATGCTGAGTTCGTACCGGGAGAGGAGTGGACTATCACCGGCTTGAACCTCCAGAACGTGGCTTCGGTTAAGTTGGGCGAGAATGTGGTGACATCTGTTGCCGCTACCGCTACCTCTGTTACGTTCACCGCACCTGTTGTTAGCGAAGGGAAGTACCCGCTCTCGATGCTCAATCAGGACGGCTCGCAGGTTAAGTTCGTTACCGAGGCCGGTGTGCTTACCGAAGTTACAGCTATCGTCAGCGAGGAAAAGATATTATGGGTTGGTCCTGTAGCGCTTGACTGGGACGCAGAACTGGTAAAGATTACGGCGGACGAAATGTCTGTTGTGCCTGTCGGATCCACTATCTTCGTTTACTATGATTTGCCCGAAGCAGAGTATCACAACCTGCGTATTACTACGCCGTGGTGGGGTGAGGATCTCGTAGCGCAGATGGATGTTACGCCGGATACGCCTAACCCACTGACCTTCGTATATGACGAACGGTGCAAAAATCTTGTAGAGAACAACGGCGGTGCCATGTCTGTTGTAGGATTTGGTGAGACAATCAACAAAATAACCTTCAAGTAATGGCTGCTCCGTTAAGAGAAAAAATTGGCTATGCTCTGGGTGATGCCGCTTCTGGCGGCATCACCTGGAAGATTATGTCAATCGCTTTCCCGCTTTTCTTCACGAACGTGTTCGGCCTGTCGTTTGCCGATGCAGCGGCACTGATGCTCATTGCACGGCTCTTCGATGTAATTACCGACCCGCTCATGGGCAGTATAGCCGACCGTACACAATCGCGCTGGGGTACATACCGGCCGTGGCTGATCTTCGGATCTATTCCGTTCGGGTTGATTTTTGCCCTGCTGCTGTTCACTCCGGATCTTGGTCCGGTGGGCAAACGTATATGGGCGTACACGTTCTATCTGCTTATGATGGCGTGCTACACGATGGTGAATGTGCCCTACGGATCGTTGCTGGGCGTGATGACTACCGATGACAACGAGAAGAACCAGTTCTCTGCTTTCCGTATGGTGGGCGCGTATGCCATGGGCTTTATTACGCTGTTCTCCTTCCCGTTCCTGCAGAAGCTCGTAGGCGGTACAGAGCAGCACCAGTACGCAGTACTTGGTGCCGGGTTCGGGCTCGTGGCTGCACTGATGACTTGCGCTTGCGGCTTGCTCACCAAAGAGCGTCATGAACCTATCCGGGCAGAGAAGTTCCAGTTCAAGCAGTTTGCCGACCTTGTGCGTAACAAGCCCTGGGTGTATATGACTCTGGTGGCTTTCAGTTCGAATTTCTTCAACGGATTCCGTTATGCCGTTGCAGGTTATATGCTTACGTACTGCCTGGGTGGCGATGTTACGGTAGGCAAGTTCATCATCAACTACACGGCATTTATGGCGTTCAGCGAGGTGACATGTATGATTTTCGGTGCATTGAGCCCGGCATATACACGTAAGGTTGGTTCGAAGCGCATGGCGTTCGTCTGGGCATCTGTTATATGTGCAGTATTCTCCATAGCGTACTTCTTTATCCCGATGGAGCCGTCCTGCCTGTGGCTGATGATTGTCGTGTCAGTCCTCACTTCGATAGGAGTAGGATTCTATTCGCCGCTTATATGGTCGATGTATGCTGATGTAGCCGATTATGCAACCGAAAAGAACGGCACGAGCTCAACCGGACTGATATTCTCGTCCGGCACCATGGCTCAGAAGTTCGGCGGTGCCATATCCGGCAGTCTGACAGCCCTGCTCTTGGGCGTTGCAGGTTTGGTTTCGCATCAGGATATGCTTACAGGCGAAACGATTGTCACAATCACCAACGAGGCGTCTGTTCGCACCATGATATGGGCGCTGTTCTCTCTCTTCCCCGCGGTTATAGCAGCCATCATGGCACTGATAGCTTACAAGTTCCCATTGCATAAATAATCACGAATATGAAAAAAACGTCAAACAGGCTATTCATAGCGGGTCTAACAGCACTGGCTTTCTTACAAGTTGCTTGCCATCGGTCTGGCAGTCAGGACAGTCTTATTCGTCTGAATCAAGTAGGTTTCCGTCCTGCGCAGGAGAAAACCGCCACGATTGATGTATGCTGCCCGGAGGCTGAGCCGTGTCGGGTAGTAATCATGAATGTCGAAGGTGACACCGTATGGCGAGGAATAGCATCCGCAACGATGCTCAACCCCGTATCCGGCAAACCACGGCAGATTGTGGATTTTTCTGATCTCACCGAAATCGGTGAATACACGCTCCATACCCACTGTCAGTCATCAACAGCCCAATGCCGATTGTCAATTAGCGAGCGTCCTTACCGCGAATTGACCCGCAAGGCATTGCGTGCGTTCTACTACCAGCGTGCATCAACAGATATAGTTGAGCCGTACGCCGAGGGCTATGAGCGTAAAAGCGGTCATCCGGATAACCATGTGCTTGTGCACGCCTCGGCAGCTACCGGCGAACGCCCCGAAGGAACGGTTATCTCCTCGCCGGGAGGCTGGTACGATGCAGGCGACTACAACAAGTATATCGTCAACAGCGGTTACACCATGGGCGTTTGGCTCATGTCATACGAGTTCAACCGGGCATACTTCGATACCCTCTGCCTGAACATCCCCGAATCATCAAATCGTCAAGCATCTGCTGCCCTTTCAGGGGAAGGTAGGGAAGAAACTTCTGTACCTGACATGTTGGCTGAAGCTATGTACAATATCCGCTGGATGCTTACTATGCAGGATCTGGACGGCGGTGTGTACCACAAACTCACTGAGCCTGATTTCGAGAGTTTCATTCGTCCAGATGAGTGCAAGAAACCGCGTTACGTGGTGATGAAGACTACCGCTGCCGCATTGGATTTCGCCGCCACAATGGCACTTGCTGCTCGCGTATATGCTCCCTACGAGCGCACTTATCCGGGCTTTGTGTCTGAGGCGACTGAAGCCGCAAAACGTGCCTACGCGTGGGCTGTGGAGCATCCCGAGGTGTACTACAACCAGCCTGCCATGAACGAAAAGTTCAAGCCCGAAATAACCACTGGTGCTTACGACGATTTTGAGGTGCGTGACGAGTTCTATTGGGCAGCTACGGAGTTGTACCTGTTAACCAAGGATCCTGCGTACAAACAAGAACCATTGCCTACATTCAAGCAAATACCTGCCTCGTGGGGCTGTGTATCCGAGCTGGCAGATCTCGAATGGATAATGCACCCTGAGGACGGAGGTCACTTCTCAATGATCCGCCAGGCGGAGTTCATCGCCAAACTGAAATATGACATGCAGGATGCCGAGCGCATATCCGTGCACCGCTCGCCCTATGGTAACCGCGAGGAAGACTTTTTTTGGGGTTGCAACAGCGAGGGATGCTGCTGGCGCGGCATACAGTTGCTGTACGCCTACAGGCTGACAGGTGAGGAGAAGTACCGTATCAACGCCGAACGTTGCCTGAACTATATCCTTGGGCAGAACGCCACGGGCTACTGCTTCGTTACCGGCTTCGGACAGAAGCCTGTATGCCATCCGCACCACCGCCTATCGTACAGTCATCCTAAAGGTACACACCCGGGATTCCTTGCCGGCGGCCCTAACCGCATGTGTCAGGATGCTGAGACAGATGGAGTGAAATACCCGAAGAATATATCGGCGGACGAGAGTTATCTTGATTTTCAGCCCAGTTATGCCTCCAATGAGGTGACTATCAACTGGAATGTTACCCTCTTTGCTCTCACCGCCGGACTGGATGCTATACAATAACTGCGATTTGAGCAGTCCGACAGCAAAATGCCGAAAACGTGTACAACTATACGTTTTCGGCATTTTTGACTAAAAGAAATACTTTGTTTACCTTGCTATTTGTGAACGCAATCAGTCACTTACGCCTCAAATCTCATCCTGCTGAGATTTGAGGAAGCGAAAATTTGCAAATATTGGATTTTTGTTGTATAAGTTGGCAAAAAACTATCAAAAACACTTTTTTCGCAATAAATAGTCGGGAAAAGTGTTTTTTGTTTGCAAAATTGCAAATTTTTTTGTATCTTTGTGTGGCAATTTGCGGTGTAAAAACTCACCGGCATATCCCTAATGCACAAACGTCTTATTACGATACTGCTTGTTTTGCTCTGCATCACTAATGTAGCCGCGCAGTCATCTTCCCACGCGGGCAATGGCTCGCAGGGGGCGGTTCGTCGTGCGCGTCTGTACGGTTATGTGCTCGACGAGCAGAACAGAGGTATAGAGGCGTGCAATGTGTTTTGGAAGGAGAGCGTGGCCACCACTGCCGTCGGTACGTCCACCAACAAGAACGGTTATTACGATCTTACGGTTAGCAGCAGCGACTCGGTGACCATCGTCTATTCGATGTTAGGGTATGAGACGGTTGAGATGTGCCTGCTGCCGACACGCGATGTCTTGAATATCAACATTGAGCTGCATGAGTCGGGTGAGCAACTGGCAGAGGTCGAGGTGAAAGGCATACAGCGTCAGCAAGATATGATGGAGCGTGTGGATGCTACTACGCGACGCGTCATTCCGGATATAAGCGGCGGAGGTATAGAGAGCCTGCTAATCACATTCGCCGGCGTGAGCCAGACCAACGAGATGAGCAGCCAATACAACGTACGTGGCGGTAGCTTTGACGAGAACGCCGTCTATGTGAACGGCATAGAGGTGCATCGTCCGCTACTCGTACGTGCCGGACAACAGGAGGGACTGAGTTTCGTCAATCCCGAGATGGTGCAGAACGTGCAGTTCAGTGCCGGAGGGTTTGATGCACGATTTGGCGACAAGGCATCATCCGTGCTGGATATACGCTACAAGCAGCCTACGGCGTTTGAGGCGGCGCTGACCGCAGGATTTCAAGGTGGTAGTATCTACGTGGGCGTGGGCGACAGTATGTATAGTCAGATGCACGGCATCCGATACAAGAGTTCACAATACATGCTCGGCTCATTGCAAACGAAGGGGAACTATCGTCCCCATTTCCTGGATTATCAGACGCACATGACGTGGCGGCTTAACCGCCATACTGACTGGCAGATAGCCTTGCTCGCCAACTACAGCCTGAACTCCTACGGCTTCACGCCGGACAGTATGAGTTCATCGTTCGGCACGATGCAGACGGCACGCAATCTCACGATCTATTACGACGGCCAGGAGCAAGACCTGTTTCAGACTGCGTTTGGCGCATTGAGTGTGGGCGGACATGTATCGCCGGAGGTGAAGTTGGGCTTTGATCTGAGCGGGTTCTATACCAACGAGCGTGAGACCTACGATATACAGGGCGAATACATCCTCAGCGACCATCCGATGGACGGCTCGGAGTCGGGCGTGAACAACAATAGTCAGGTCATATCATCAGAGACGACCGAGACAGCCACCGTCCTGGGCAAAGGTACGTACCACGAGCATGCGCGTAACACCTTGTCAGCCGGCGTGGTAACGCTGCAGCATACGGGTGAGTGGCACCGCAATGCCAACCGACTGCGCTGGGGCGTGAGCGGACAACTGGAAACGATAAAAGACCACATCAGCGAGTGGGAATGGCGTGACAGCGCGGGCTATTCGCTGCCACATACCGAGCAGGGATTGAAGTTATACTACTCGATGCGCTCGGATGCCCAACTGCTGAGCGGACGTATGCAGGGCTATGTGCAGGACTCCTATACGTGGAACACCGAGTCCGCCAAGGTTATTCTGACCGGTGGCGCACGGTTGCACTGGTGGAGTTATAACAACGAGGTGCTGGTATCACCCCGTGCATCGGTAGTGATAATGCCGGGGTGGAAACGTGATGTAAGTTTTCGTATCGCTACAGGCTTGTACTGTCAGGCCCCGTTCTACAAAGAAATGCGTGACACGCTGACCGACAGCTACGGCATTACACGTATTCACCTCAATGATAAGCTGAAGGCTGCGCGTACCACCCAACTCGTGTTCGGTACAGATTATTATTTCCGTGCCCTCGGGCGGCCGTTTAAGTTTACAGCCGAGGCGTATGCCAAATATATGGACCGCGGTACGAGTTATACGGTGGACAATGTGCGTGTGCGCTACTCGGGAACGAACGATGTGCGCGGCTATACGATAGGTCTGGACCTGAAGTTGTACGGCGAACTGGTGCCCGGCGCGGATAGTTGGATCAGTTTCTCGACGATGCGTTCGCGTGAGCAGTTGCTCACGCATCCTGAGTTGGGGTGGTTGCATGCACCGCAAGAGCAGCGGTATCAGTTTGCAATGTTCTTTCAGGACTACCTGCCTCAACTGCCGCAGTTGCACGCGCATCTCAAATTCGTGTGGAGCGAAGGCTTGCCGTATGGTGCACCGCGAAGCATAGCCCTGCGCGGCAAAGGCCGCATGCCGGACTACAGGCGTATTGACCTCGGGCTGACGCACGTGAGCAACGCGCATAACTATGCCTACATGAAACGCGCCAAACACCTCAAGCAGTGGACCATAGGGTTTGAGGTGTTCAACCTCGTAGATTGGCGAAACGTCAATTCGTACTTTTGGGTAAGCGATGTGGACGGCAATCAGTGGGCGAGCCCGAACTACCTGACAGGCAGAAGGTATAATATCAAAGTAGCATTTGACTTTCAGTAATTTTGAATAGACGAGATGGCGTCATCACGTCATCGCGAGATTACGACATCACGAAATAACGAAATACTATGGCAAGTGAGCAATTAACACCCATGATGAAGCAGTTTCGCAGTATCAAGGAGCAGTACCCTGATGCGTTGCTGCTGTTTCGTTGTGGTGACTTCTACGAGACCTACGCCGAGGATGCTGTGCGTGCGGCAAAGATACTGAATATCACGCTGACCAAACGTAATAATGGCGGCGGCGCTGCAGATAGCACGGCCATGGCAGGCTTTCCGTTTCATGCCTTAGATACGTATTTGCCCAAGCTTGTCAGGGCCGGTCTGCGCGTGGCTATCTGTGACCAACTGGAGGACCCCAAGCTTGCCAAAGGGCTGGTGCAACGCGGGGTGACAGAGTTGGTGACGCCGGGGGCAAGTTATAATGACGCCAGCTTCGGGCAGAGGGAGAACAACTGGCTATGTTGCCTGCACTTTGCCAAGAGCGCCATCGGCATCTCACTGCTGGATATATCCACAGGCGAGTTTCTGGTGGCACAGGGCACATCGGACTACATCAGTACCTTGCTCACCAAGTTCGCCCCGAAAGAGGTGCTGTTCATGCGCGGCAAGCGGCAGGAGTTTGAGCATCTGTTCGGCACGAAATATTTTACCTTCGAGTTAGAAGACTGGATGCTGAATGCCACCACAGCCGATGAGCGGTTGCGTAAGCAGTTTGAAACCACTAACCTCAAGGGTTTTGGTGTGACAGGCGTGCCGGAAGGCGTAGTGGCTGCTGCCGGTATATTGCACTACCTCGACATAACGCAACACCTGCAGACCAAGCATATCCATCCGCTCAGTCGTCTGGAGACCGACAAGTATGTGTGGCTTGATCAGTTCACCATCCGTAATCTCGAACTACTGCATCGTCAGAGCGATGACAGCCGCACGCTATATGACATCATCGACCGGACCCTGACGCCCATGGGCGCGCGTATGTTGTACCGCTGGATGACCTTCCCGCTGAAAGATGTGCGCGCGATACGCAACAGGCAGTCGGTAGTGGAATATTTCTTCCGTCACCCCGATGCGCGCGAGGCGATTCGCGAGAACCTGCAAAAGTTGCAGGATATGGAGCGTACGGTGAGCAAGATATCTACCGCTCGCATCGGTCCGCGCGAGATGGTGCAGTTGGGCAACGCCCTGGGTGCATTGCAGCCGGTGAAGCAGATTTGTGAGCAAGCGGAGGGCAACAGTTACCTGAACAGCCTCGGCGAGAACATCAGTCTCTGCGTAGAGATGCGTGAGCGCATACGTCGCCAGATCGTGCCGGAGCCACCTTTGGCGCAAGGCCGCCCGAACACCATTGCACAAGGTGTGGACGACGAACTGGATGAACTGCGTAACCTGCGCGACCATGGGCATGAGGCGATTGAGAAGATACGTGAGCGCGAGATGGAACGTACCGGCATTAGCAGCCTGAAGGTGGGATTCAACAACGTGTTCGGCTACTATCTGGAAGTCAGAAATACGTACAAGGACCAGGTGCCGGCAGAGTGGGTGCGCAAGCAGACCCTCGTCAATGCCGAGCGGTATATAACTGCTGAGTTCAAGGATTTGGAGGAAAAGATCAGCGCTGCCGATGAGCGTATAGCCAGCATCGAGAAACGTATATATGACGAGTTGGTGTTGGCCCTCACCGAATATGTGCCGGCAATGCAGACCGATGCCCATGTCGCGGCACAACTCGATTGCCTGCTCAGTTTTGCCGCCACGGCAGCCGAGAACAAGTATATCTGCCCCGAGGTGAACGACAGCCTCGTGATAGACATACGCCAAGGCCGCCACCCCGTGATTGAGCAGCAAATGCCGCTCGGTGAGGTATATGTAGCCAACGATGTGCTGTTGGACAACAGCGGGCAGCAAATCATCATCCTGACCGGCCCGAACATGGCAGGTAAGTCCGCCCTGTTGCGGCAGACGGCGCTGATTGTACTGATGGCGCAGATGGGGTCGTTCGTGCCGGCAGAGAGCGCGTCGATAGGTATAGTGGATAAGATCTTCACGCGTGTGGGCGCGAGCGACAATATCTCGCAGGGCGAATCAACGTTCATGGTTGAGATGACAGAGGCCGCCAGCATCCTTAATAACCTCAGCGAGCGTAGCCTTGTGCTATTCGACGAGTTGGGCAGAGGCACCTCGACCTACGACGGCATCAGTATAGCTTGGGCAATTGTAGAGTATATCCACGAGAACCCTTGTCACGCCAAGACCCTGTTTGCCACGCACTACCACGAGCTCAACGAGATGGAGAGCACGTTTGCGCGCATTCGCAACTACAACGTGTCGGTTCGCGAGGTGAACAACAAAGTGATCTTCCTCCGCAAACTGGTTCGCGGAGGCAGTGAGCATAGTTTTGGTATCAATGTGGCGAAGATAGCCGGCATGCCGGAGAGTATCGTGCAGCGCGCCAATGCCATCCTCAAGCAGCTGGAGAACGATGCTGTGGGGGTAGCGGGCAATCGGTCGGCAGGTGGCAAAGATCAGCCCTCGGTTAAGCCCGTGGCTGGCATAGGGCAGACCAGACAAGGAATGCAGCTGTCGTTCTTCCAACTGGATGATCCTGTGTTAGAGCAGATTCGCGACGAGGTGAAGAACCTCGATATCAACAACCTGACACCACTCGAGGCACTGAACAAACTGAGCGAGATAAGCAAACTTGTGGGAGGGAAATGAGAGTTGAAAGATGAACAAACAACGGGCGAAGACTGAAGGTCAGTGGTTCGCAGTTGCTAAAATAGTAACACTAAAAATAAATAAAAAGATGAAAAAACTTATTATTGCATGTGCCGCTGTATTGGCACTGGGCATGATGTCATGCCAGAACACCAAGATGTGCTATCAGATTGACTTCAAAGTAGATGGCAAAATTCTTTATTCGTACAATGTTTATGGTACGAGTGCTGACATTGATGCTTCTATTGAGCAGACAAAAAAGGCTCAAGCGGCTGTGCTTGGTGGTCAAGCTGTAGAGGTTCTTCGCAACAAACTTCCCAATCTGTTGAGCAAAGAGGATTGCACAGGCGGCGTAATCTATGATCGTTAAAAGCAAATTTTGCACAATAAAGGCGGCAGTGATGCCGCCTTTATTTGTATAACGATACCCCGATATAACACCGATAAAGTCTGGCGCTATAGTCCGATTTGAATGAGTCCGCGAATATCCCATAGCGGGGTGGTGGAATCGTTGCGGTGCGTGAGCCGCCAAACCGAATAGATGTCAATCAGGCGGAAGATATTACCTATACCTACGCCCGCTTCTACGTACGGGATGTTCAGCGGTTGCAACCCTTCGGTATATTTGTGCCCGTTGCCCAGACCGCCG
>JAFSPC010000003.1 GCA_017443075.1 Paludibacteraceae bacterium
GACGGTGAACTGCATCTCCGCTCCTTCGCTTCGACCGATCCAGTTGCGCTGGGTCTCTTTGAGGCTCTCGGTCCAGTCGATGCGGTCCAAGCCCTCCAACAGACGGCCTGCGTATGCACTCACGCGCAGACACCACTGGCGCATTACACGCTGCTCCACAGGATATCCGCCACGGACGGAGAGACCTTCGCTCACCTCGTCGTTTGCCAGCACCCTACCCAGTTTAGGGCACCACTTGACTTTCGTGTCTGCGAGGTACGCAATGCGGTAGTTCATCAGCCGCTCTTGTTTCTCGCGCTCGGAAAGCGTCGCCCATTTCGGGTCATTTGCCTCGAACTCCGCAATCAGTTTGCTAATCGGCTGTGCTTTCTGCGTCTTCGGGTCGAAATAGCTGTTGAACATCTGCACGAACGCCCACTGCGCCCATTTGTAGAACGTCGGGGCGCAGGTGCGCACCTCACGGTTCCAGTCGTAGCAGAAACCGATTTTCTTGAGCTGCTCGATATAGCGGTCAATGTTCTTAAAGGTTGTCTCCTGCGGGTGCGTACCGGTCTGGATGGCGTACTGCTCCGCCGGCAGGCCGTAGCTGTCAAAACCCATCGGGTGCAGCACGTTAAAGCCCTTCAACCGTTTGTAACGGCTGTAAATATCGCTGGCAATGTAGCCTAACGGGTGACCGACATGCAGACCCGCTCCCGAAGGATAAGGAAACATATCGAGCACGTAGTAGTGCGGTTTGTCACTCTCATTGGAAACGGTATAAACGCCGTTCTCCTCCCATGCTTTTTGCCACTTTTTCTCAATCTCTGAAAAATTATATTCCATAAAACTATTATTTGTCTTGTTATTCAATTCGCATAGGTCAAACCTTTGCGACTGCAAAGGTACAACTTTTTTTTGACATATGCAAGAATTTTTATAAAATTATACAAAAATTGCACTTGGGGTGTCATAGAAATTTGCATATATGAAATATTTTTTGTATTTTTGCAACGAATTTCCAAGGTTAAAACGGACTAAAATGCTACTAAAGCAACAACCAATATGGCTAAAGCAACCTTAAACAAAAAGTTCAAAACCTACACAGGCAAACTACCGCCTATCGGACACCGTTTCTATCTCACCAACCGTTTCGGCCAAGAGATCATCTCCCACATGCCCGAACACCGAGATCCGGACTCCGTAACAGAGGCACAACGTCATGCCTTCCAACTCATCAAAGAGGCTTCTGCTAAAGCAGATGCCGAACTACGAGACCCGCTCAAACACGACGAATGGCTCCATAAATGGCACGACTCCCTTGCAAACCGCCGTGCCAAACACTACAAAACCCTCCGTGGCTTCGTCATCGCCCAAATCCGCCAGCAACTATAATCTTGGATTACGCCCTTGACAAGGAACGTCAGCTCCGCTTTTATGGCTCGCCACATAGGCGGTTTAGCGTCTCGCGTCCGCCCTCTGCGTGCGAACATTCGCCCTCGCGTCCGTCACATCGTCTATTGTCCCGAATGCTATTCGGGTATATCCGACGCCCCGCCCGCTTCGTACTCAATGCGGATGTAGATTGGCTGTTACCTCAGGTGGTGTTTCTTTTTCTTGAGTGTTTAAGTTGGGGCTATGTCCATTCCGACCGATGCTATCGGGCACAAAAAGCAGCGACATCTCTGCCGCTGCTTACTTTTCCATTTCCATTGGTGTGTATAGGTAAGAGAGATTCTTTATTAATCTTTTTCCCAATGCTCGCACCATGTTTCTCGTCCGAAAACATTCATAGAACGCACCTTGCCTATTTGGCGAATAGAGATATTTTTATCTCTTTGTTTCTCTTGAAGAAATATTGCACTTTGTTGGATTATACTTTATACCTTACAATATTCATCTATTATAATAGCTTCTTCACTTGCTCATAGACATTCTGGGCGGTGAAGCCGAGCTTCTCGTCGAGGACCTTGTAGGGGGCGGAGAAACCGAAGGAGTTGAGACCCCAGACAGCACCGTTCTCGCCTACCAGACCTTCAAGGGTGCAAGGCAGACCTGCGGTCATACCGAAACGCTTGATACCCTTCGGCAATACTTCGTCCTGATACTCTTGGGGTTGCTCGCGGAAGAGACCTTCGCTCGGTACGCTGACAACCTGCAGACGGATGCCCTCTGCGCGGAGCAGTTCGGCGCCGCTTAGTAATGTGCTTACCTCGCTACCCGAAGCCAGCAATACGACTTGCGGATTCTTGTCTTTGGAGACGATATACGCACCTTTACGGAAGCCTTCGAGATTGACGTTGGGCACAGGCGCTATGTCCTGACGGCTGAGGATAAGGGCTGTCGGAGTAGCGGTGTTCTCAATCGCCGCACGCCAAGCGAGGGTTGTCTCTTCGGCATCCGCCGGACGGAGAACGAGCATGGACGGTTTGCCGGAATGGTTGTGCAGTTTCTCCATGAGACGGATCTGCGCTTCTTGCTCTACCGGTTCGTGGGTCGGTCCGTCTTCGCCGACACGGAACGCGTCGTGGCTCCAGATGAATTTCACAGGCAGTTCCATAAGCGCCGCCATGCGGACAGCGGGTTTCATATAATCGCTGAAGACGAAGAACGTGCCGCAGGCAGGGATGATACCGCCGTGGAGCGCCATGCCGATCATCACGCACGCCATGGTGAGTTCGGACACACCGGCTTGCAGGAACTGACCGGAGAAATCACCTTTCTTGAGGGCATGGGTCTTCTTGAGGAAGCCGTCGGTCTTGTCGGAGTTGGAGAGGTCGGCAGACGAAACAATCATGTTGCCTACGTTCTCCGCGAGGAAAGAGAGCACTGCGCCGCTTGCGTTGCGGGTAGCCGCTCCGGCTTTCTGCTGAATAAGGCTCCAGTCGATGCACGGTGTCTCGCCGGACATGAAAGTCTCGTATTCGTTCGCAGAAAGCGGATTTGCTTGTTTCCACTCGTAATACGCCTCGTATTTCTTATTGCATAACTCGCGCAACTCGGCTGCGCGGTCGTCGTACAGTTTCTTCACTTCCGGGAATATCTGGAACGGGTCTTCGGGGTTGCCACCGAGGTGCTCAATGGTCTTCTCGAATGACGCACCGGCCTTGGAGAGCGGAGCTCCGTGAGTGGAGCACTTGCCTTCCCAGTTTTCGCCTTCGGCTGTCACGCAGCCCTTGCCCATGGTGGTGTGACCGATGATGAGGGACGGACGGCCTTTCTCTGCTTTCGCTTTGATGATCGCCTCGCGAATGGCATCGGGGTCATTGCCCGGAATCTCCTGCACGTACCAGCCCCACGCTTTGTATTTGGCGGCTACGTCCTCGGAGGTCACTTCGCCGCAACCCGTGGAGAGTTGAATCTCGTTGGAGTCGTAGAACATGACAAGGTTGTCGAGTCCGAGATGCCCAGCCAAACGGCCTGCACCCTGCGAGATCTCCTCCTGCACGCCGCCGTCGGAGATGAAGGCATAGATAGTCGGGTTGTGGATCTCGCCGTATCGCTGGTTGAACCACTTGGCAGCGATGGCTGCGCCCACTGCAAACGTGTGCCCCTGTCCGAGCGGACCGGAGGTATTCTCTATCATCCGCTCTATCTCGCGTTCGGGGTGACCGGGAGTAACCGAACCCCATTGACGGAGGTTCTTGAGGTCTTCAAGGGTGAACTTACCTGCCAGACACAGCTGTCCGTAAAGCATCGGTGCCATGTGACCGGGGTCGAGGAAGAAACGATCGCGTGCTTCCCAACCCGGGTTCTCGGGATCGTACTCCAGAAACTCGGAATAGAGCACATTGATAAAATCTGCACCACCCATCGCACCGCCCGGGTGACCGCTTTTGGCTTTCTCAACGGCAGCTGCAGCCAGAATGCGGATGTTGTCGGCAGCCTTGTTCATCAGTTCCTTTGTGTTGTTCATAAGGATAGTATTTTGGTGTTAGTATTATTGTTTTTTTATTGTTCTGTATCACGATATATCGATATCTCGACATCACGACAAATCGACATCTTGACTAAAACGTGTATCCGAGGTAATAGTGAAATCCCCAGTTCATGTTGTTGCGGTAGCCAAAGCCCGGGATGTAGTACGGCGTCAGCACACTGCTGTACGACTGCCGCGTGAACAGGAACTTCATCCGTATCGCCCACCCCATGTTGAACCCTTTTGCTATATCCACCTGCACGCCTGCCACTATCTCGCCCCACGCATCACCTATCCACTCGCCTTGAGGCGAATATGGCTGCAACGATGGCGACTGCACATGCTGCAACGCCGTGCCGGCGCGCACGCCCACCAGCAGACACGACCGCTGCTCGGGATGCTTCTTCAGCGGATTGATATCCAAGCCCAGTCGCACGAACCCTCCGCTACCGTCATAGATGGGCGTTGCCGCTTCTTTCTCTTGGATAAACTGCCCCGCATAACCGCCTTCTATCGTGGGGAAGAACCTGTTCTTGAGTCGCACGTTCACTGCCGCCTCAAGGCTGTAGGTCTGCCAGCCGCTGCGCGCAAGGTCGATCATCAGGTTCAGTAGGTCAACGCGTACGGTCGTGCCTTGGTAGATCGTATCAGCAGGTTGGGGCTTAACTGCTTGCTTGTGATGCAGCATCTGCCTTTCCCTGACAGGCTCTACGGACGGCAACGAGTCAGCGACTTGCGCACAAGCCCAACCCACACGGCCTGTCAACAGCCCTACCAACACCATATATCGTAATGCACGTATCAATCAATTGTCAATTATCTATTACATCAGCCTCGCTGCTTCCTCCTTCAGCGCGTATAGTGCAGCCTGGTTGGCGGTCTCGCCGTTGGTGTTGTAAGCGGTCAGCATACGTTTGGCATAATCCAGCGCGGTGCTGTCGGGTGGCAGCTGCATAGCCATAGCCGTGACGAACGACAGCATCTGCGCACGTGCGCTCATAATCTGATCCCACACTTGCTCCGACACATAGATCTGCTGACTCATATTATGGTCGAATTCCAACCGTATCGTCTGCAACAGACGCTGTTGCAACTGCGGCACCGTCAGCTGCGACACATCCAAATCAACTAACAGATGCTCGGGCTGCGTACGCTCCAGCATCAGCGCCAGACGTTCGTAAGCACGCAAGCGGATGGGCGAGATCTCCTTCTGACTCGCGCGTTTGAGTTCCCACTCGCGTTTCTGCTGCTCGCTCTGGAACAACTTGTACATCACCAACCATGTCGCCAATAGTACAATCAGCGACGGCAAACAATACTTCAGAATCTCTACCATGATTTATTCTATTTACCTATGCCGGTGCAACGCGCTGTATACGTTGCTGACCTTACACACTGCAAAGATACAAAAAAATTCCCACATTTGCAAGTCTTTGTCCATTTTTTTATCAAAATCTTGCAATTAGTCATCCGATAAGGGCTGCCATCACACCTGACAACGACCAAGTAACGACTAAGGGACATTAGGAAACAAAAAAAGGGCACATAGATGCCCTCAAATATAATCATATAGCGCAGATGCTATTTGATTACCGTCACTCGCACTATTCGGTTGAGCGAATTACGCTGGTACACCTGCTCACGTGCGCCGATAGGGTTAAGCAATATTCTTCCCGCATCAATGCCGTACTGCTCAACCAGTATCTTCTTCACGTTCTCCGCCCTGCGAAGTGCCAGATCGTCGTTGTACTCCATCGTACCCGTCTTGGCATCGCAGTAGGCATCAAGACGCAACTTAGCATCAGAATAAGCTGACAGGAACGCTGCTACGTTGTAGTATTGCACCGCATAATCCTGCTTCGGGCGGTCGTTACCTTGGGCGAACTCAATGAGTGCTATCTGGAAGGGCTGGTCGAAATGACCGTTTCGCGCCTCCATGGCAAGATCGCCATTAGGGACAGGTGCGCCACGTTCGATAATCGTTTCGGTATGGTTATATACATACACCGTATCTTTGACCGGGCGTTTTTGGCGGCTCTGCTTCCCTACCCCGAACGTATGACCACCTATGTTATAGGTGACGCCCACAGTGAACGTGAGGTCAGCCTGACGGACAGCTCCGGCTATTTCCTTGTAGCTGTCAGGCATGATCGTTGTGGACACTTCCAGATTAAGGTCACACAGGTCCGTGAGCCGGTATTTGCCCTGCAAACCGAAATGTCCTGTCAGACAATGCGAAGCCTTCACCCCTTTGGCATCGAACTGATACAGATAGCCTATACCGGCAAACGGTATGACATCCACTTTGCGCGAATCAGTCCAACCGCGCTGGGCACAACTGGCAAGTGACAGCATGAAGTCCAAATGAGGATTCAAATAGAAGATATCATACTGCAGCGAGCCGTCGGAAAGCGATGACATCTGCGAGAGGTCAAACTGCCTCGACAATGCACTCTCTGCCGCACATGCACCTTTCCACCACGCGCCTTGAGCCTGCAAACGCAATCCCCAATAGGGCATAACCCATTTGCCGACTGAGATCGACGCACCCAGCCCTACACTGTTACGCGCAAGAATGCCGTTAGGATAACTCGACGACAGTTCAGGCGACTTGAAGTTGACATCTTGATTGAACAACACGTTGCCGCCTACTTGAAAATCCATATACCAGCCATCAGTGCCACCAGCAAAGCCGTTATATACAGTCGGAGTAAGTGACGTGGTATCGGTCTGAGCCCAGGTTGTAACACATGCGATACAACACAATATCAATAGTATTTTCCTTTGCATAACGTTAATCGGTTAGATTACTTTGAACGTAAGAGTCATAGGCGCATCAGGCGTGCCCAACATATCGTTTTCCTTGAACGGAAAGACCTGCTCAGCCTTGTACATATATTGCGTTTTGGCATTCCAGTACATGAACGACACCTCACCGATCTCGTCATCTGCAGCCTGAATCTGTATGTAGAAGATTCCCTCGTACAGTCTGCCGACACCGCGCACCTCATCGTCCATGAGAGCAACTATCAGGTCGTTGTCACTTAGATAGGGGTTGAGATTGGCAGGGAGGACGATCGCTGCAGTCATACTGACTGAGTAATCGGGTTTGGCTACAAAGGTCCAATTCGGATTATCATGCCGCATGGGCTCTTGCACCCGCTCGCAAGCAGCGATGCCGACAGCGAGCAGGATGAATACCAGTATCTTAACATTGCTTTGCATAACATTCAGTATTTACAGATTATAACTTGATGAACTTAGCGGACTTGATCCGATTGCCGCTGACAAGACGCAGGTAGTAAGAGCCTTCGCTCAACCCTGCTACCGGTATATTGCGCACATACATGCCATCAGTGTGCTCTTCAGGTGTCTCAATGATCTTCTTGCCAAGCAAGTTGTATATCTCAACATGCACCGACTCACCAGGTGCTACCACTGCCGCCACATTGATATGCGTCACCGCAGGTACAGGATAAACGGCCATGCTGGACATATCACCATTCAGGGCAAAATCAATCTCTATTGGTCGCTGAGGCGTACCGACTACTAAGTTCGCCCTATACGGCACACTCGTGGTACTCAGGTATGTCTCATCATTGCGCTTTAGCAGGAAGGTTATTTTCTCGTCCGACTCAAAGCCCGCGATCGACAGACATTGCAGCACGATGCCGTCGGCATACGGTACGGCTACTGCCTCACCGCGTATATCGCCATCTACCATAGCATAGATAACATCGCCCTCCTGAGCCATATCACAATGTGCAAATACGCTCATGTTGTACGGCTGCCGACCGTTGATCCTGCGTACTGGTGCCTGACTCACAGTGCTTGCCTTGCTCGGGTAGGTCAACTGCTTATCCTCACCGGAGGTGTTACGCAGCATGTATCCCTCGTTGGCTTTCATGTACGTAAGCGAACCGATCCATTCGTTGCCCACATACATCGCAAACGCATCCTGCGACTTGACCACATCACCGTCCTGAGCCTCATAGCCCGCCATCGCGGTCTTCACGGTCAGATTAGTCAGAGGCAGATAACTGATATAGTTCCATTGGTTCTTCAATATGGTCAGCGGCATGGTGGTCGGGTCAATAATCGATCCGCGCATCGGCAGGATCTTGTCGTTATTGACCTTGATCAGGTACATCTGCGAGTTATCCAAGCGGTCCAAACCGCCACCCGTATTCCACGATTGCTTCAGATCGGAGTAGGTAGCACTGTTTGTCAGGGTCTTGATCTGCTCGTTAGCCGACCATGACCCATAACTCAACGCTTGAGCCAAGTGATCCATTTCGCTGTTCTTGAGGTTGAACGATACCCAGTTCCAACCCTCCTTCAACGGAATGTTGTTGATGAACTCCGTACCGCAATCAAAGATTACAGGATCCATTGGCGTACCGTAGATCTTGTTGCTGTGGAACAGAATCGTATCCGAAGGGGTAGCCGCGTATATCGTACCCGTGCTGGCATCGTACATGCGGAAACTTAGCCTGCGTAAGCCTTCATCGATGTTGTAGTGGATGGTTAGCAGCAGGTAATACATGTCGGTAACCGCGTTGTACGTGGTATGCGCCATACCGACACATTTGATGCCGTCAAAGGCTGCAAGTATATCATTCTCATCCATCGAATATACTCCATCCACACGCATCTGACCGAACACGGACATGTTGTACTCGTAGTCTTCGGGATTAACGTTCCAATCCGGTACGTCGCCCTTCACAACGATTGTCAGCGGCAGCGGCTCCGATACGTTCTGCGCATCCACCAGATAAATCACTTCATTGTACGTGCCTACATTCAGACCCGGATCAATGGTGAACGTGATTGCTTTCGACTTGGTCGGGTTCAGCGTACCGTTGGCTGGATTAGCAGTCAGCCATGAGGGCAGGTTCTGAATCGTGTAATTCTGTATATACCCGCCTTTGTTGCTGATGCCTACTGTGAACTTGCATTCATCGTACTGCTGCTTGGTCAGGCTGATCTCTTCCTCCTGCCACATCAGTTGGTTGCGGTCGATATACGCACTCCATGTGATAGGCGACAGGATGGAGTTGCCGTTCAGGTTGCGGATATCCTCTGCCGTGAAGGTCACTATCGTGTTCTCGATGCGGTAGTCATCCTCCTTCAGCGTCAGAATCAAGGCGTCGTTGTTCACCACAAAGTCGTACCTGTACGATGATACCGCGCCTTGAGTACGCACGGGTGCCATATCCGAGGTCTGAATCGTAGCTCCGGTGGATGTGGCAAGCAGGGTATCCACCACATAGTCGCGCAACGTGTATTGCAACTCAGGCACACCCTGATAGGTGATGTAATGCTCGAATGGATAGTACAACAGCAAGCCTACCTCCTTGCCGCTCAGTTTCTGATTGAACTGCTCCTTCATCTGCGCTTGCGTGCGGTACAGATTCCACAAGCGAATCTCGTCAATCTTGCCGCTATAGAAGCGGTCTGCCTGACGCACGGTGGTATATGTACTATCGTAGTGGTACGATACCCGCGCACCGGCAAACATCTTGTCGCTGGATATACCGCCTACCATATCCGACGATATATACGTTACAAGCTCGCCGTCCATGTATATGCGTCCGTGCCCTGACGAGCGGCTGACGGTCAGCGCAAACTGATGCCATTCGCCGTCACACCACTGACCCTTCACGGGGGTCTCGTAACCGTTGTTGCGATAGCATAGCACGCCATCAGCATTCCATCCTACCCAGAAGCAGTCCGATGCCACCTCGTAGGTATTCTCAATGCCATCACCATTGCACAGCATGGTCGCGTTCGTCTGAGGCTCATCGGTCTTGAACCAAAACTCCAGCGTATAATCCATCGCCTCGTTCACCACGGTTGCAGAGGTGTTGATGCTGATATACCCTGTCTTGCCGTCAAACTGTGCAGCATAGCCGTCAGGCAATGCCCATTCGGTATTCACCAGTATCAGGTTCGCACCGCGAGCCTTATCCTCGGTGATCGTACCGCGAGCCTCGTCCATAGCGTAATAGCCTATCAACCCAACCTCGTTGCCTGACAGCTGCACCGCTGCGTTGGCCTGCAACTGCGCGGATGTACGGCACGCATTCCACACGCGGAACTGGTCAACCTTGCCGCTTAGGTAGTTGTTCTCGCCTACCAGATCACGACCTATCTGCAGTTTGCCGATGCCCATATACGGATCGGTAACCTTCGCTTCAATCACTGCCACCCAGTTAACGTACGCGGTCAGCATCTCTTCCTCTGCATCGTACGTGAGAGCGACATGATTCCAACTGCCATGCTCAAAGACTGCAGGCTCTGCCGAGGTCAGACGTATATCACCAAAGCGGACTATCACATGACCGGAGGTGGTCATCTGGTATGTCAAACTCTTCGACGCATCACCGTGGCTGAAGATGGTTGCATCCTGCGCCTTGTCGGGATTGATCCAGCCCTCGATGGTCAACGACTTGTTCGAGTAGTTCTTGTCCAACTCACTCGTCAGATATGCGCTTACTCCGTCCAACTGGATGGATACATCATGATCGGTGGCGGCACCGTTGCGGATACCTGTTACCGTAAAGTTGTTGATTGACAGCAACCCTTCGGCTATAGGCTCATTGAAATCCAGACGAATCTCATCCTCAACGGTCAAAATGCCATTGGCGGGCTTCGCAGCACCGAACAGACGCGGATTATACATATCCTTCACACCCGATACCACCTCCGAAGGATTGTAGTACAACTCATTGTTGATGTTGCACACCGATACGGCACGAATATCGTACTTCTGGTCAAACATATCGTCCATAAAGAAGTTGTAGGTCAGCGTGCCCGCATCCGATGCTACTATCATCCTCGCCTCATTACCCGCCTGAACGGATTTTTGGTACAGCAGCGAGTCGGCATACCAGTAGCAGAGCGACGACCATTCGTTATCCGATGCCGAAGCTGGCTTGTACTGCAACTCGATATGGTCGAAATCCGAATAATTGGCATCGAACTTGCTGATCTTTACCGGCATGTAGTGCTTGAGTAGCCCGTTCTGCATTGCCGTACGGCACTTGGTGTTATATATCCATTGGTTGGATGGCTCTACCACCGACAGGTCGGTACAGGTGGGCAGGTAGTGCACGGTGAACGTGATAGTATCGGCGATTACCGAATGTATTTCAGGGTTAGCCTGACACTGTGATGCCAACGCTACCTGCAGGTTGTCGTAATTAAGCGCACGCCCCTTGTTTACCGCCATCGTCTTGACGAGCGTCTCACCCGCCTTGACCAGAAAACCGAGTTTCATGCCAGAGACGGACGTACCGTCAAAGGATATCTGCGCGCCGTCAGGGTTCGATTCATCCACAACAGAAACATCGAACCAGCGGTCGGAATTGGATTCCGAGTTGTTGCGCATATATACGGTGAAATACGCCGGTTCGCCCGATGGCACGTTCTCAAGGAAATTATTCTGCATCGAGATATATGGTACCTCCTTCTGCAGGGTTGCCTTGTTGAGTTCGACATTGTCAAAATTCTTCAGTTGCACGAAGGACGTGTCGCGTACTGCCATCGTGTCGTTATAAACCTTCAGGTATTTGGCGTAGGTCGCTCCCTCGTATGGGCACGCGGTAGCACCGCCTTCGGTAATAAAGATGAAGTTGGTAAAATAACTCTTGTCCCTCAATTGCGCAGTAGCCGTGTCACTCTTGATATCCTTGTCGTGAATAGATGCGGTGTCAGCCTGATAGACAGTGCCTAAATTCTGCTGGTAATCAAAGAACTCATCCTCATTCCTCCACAGCGGTTCGCGATAGACCGATACGGACAGATAGTCGCCTCCATCTTCCGACAGCACAAATCCCTTCGTCTGGTTGCGATTAATCTCCGAGTCCCAATCCCAAGTATGCGTAGTGGTTATTTTTTCATCGAGTTTTAAAACGATTTGAGTTCTAGTAAAATATTCTGTAGTTGTATGTGCACCTTTAGTATAATTGGCTCCAATGGTAAAACTGAATGTATTTGAGTGCGTCATCTCCGAGGCGTACGATTCGCTGTATGCAATTTCCGAACCGCCTTGGAATGAATAGTTGTCCACCTGCAAGCGCGTGGAATCTTTTACCTTCAGCTTCTGGTACTCGTTCCTGCCCATCTCAAATTTCCATTGGTTTATCCATTGGTTATAAATGGCTACTGAGTCCAGCAATTTGGGTTTGGCATTCGGGCCTTTCGAATGAATCATCTTATAACTCGGTCCGTCGTACTGGTCGGATGGATTGCCATACATCGATTTGTACTCCGCAAGCAGAGGATCATCGTTACTTAAGCCGTAATACTCACTTTCCTTCGGGAAGTACGAAACGAAATAGACCCTGTCAGTAATATTAGCCAATTCTTGAATCTCGGCGCATTGCGCGGAATCAACGTATGGAACGAGGAGGCTGTTACGCAACTTAATCAGGTTCGGTATGAGCACCTGCTCAATATGCTTTTGCGGGTAGGCAAAGGTCGTATTGAACGACTCGTAGAAGTTGCGTCCTATGGTCCGCACTAACAGCCAGTCGCCGGGCACACTGTCATACACTTTCAATATATTGGTACCTGCCTGCTCATACACCGAGCGGGGAACAACTGCTATGTTCTCCGTGCTACCGAAAGTTACGTTGGTTGAATAACCCACATACACATCGCCGTCAGCACCCACATACACAGGATCGCTGCTGGTCTGGAAACGAGTGGTAATCGTTGTGGTGGATTTTTTGGAACTTGAAGTCAAATATTCTTCTTTATGGATTGCACCTAACGAATGGCTTGATATTGCTGACTCCTGTGTCATATTAGCGACTCCTTGACCGATAGCTTGTTTAATAGTTACGCCGTATTCGACACTTCCACCGTCCCAGCCATCATTGAGTAAAGAACCGTGATATTTGGTCGAAGTGGAGAATGTCAATCCTTTCTCAAGATACGAATACGAATTGCTTCCCGGTGGGTCACGCAACACCATAAGCACCTTGTTCGGACCGGCGGTAACAAAATCCGTACCGGTACTCCAGAAGCCTAAGGTATATACTTCTCCGTCTGCAAACGGAGCCACCCAGTCAAACGAGGTGGACGAACTGCCGTAAGTGACAGCTGCCCATATATGCCCTGTCGCACTCGTCAGATCGATGGATTGGGCATAGAAGGAATAGGTGCCATACCCTAACGAATCTGCCGGCACCGTTTCACCCTCTACCGCCTTACCACTAAGCTCGTTGTAGAAGACTACCGTGGCATCCTGCGTCGGCACCGAGTCAGTCCATACTGCCTTACCATTGCGGTCGTAGTAGGTATATGTCTCGCAAACGTTGAAATCAAAGTTGTATCGGCTCCGATCGAACACAGGCTTGCCAAACAGGTAAGTGCCGTTTTCTACATCATAGAGCGTAACAGCATAAACCGCGTTGTTCAGTAACTCCAACTCAACCTGTTGTTCTCCGAAATACGGTAGTCGTTTGCCGTTATCATCCAACTGGCGCACATCGATGATAGGCTCGAAACGCTTGATGAACTTCATCGCCTTGTTGAAGCGCACGGTATCTTTTCCACTGATGTCAAACGTGTCAATGGTCACCACATTGTCGAAATTGAAATCCTGCAGCACACCAAAGTCATAATTCGTGCCATCCATGCTCATGCTGTAGGTTACAGGCGGCAGCCAGGCAACAAACTCACCGGTGGTGTCGTTCACGCTGATGGTCACGCCGTCTTCGCCCGTCGTCTGCGTGTTCGAATACGCGGCGTCATGGTGTACAAAGCATTCGGTGCGCTCCGTACCGGACAGTTTGTACTTGCCACGTAGCTTATGATTGAGCACAAGCTTGATGCCCTCACCCAAGTTGTTCTTCGATAAGCCGAACCCTACTGGATAACTCTCCTGCACCACACCGCCTGCCACACGGCCCACAAACTTCACGCGGGTTTTATCCCATAGTTCGACACCGGTTAGTACATCCTGATAATTACGGTTCTCGCCCGTGCTGTACGTTATCTTGCCGTCGTTCTCGAACGTATGTCCGTCCTTGACCACTTTCACCTCATGCACGCCTACGGGCACCTGTATCTGGAATTGTCCGTCGGCATTAGTCTTGATAATGGTGCCGGTCTCCGTTTTTGCCACAACGCCGTCCACCATGAACGACGCCCCCTCCACGGGCATCGTACCGCCCGTATAGCGCACCGTTCCGCTCACGTCAAAGGCACTGTTATCCTTGAAGTTCACAGTGTGGTTAGGCGATGTGGCACTCAGGATACGGATCGCCTCCTTCGGCTCGAAGGTGTGCGTACCCTTGCGAGGTGTAAGCGTGTAGGCGGTGTTGTTGCCGTAATAGGGGACGGCATGCATGGTATATACACCCGATTCATCAGTCAGACCCCTATATGCCAACTGTTTGATGGTGGGGCATACGGTACTGAGTTCCGCACCATGCAACACACCGTGGCGTTTGTTATGCCCTGACATAGTATAGGAGACATCAAAGAAATTGTCGTCGTAGCTATAATCGAAGTTGTAATAGGCTACCAACCCGTCCTCATCGCCGGCAAGATGCCGTCCGTAGTCGGATTGTACCGAATTAGCCTGCAACGCAATGTTCCACAAGCGCACTTCCTCAAGGTAGCCGGCATAGTCCTTACCCATGTTCAGCGCACTACCGGAAGCATTGGGTTTGGCTACGGCTGCCTTCTGCGACTTGAGGCGCCCGTTGACATAGATAGCGGCAGTCTGCGCCTGCGCGTCATACACGGCTGTAAACTGGGTATAGCCGGTAGTCGGTATGGCGGTGGTATCTACAAGGCGCGTATCGCCAACCTGAAAATACACATGCCCGTCTTTCAATCCCAAATCATACATGCCTGCTTTGGTAATCAGATGCTGGTCAGTGGCAGTGGCAGCATCGGGCATCACCCACGCTTGCAGCGAGACGGATGCATTGGGGTCCGACAGCACGGTAGCATCATTAACCTCGGCATAGGCTTCGGTTGTCAGATGTATCGACTGACCGACAAGCGCTGCCGTGGTTGACAAACGCACTTCAACTGAGTCCTCCACCTGACCGTCAGGGAAGGTTACCTGACCATAGAAATCACCGGTCGGCGTACGGAAACCCGTAGCATATACCGGATCGGTCGCCAGCGTTGAGTCAGCACAATTAGCCAATCCGATAATCTGGTAATCATACACATATCCCGCTTGCGCTGTAAGGTCGGATGCCATGTAATCAAGGATGACCGATGCGCCGTCAACAAACTGAATCGTCGCCCATTCAGTATCTGTCTTCCCGTGTATGCGACGCTTGATGGCAAACTTGTCGAAGGTGCCGATTGAGTGCCATTCCAGTTCGACGCGGTCGGAGTAGTAGCCTTTGGAGGCATCGGCGGAAGCCAACGCACCCATCTTGCTCGGGGTAATCCTGCCGGTCTCCTTTTGCTGGGTTTTGAACTTTTCATTACCTGGGGCGACATATACCTTATAGAGATAGGTATTACATTTCGTAACGGCGCGGTCTACATACACTTTGTCCGCTATAACGTTCTTCTTAAGGCCAGAGATAGTCTGCGTGGTTCCTGCGGTAAGGTTGTTGCGCTCGATGATGAATTCGGAGCCTTGACTCCACATATAATCCAGATCGTTATAGTCCCACGTAATCTTGATAGCATCATATCCGTCCACCTCTATCAGTTCTGACTTCGCATCAGTGATAGCTACATGCTTGTAGTCCGGTGCTATGGATATGTTCTTGCCAAAGTTAAATCCCCATTGCACCTTCGTTACATCGCGCGTGATGCGGTAATAGAGCACGGAGTCCACAACGTTCGCACTCACCAAATCATCATCAAACGTATATTTGGTTTGCCCCGCCACAACGGATGCCGTGGCTGTAATCGTAATGGCATCAGTAAAAGCGGAAGTGGTCGCACGCTGTATCTCGAAGAAGCCCGTCTCACTTTTGGTAGCATCGCTGGTAGGCTCAAGCTCCCACGACAGCTTGACTACACCTTTGGGGTCGTACGCACTCTCGAATTTATTAATCGCCTGATAGCCTTTTATATCCGTTGTCACAGTGGCGGTCTGCGTGGTTTTCGTGCTATACTTGAGTGTCACAGTTTCGCTCAACGTCTTCGGCGAGGCGCTGCGGTCGCACTCACCGGTCAGTTTGCTGCTGCCATTGAAGGGGGTATCACCCCAATACAGGTTCTTGGGCACCGTACCGGTGTACATAATCGTTTTTTCAAGCTTGTTTGTGTTTTTGGAATACGCACAAGACAACGACACATTGCTGGTGTTGACGCACGGCAGGGTGATTCCCGGACTCTTTGTGGCATCACGCACCATGGGGTCCTCACCATCTTCATCTTCTTCTATATTGA
Organism: Paludibacteraceae bacterium; assembly: GCA_017443075.1. Taxonomy (GTDB): domain Bacteria; phylum Bacteroidota; class Bacteroidia; order Bacteroidales; family Paludibacteraceae; genus Colicola. The sequence goes on from JAFSPC010000003.1 coordinate 16,286, forward strand.
AATGGAAGTAAAACGATGGGGTGTATCCGAGTGCTGCTATAGGCGGATACCAATAGACCGTAGCTTTTGCTTCATTGCCGTCATCGACATCGCAGGAGATTCGCCCCGAGGTAGTGAATCCACCGTTAGCCCATAAATATCCGTCAGAATCATTACTGGGTGCACCGGAAAAGTCCACCCACGACTCATCGGACTCACCCTCCAGGTTCATCAGCCTATGGTCCTGACCGTTCCATCTCACATTAATGTAACTGTCATTATCCAGAGACACATCCTTGGCACTACTCGTCGGGTTGAAGTAGTACACAAAAGTTATTGTATAGTATCCTCCCTCAGCCTCATAGCTAACCGAGGCGCCGTTTGACGGATGTATCTTATCAATATAATCATAGTTAGTACCGCTCCATGCGTGAACGCTCATCATTGCAAGAGCGAGCAGAAGCAGACGTCTTTTGATACCATTGATAATAGAATTCGTTTTCATATTGATTGTTATTAATGATTTACTGCTTAGTAATAGCTTTTACGGCTACCGTAACAAACTCACGGGTTTTAGGCAGTCCGCTGGTATATCCTTGTTTCATATTGAAGGATAATGCAAACTCATCATTTTCCTCGGCAGATGTCCACAACTCCGCATTTTCCAACGAATTCTCCACGCCCTGACTATTCAGTATGGGGTAGATGATTTCGGACGCATTGTACAATGCCTTGAGTTCTTTCACGGACGGCAAGTGCCATCCGTCTCCTGCCGCTGCGGCATGCGACACAGCCTCTGCCCACGTATAAGCGTCTTGGGCTTTGGCTTGTGCGATGCTAATCACCGTAGCCGTTGAGCCGTTGTCTGCTATGTCGAACACCACACCGACGGCTACATCGTTCTCCACGTATATATCGCCGAGTGAGAACAAGCCCTTGTTGTAGGTGGCTACCACCTTGGTCGGCGTTGTGATGTTGCGCACAACAATCTTATCCACACTGCGTGCGGTGGCAGTACGGTCCTTATCATCAACGGTGATGGAGTACAAGCCATAACCGTCCTCATGCGCTATGTCTGCCACGAAATCGCAGTTGTAGCCGACAGCTATAGTGGTCGTATCGCAGGTATATTTGTCCGTTTCAGTTTCGAACCGGCGGATATAGGTCACATCCTCGGTTGCCAGCACGAGGTCTATTTCGTAGCTGTCAAAGCCTGTACCGGTTGTATCTACTGCAAACTCGAGATAGGTAGAACCTTTCTCGGTGTAGTATAGGTCGGTGCTGTCCCTGCCGTTGAGTAACACCTGTTTGACGCCCCAACCTGATGCTGGCTCGAACTTATAGGATACATCCTGATACATGGGCACTTTCAGTTTGCCGCTCGGGCTCATCAATCCGGAACTTTCCGTAGCAGTAAACTTTTCATTAGGGTAATCTTTGATTACTATATCCAGCATCTCAACGTTGGCGATGTTCTGTGCCATAAGCGATGCACTTATCCAAATGGGCGAACCATTGCTGCCTATCATCAGTATGTCCCCAGCTTTACCCGGCTCCAACGTGCGCCACGACTTGCTGTTGGAATCGTAAATCATAATTGCACCCGTCTGTATGCCCTGAGGCATATCCTGCAGATCGTGCCACTTGCCGCTAAAGCCGAACTCGGCGATACTGTCTTGTATCTTCGGGCGGTTCACGAGGTCATTGTAGTCGCCCGAGAAAGTAAGTGCTGCCACTGAGTCGCGGATATTCGGGCGGCTGGTAAGATTATAATAATCCCTGTTCTGATACTTGGCTACCGAATCAGCAAAAGACGGTTGGTTGCGCAGTGCTGCGTAATCCATCACGGCGGATGCGGAATACTTCTCCACGCTGTCTTTCAGATTAGGCAGATTGCTAAGGGCGTTGTAATCGGTCACACCGCCACCGCCTATGCTGGTAGGCTTGTCAGTTAGGTCGTTGTAGCTGCCCGATAGCGCAACCGTTGCCCACGAGGGTTTGTTTGTCAGATTATTGTAATCCCCGTCAAAGCCGTACTTGGCAATGCTGTCAGCAAAATTCGGCTTGCTGGACAAATCGTTGTAGCTGCCGGTAAACGTTCCGTCTGCCGACAGGGCAGGTTTGTCAGTCAGGTCCTCGTAGCTGCCAGTTGTAGCCACATGCGCCAACGTCGGCGTACCGCTCAGGTCGGCATACGCGCCGGAAGTAGCCACCTTGGCTAAAGCAGGTTTGCCCGTCAGGTCAGCGTACGCACCGGTGGTGGCAACATTTGCCAAAGCAGGCTTGCCACTCAAATCGGTATACGCGCCGGATTCGGCAACTGCGGCAAGCGAAGGCGTACCCTGCAAATCGGCGTACTGACCGGAGGTTGCCACAGCAGCCAACTCAGGCTTACCCGTCAGATCGGCATACGCACCACTGAAACCGCTGCCCTCAGGCACATCGGTCAACTGGTGGTAGGACAACGTACCGCTAAAGGTCTCCGCAGAGCGGGCATGCAAGGCGTAGGGCACACTCAACAACTGAGTGGTTGATTGGGTGGTGAAATCAAAACCACCGTTCACATCCACGCCAACTTGCAGGAAATATGGTCCGTTCGACCAGTCAATCTCGGCAAACGTACCGATTACCGGCGTACCCCTGCCTATATTCAGGCTAATCAAGCCGTTGGCATTCGTCTTGCCGGACAGATTCTCTACATACACAGCCTCACCGGTGGCACTACCCTGCAAGATACTTACTTGTAACGTAATCGCTCGGTTGGTGGCCAACTCGCCCGTCACATCACGAATCACAGATTGGAACGTCATGGCATCAGGCACCTGCGCAAGCAACGTTCCGCAGACCACTAATGCCAAGAGCACCAGCCAACTTCTCATTTTCTTACTATTCATTGTTTTTTACTTTTTTATCACCGCACAACTAACTCCTACTATCCCACCCTGCAAAAGACTCAGCGTATAGCTTCCGGCAGGATAACCGCTCATATCAATATCTGCAGGCTCCTGCGGATCGAAGCTCTTGCTCTCCTGCAACTGCCCCGACGCTGTATAGATCCGGCACTCCACCCTCTCCGTGTTCTCACTGTGCACATCGATACGCAGCAGGCTGCTCGTCGGATTAGGATAAACGCTTACCGTCGTACCCTGCATCACGCTCGTCTGTTCAAGACCCTGCACCAATACCGTGTATGTCTGCTGCACGCCTGTCTCGGCAGAGCCGCTCCCGCCGACCGCTGTCCCGGATACAACCTGCCCTACACTGAAGGCAACCATGTCGCCGTCACCACCGGACGGCACAACTGCTACCTGCGCACGCACAGCGCAGGTGCATACTAAGGTGCATAGTAGCACTACGGACACTAACGTCACACGCGAATGTTCACTCATCTATCAGATGCGTTTGGGATTACTGCTTATAATTTCAGGGCACATCTAAAAATTTATCTATTTACTAAAACGTGGAATTTTTAGAAGTGCCCTTCAGATTTGCTATATCGCTTTTAGTCTGTCAGAATAACTTTTTCTGGTCTGCTGCACGGATTAACCGACCCCTTAATCCGTGCCAGCGTATATCGCCTATGCGGATTGTAGCATAAAGGTTCAAGTTTTGTGATACAAAGGTAGCATTTATTTCTTTTTTTGCCATTTATTTAGCATTTTACAGGCATATAATTTGGATTGTCAATTTTATTTTATAAATTTGTTTTCAGTTTCAAAATAATCACGGATTAAGGGGTCATTTTTCGCGAGCCACTGCAAGCAGCATAATTTAAGTTGTTTTAACTGCCCTATTAATCCGTACCGTTCTATTTATAATCCGTATTCTCTTCTTTCAGCACTGCACAAAACAAAAATAGCAGACGCTTTTCCACGTCTGCTATTTTTTGTTTTACTGCTTGCTGCCTTACTCTGCGGCTTGAGCCCCAACGGCTGCAGCCTCCTCAGCCTTCGCTGCCTTCTTGCCGGCACGACGGGTTGATTTCTTGGCAGCCTTCTTGGTCTCCTTCAGCATGTTCTCGTTGTAATCAACGAGCTCGATCAGACACATCTCTGCCGCATCACCCTGACGGAAACCCGTGCGGAGAATACGTGTGTAGCCACCAGGACGGTTAGCGATCTTTTCGGATACGTTCTGGAAGAGTTCAGTAACAACTGCCTTCTGTTTCAGTTCGGAGAACACGAGACGGCGGTTTGCCTGCGTATCCTCTTTTGCGCGTGTGAGCAGCGGCTCAACATAGATGCGCAGGGCCTTTGCCTTTGCCAGCGTGGTGTGAATACGCTTGTGCATAATCAGTGAGCATGCCATGTTCGACAGCATCGACGCACGGTGGTTTGCTTTGCGGCCAAGGTGATTGAATTTCTTATTATGACGCATAATTTTAAATTTTCAATTTACGATTGTTTGGTGTACAATGCACTATTATTCATTGAGTTTGTACTTGCTAATATCCATACCGAACGCCAGTCCGTTACGCTCCAGCAACTCGTCAAGCTCACTAAGTGACTTCTTACCGAAGTTTCGGAACTTGAGCAAGTCCGCACGATGGAACTTAACCAGATCGCCCAGGGTCTCTACCTCAGCGGTGGTCAGGCAGTTCTGTGCACGAACGGACAGATCCATATCCTCCAAGCGCTGATTCAGCAGCTGACGCATGCGCAATAGTTCCTCATCGAGCGCTGAGGTTGTGATCTTCGCCGTTTCCTCAATCACGATCTTCTCGTCAGAGAACAACATGAAGTGGAAGATCAAGATCTTTGCGGCTTCCTTCAGCGCATCTTTAGGCGCTATCGAACCGTCCGTCTCAATCTCAAGCGTCAGCTTCTCGTAGTCGGTACGCTGCTCGACACGATACTGGTCAATCGAGATCTTAACGTTGCGGATAGGCGTATAGATCGAGTCGATAGCAAGCACACCGATCGGATCATTGGCGTGACGGTTCTCGTCACCCGGCACATAGCCGCGCCCCTTGTTGATCGTAATCTCGATCTCAAAGTCCGCTGACTCATCCATCTCGCAGATGCGCAACTCCGGATTGAGCACCTCAAAATCCTGAAGAAAATTGTTCATGTCACCTGCAAGGAACTCAGTCGTACCATGCACGTGCATACGAATGGTTTCAGTAGTGGCGTCCACCTCGTCCAAACGACGGAAACGAACCTGCTTGAGGTTAAGGATCATGTTGGTAACATCATCGATGACGCCTGGGATAGTAGCAAATTCATGATCAATACCGTTGATTCTAATTGCGCAGATGGCGTAACCCTCCAACGAGTTCAAGAGAACGCGACGGATGGCATTACCAACTGTTATACCATAACCCGGCTCAAGCGGACGAAACTCAAACTTGCCTTTCGTCTTGCTCGAATCCAACATGATAACCTTGTCAGGTTTGATGAAATCTAATATTGCCATGAATTTATTTGTTATTTAGAGTACAACTCAACGATTAACTGCTCTTTAATATTCTCAGGTATCTCTTCACGCTGCGGGATGTTCAGGTACTTACCACCCTTGATTGACTCATCCCAAGCGAGCCAAGGATACTTCGAATGATTGAAGCCCTCAAGCGAAGCAGCAATCACCTCAAGAGATTTAGCCTTCTCGCGAACGGCTACCACTTGACCGGGTTTAACCTCATACGACGGGATATTCACCACCTTGCCGTCAACCGTGATGTGGCGGTGGCTAACCAACTGACGCGCTGCTGCACGTGTAGGTGCTATACCCAGACGGTATACGAGGTTATCCAAGCGGCTCTCAAGCAACTGAAGCAGAATCTCACCGGTAATACCTTTCTTACGAGAAGCCTTGGCGAACAGCAGACGGAACTGGCGCTCAAGCACGCCGTACGTATATTTGGCTTTCTGCTTCTCAGCCAACTGAGTGCCGTACTCAGAATTCTTCTTACGACGATTAACGCCGTGCTGACCAGGAGCGTAATTACGCTTGTCAAGTACTTTGTCCGGGCCGAAAATAGCCTCGCCAAAGCGACGCGAAATACGCGACTTAGGTCCAATATATTTTGCCATAATTTATGATCTTAAAAATGATTAATTGATTGTTTGGGAATCTTTGACCTGTAAAAAGTACAAATCTTCTATTATACACGACGACGTTTAGGAGGACGGCATCCGTTGTGCGGCATCGGCGTTACGTCGATAATCTCAGTGACGTCAATACCTGCTGCTACACATGCGCGGATAGCTGACTCACGACCTTGACCCGGACCCTTAACATACGCTTTTACCTTGCGCAATCCGAGATCGTAGGCTACCTTACCGCAATCCTGTGCTGCCATCTGGGCTGCATACGGAGTGTTCTTCTTCGAGCCGCGAAAGCCCATCTTACCTGCTGACGACCATGATATAACCTGACCGTCGGCGTTTGCCATTGTTACAATCACATTGTTAAACGAAGACATTACATGCAGTTGACCCACACCATCAATCTTAACAACACGCTTCTTGGCTGCTACTGTTTTCTTTGCCATAATTCTACAAATAATTTAGTGGGTTAATTACTTCGTTGCTTTCTTCTTGTTAGCAACAGTCTTCTTCTTACCCTTGCGGGTACGTGCATTATTCTTCGTGCTTTGACCACGTACCGGCAAACCGATACGGTGACGTACGCCACGATAGCAACCGATATCCATCAATCGCTTGATGTTCAGCTGTGTTTCCGAACGGAGATCACCTTCAACTTTGTACTGCGCACCGATGATCTCACGAATCTTTGCTGCTTGGTCGTCTGTCCAATCCTCTACCTTGACGCTTGGGTCTACGCCTGCATCTGCAAGGATCTTCTTTGCGCTCGAACGACCTATTCCGTAGATGTAAGTCAAACCGACTTCACCGCACTTGTTCTGCGGCAGATCTACACCGACAATTCTTATAGCCATAATTAATTACTTAAGGATAATAATTTGTTTACTGTTTCTAAGTGTAGATGCTTATCCTTGACGCATCTTCATCTTAGGTTCTTTTTTGTTAATTACATACAAATGCCCTTTGCGGCGTACTATCTTGCAATCCGCATTGCGCTTTTTGATTGAGGCTCTAACTTTCATTGTAGTAGCTTTTTTATAGGGGTACTCTAAATACCTAAATTATTGCATCAAAAACCGTGCCAAAGTATTCAAAATACGTCCGATTATTTACTTGTACCTAAAGGAAATACGTCCTTTAGTCAAATCGTAGGGGCTCATCTCAAGTTTAACACGGTCACCCGGCAGTATCTTGATATAATGCATGCGCATCTTACCAGAGATATGTGCCGTGATTATGTGACCACTCTCAAGCTGAACCCTGAACATTGCATTCGACAGGGCTTCGGTGATTACACCATCAACTTCAATTGCGTCTTGTTTTGCCATAATATAACCTTTTGCTTAATATGATTTATCGCATTCAGAGGGATGAGTTTACTCTGTTAGGGCTTATCTCACTGCTGAGATTTATTGGTTGCTTATACTAACAGGGATGCTCTTAGATTAACTAATAGGGATGCTATCAGATAAATCTGTCCCCCAACACCTCTTGAATATAATCGAACGTTGACAATATATCCGCCTTGCCGTTGCGTATGCAAACAGAGTGCTCGTAATGAGCAGTCGGCTTGCGGTCAATAGTTCGGGCAGTCCACCCGTCATCTTCAATCAGGATGTGTCTTCTGCCCATACTGATCATCGGCTCGATAGCTATCGTCATGCCGGACTTAAGCACAATGCCATTGCCACGGCGACCATAGTTGCATACCTCAGGATCCTCATGCATGTCACGACCTATGCCGTGACCTACAAACTCGCGAATAACTCCGTAGCCGGCTTTCTCGCAATGGTTCTGAATGGCATAACTGATGTCACCCAGCCGGCGTCCTGCCACAGCCTGCTCGATACCGATATACAGTGCCTGCTTGGTCGTTCTGAGCAGACGCATCACATCCTCGGAAATCTCACCTACGGGAAAGGTGTATGCGCTGTCAGAGTGAAAACCGTTCAGCAATATGCTGCTGTCGATGGTGATAATATCTCCCTCCTTCAGCACCGTTTTCTCCGACGGGATGCCGTGCACAACTTGCTCGTTGACCGATGTACACAATGCACAGGGAAAACCCTCGTAGCCCTTGCAGGCAGGAATACCTCCGTTATCGCGGATATACTCCTCGGCGATGCGGTCTAACTCAGCGGTAGTCACACCCGGCACGATGTGCTTTGCCACCTCGGCGTATGTCTTCGACAGCAGGATGTTGCTCTGCCGCATGAGTTCGACCTCTTCGTCTGTCTTCAAATAAATCATACTATACGCTACAAGTGTTTAGTATGCCATAGCTCCACGTCCCTTGATGCGCATGCCGGACTCAAAGAAGCCGTCATAGTGACGCATCAACAGGTGACTCTCAATCTGCTGCAGTGTATCCAGAATCACACCTACCATAATCAGCAAGCTCGTACCGCCGTAGAACTGTGCAAAGCCCATCGACACGCCGAACAAGCGGGCAAACGCAGGCAGGATGGCAATGATAGCCAGCAGGATTGAACCCGGCAGGGTGATGCGGCTCATGATCGTATCAATGTACTCAGCCGTCTTACGGCCGGGCTTGACACCCGGAATGAAGCCGTTGTTGATCTTCAGGTTCTCAGCCATCTGTACAGGGTTGATGATAACAGCGGTATAGAAGTACGTGAACGCGATGATCAACAGAGCGAACACCAGATTGTACCGGAAGCCGTTGTTATCCATAAACGCGTTGACAAAGGCATTCGAGCCGTCGGTACGGAAGCCGACGATAGCGATAGGAATGAACATGATAGCCTGTGCAAAGATGATAGGCATCACGTTGGCAGCGTTCACCTTCAGTGGAATGAACTGACGCACGCCGCCGTACTGACGATTACCCTCGATACGCTTGGCGTACTGAACAGGGATACGACGCGTACCCTGTACGAGCAGGATAGCAAACATGACAACAGCTATCAGCAGCACAATCTCAAGCAGGAACACAACCAATCCGCCACCGGCATCGTTCAAACGTGAGCTGAACTCCTGAATCAATGCACCCGGCAGACGGGCAATGATACCAATCAAGATGATGAACGATATACCGTTGCCTACTCCACGATCGGTGATACGCTCACCAAGCCACATGACGAACATCGATCCTGCGGTAAGGATGATGGTCGATACGATGGTGAACGCGTTGAATCCTATCTCTACGTGCTGACCGGCAGCAGCCATCTGCACAGAAAGGTTCACGAGGTACGACGGACCTTGGAACAACAGGATCGCAACTGTCAGGTAACGCGTGATCTGGTTCATCTTCTGACGACCTGACTCACCTTCTTTCTGCATCTTCTGGAAGTACGGTACTGCTATGGATAGCAACTGTATGATGATCGATGCAGAGATGTACGGCATGATACCCAATGCAAAAATCGAAGCATTGGAGAACGCACCACCCGAGAACATGTCCAGCAACGCCATCAGACCGCCTTCCGTCTGAGCATGAAGGGCTGTCAGAGCCGTAGGATCAATACCCGGAAGGACGATGAATGAACCGAAGCGGTAGATGAGCACGAACAAAAACGTGGTCAGCAACCGCCCACGGAGATCTTCAATCTTCCAGATATTCCTGATAGTCTCAATAAATTTCATAATCAAAATTTAAATAGTTCTTATGCCTTCTTGTCGCAGCCGAGGGAAACATGCTGCCCACCCCGGCATGCGCAAGACACATAATTCATTTACAGTTTCACTACAGTTCCGCCGGCAGCTGTGATAGCCTCTTCGGCTGACTTGGAGAAAGCGTTAGCCTCGACAGTCACCTTGGCTGTGAGTGTGCCGTTACCCAAGATCTTAACCAGCACGTTCTTGCCAACCAAGCCTGCGTTGTGCAGATCAGCTACGCCAATCTTTTCCAACTGCTTAGCCTCTGCCAGAGCCTGAAGAGTGCTCAGGTTGATAGCTTTGTACTCAACGCGGTTAATATTCTTGAATCCGAACTTAGGCAGACGACGCTGCATAGGCATCTGACCACCCTCGAAGCCAATCTTCTTCGAGTAACCCGAACGCGACTTGGCACCTTTGTGACCGCGGGTTGACGTGCCGCCCAGGCCCGAACCCGGACCACGACCGATACGCTTAGCTGTCTTCACAGAGCCCTGTGCGGGTGTTAAGTTATTCAATTCCATAATTTCAAAACAATTTAGTCAATTACTTTTACTAAGTGTTTCACCTTCTCGACCATGCCGAGAATAGCGGGGGTAGCCTCATGCTCAACGACAGCATTCATCTTGCGAAGACCAAGGGCTTCCATCGTTTCCTTCTGCACTTTCGGTGATTTGATAGTGCTGCGAACTTTCTGAATCTTAATTGTTGCCATAATCTTCTTGATGATTTATCCGTTAAACACTGTAGAGAGGTTCACACCGCGGTTCTGTGCAACCATGCGTGCATCACGCATCTCGCCGAGGGCTGCGATGGTAGCCTTAACCAAGTTGTGGGGGTTAGACGAACCTTTGGCCTTAGCCAGCACGTCTTTGACACCTACGCTCTCCAATACGGCACGCATAGCACCACCGGCCTTTACACCGGTACCTTGCGATGCGGGCTTGAGCAGAACGCGTGCACCACCGAACTTAGCTTCCTGCTCGTGAGGGATAGTTCCCTTCAGCACAGGTACTTGAATCAGGTTCTTCTTGGCAGCCTCGGTAGCCTTCTGCATAGCAGCGGCAACCTCACCGGCCTTACCCAAGCCGTAACCAACAATACCATTCTCATTTCCAACAACTACGATAGCTGCGAAAGTGAAGGTACGTCCACCCTTGGTAACTTTTGTTACACGGTTGACAGCAACGAGGCGCTCTTTGAGCTCCAGGTCTTGTGTTGTTTTAACTCTTTGCATAATCGTACTTATTAGAATTTGAGACCTGCCTCACGTGCAGCGTCAGCCAATTGTTGAACTCGACCGTGGTAGAGATAGCCGTTGCGGTCAAATACTACCTCAGTCACACCTGCCTTGATGGCATTCTCTGCGATAGCCTTGCCAACGAGGGCTGCTTTCTCTGTCTTGGTCATTTTATCTTTGATTCCGAGCGACGAAGCGCTGGCCAAGGTTACACCTTTGACATCGTCAATTACCTGGGCATAAATCTGGCTGTTGCTGCGGAATACTGTCAGACGAGGACGCTCAGCGGTACCCGACACCTTGGTGCGGATAGCGGCTTTAATCTTTAGTCTTCTTGCTATTTTCTGAATCATAACTTTTCCTTTCTATTATTTACCAGCCGACTTACCAGCCTTACGACGTACAACTTCACCTTGGAAGCGAATACCCTTGCCCTTATACGGTTCCGGCATACGGAACGAACGAATCTTGGCGCAAATCTGACCGAGCAGTTGCTTGTCAGCCGACTCCAGGATTACGAGCGGGTTCTGGTTACGCTCAGCCTTAGTCTCAACTTTTACCTCTTGCGGCAATTGCAAGTAGATCGGGTGTGTATAACCGAGCGAGAAGTTAAGCAACTGCGGCTTAGCCAGCTCAACACGATAACCTACACCTACTAACTCCAACGTAGCCTTATAGCCGTCGTGTACACCTACAACCATGTTGTGGATCAATGCACGATACAGACCATGTTTGGCACGCGTCTCTTTCTCATCGTTGGGACGAGTAACGTGACACTGTGCGCCGTCAACCTCAACCTTGATAGCGGGGTCAATAGCTTGTGTCAACTCGCCTTTCGGACCTTTAACGGTTACTACATTCTCAGGGCTAACTGTCACGGTTACGCCGGCAGGAATAGCTACAGGTAATTTACCAATTCTTGACATACACTTTTCCTCCCGACATTAATAAACATAACAAATAACCTCACCACCCAACTTCAGGCCGAGAGCCTCTTTGTTGGTCATCACGCCCTTCGATGTCGAAAGGATAGCGATACCCAGACCATTCAATACGCGCGGCATCTCGCGATAGCCTACATACTGACGGATACCCGGTGTGGATACACGTTGTAACTTCTTGATGGCGTTAACTTTGTTAACCGGATCATACTTCAAGGCAATCTTGATAGTGCCTTGAGGGCCATCCTCCACGAACTTGTAGGAAAGGATATAACCTTTCTCAAACAAGATGCGTGTGATCTCTTTCTTCAGATTCGAAGCAGGTACTTCCACTACACGGTGACCTGCCTTGATTGCATTTCTGAGCCGAGTCAGATAATCTGCGATAGGATCTGTCATTGTTGTACTTGTTTTAAAATTATCAGGACTATCCTGACATTGTTTAAAGATGATGGGCATTTCTAAAACTCATTGATTTTTAGACAATAGCCCGAGTAATTATATTCTCCCGCAGTCTTCCGGAGCTACCGAGTCTTAGTCTTGTGCTACAAAGCGCAGGGTTGGGATTCGGACGTTCCGGAACTTGCGGAGTCTGTTTTGTTACCAGCTTGCTTTCTTAACTCCGGGGATCAAGCCTTTGGAAGCCATCTCACGGAACTGAATACGGCTGAGGCCGAACATACGCATGTACCCTTTCGGACGGCCGGTGATCTTGCAGCGGTTGTGCAGACGTACGGGGCTTGCGTTCTTAGGCAGTGCCTGCAGACCCTCGTAATCGCCGTCCTTGAGAAGTTGCGCACGCTTGGCTGCGTACTTCTTGCACAGGGCAGCACGCTTCACCTCACGGGCTTTCATTGATTCTTTTGCCATAGTCTCTTACTTTTTGAACGGTAAACCAAACTCACGAAGCAGAGCAAATCCTTCAGCATCGGTGTTGGCTGTGGTAACGAACGTGATGTTCATACCCTGCAGCTTCGTGATGTTATCAATGTTTATTTCCGGGAAGATGATCTGCTCGGTGATACCCAGAGTATAGTTACCGCGACCATCCATCTTGCTGTTGATACCCTTGAAGTCACGGATACGCGGCAGAGCAACACGCACCAGACGCTCGAGGAACTCATACATACGCTCGCCACGCAAGGTTACGCGAACACCGATAGGCATCTTCTTACGTACCTTGAACTGCGCAATATCCTTCTTAGAAAGTGTTGCTACAGCTTTTTGTCCGGCGATCGTGGTCATCTCGGTCAGAGCGACCTCGATGATTTTCTTATCAGCAGTAGCCTCACCCAAACCTTGATTGAGAACAATCTTCTCGAGTTTCGGGCACTGCATCACGGTCGTATAGCCGAACTCCTTAACCAAGGCGGGAACTATACGCTCCTGATAATCTTGTTTTAAACTCGCTGTATTCATTGTTAAATTTCTTTACCTGTTTTTTTACTTACACGCACGAGTTTGCCATCCTTGAGCTGACGTCCTACGCGTACGGGCTTGCCGTCCTCGACAGGATTCAGGTTAGAAATATGGATGGGGGCCTCCTGCTTAACTATTCCGCCTTGCGGATTCTTCGCACTGGGCTTAGTGGCTTTGGAAACCATATTAACGCCCTCTACGATAGCACGTTGTTTCTCTTTGAGCACTTCGAGCACGCGTCCCGTCTTGCCCTTCGAACCACCGGCGTTTACATAGACGATATCACCTTTTTTGATATGTAACTTTGTCATGTTGTTAAACTATTTAAGTGATTAGAGCACTTCGGGTGCCAACGAAATAATCTTCATGTTCGTCTGACGGAGCTCACGAGCAACGGGGCCGAAGATACGGCTACCGCGTAGTTCTCCTGCGTTGGAGATAAGTACGCACGCATTGTCGTCAAAACGGATGTAGCTGCCATCGGCACGGCGTACCTCCTTCTTAACGCGTACCACGATTGCACGGCTAACCGTACCATCCTTGATATCGCTTGAAGGTATAACCCCCTTAACGGCTACAACGATCGTATCACCGAGTGAAGCATAGCGCTTCTTCGTTCCGTCAAGTACGCGGATGCACAGAGCCTCTTTTGCTCCTGAGTTGTCGGCTACAACGAGCCTTGATTCTTGCTGTACCATATTACTTAGCCCTTTCGATGATTTGAGTTAAACGCCAACGAACAGTCTTGCTCAGGGGACGGGTCTCCATGATACGTACGATATCACCGATACCGCACTCGTTGTTCTCGTCATGAGCATGGAACTTGCGAGTTTTGTTCACAAACTTGCCATAGATGGGGTGTTTCTCTTTCCACTTAACGGCTACGACAATCGTCTTATCCATCTTGTTGGAAACGACTTCACCTACACGCTCTTTTCTTAGATTTCTTGTTTCCATGTGTTCGTCAAATTTACTTTGTTAATTCTCTGCTGCGCAACTCCGTAGCCAGACGTGCGATGTTCTTGCGAGCCACCTTAATCTGCATAGGATTCTCGAGCGGAGAGATGCTGTGGTTGATTTTCATGCGTTGCAGCGACTCTTTCTCAGCAGCCAGGCGCTCCTCAACTTCAGCAGTGGTTAATTCTTTAATTTCAGCAGTTTTCATAATCCATTATACATTTTGGGTTGGGTCGTAGTCTCGACGCACAACAAACTTAGTCAAAATCGGCAATTTCTGAGCAGCGAGGCGGAGTGCCTCTTTAGCTACGTCATACGATACGCCGTCAATCTCGAAGATGATACGTCCGGGTTCCAATGGTACGACGAATCCTTCAGGAGCACCTTTACCTTTACCCATACGAACATCCAAAGGCTTCTTGGTGATAGGTTTGTCCGGGAAGACACGAATCCACACTTGTCCTTGACGTTGCATATAACGGGTAACAGCCACACGTGCAGCCTCGATTTGACGACCAGTCAACCAGATCGTACCCAGACTCTTTATTCCGAACGAGCCGAATGCCAGTTCGTTACCGCGCTGCGCATTGCCTTTGATACGGCCCTTTTGCGAGCGGCGGAATTTAGTTTTCTTAGGTTGTAACATAACTGTTCTGTTCTACAATTTGGTTAAACATTATTGTTTCTTGTTGCGACGGAAACCACCGCGACGTTCGCCATCACGGCGTTCGCCACCGCGTCCCTCCTGCTTAACTGTGAAGTTAGGAGCCAGGTCTTTCTTGCCATAAACTTCTCCACGGCAGATCCAAACCTTTACACCGATGATACCTACCTTAGTAAGCGCGCCCACGTGGCAGTAGTCGATATCGGCACGGAGTGTGTGCAAGGGGGTACGTCCCTCTTTGTACATTTCCTTACGCGCCATTTCGGCACCGTTCAGACGGCCGCTGACCTGCACCTTGATACCCTCTGCCCCCATACGCATAGTAGATGCGATGGCCATCTTGACAGCACGGCGGTAAGCGATCTTACCCTCCAGCTGACGGGCAATCTTGGTAGCTACGATAGTAGCATCAAGTTCAGGACGTTTCACCTCAAAGATATTGATTTGTACATCCTGCTTGGTGATTTTCTTCAGTTCCTCCTTCAGTTTGTCAACCTCCTGACCACCCTTACCGATGATATATCCGGGGCGAGCGGTGCAAACAGTTACGGTCACAAGCTTGAGAGTTCTCTCAATTACGATACGCGAAATACTTGCCTCAGCCAGACGGGCGTTCAGATACTCGCGGATCTTGCTGTCCTCAAGGATCGTATCTCCGTACTTCTTACCGCCAAACCAGTTGGAGTCCCAACCACGTACTATACCGAGGCGGTTTGCTATTGGATTAATTTTCTGTCCCATGTCTGTTTACTTTTCAGCGTTAGTATTTTTTGTATCTACATATACAGTGATGTGATTGGAGCGCTTGCGTATGCGATAGCCGCGACCTTGCGGGGCGGTGAGCAGACGCTTGAGCATCATACCGCCATCAACTGTTATTTTGGTTACATACAGAGTTTCCGAATCAGCCTTCTTGCCGGTCTTGGTCTCCCAGTTAGCGATGGCAGATTTAAGCACTAATTCGAGCGAGCGCGCAGCGTGCTTCGTAGAGAAGTGCAGTGCGCCGAGAGCACGGTTCACCTCCAGGCCACGGATCATGTCAGCCACAAGGCGCATTTTACGCGGCGAGGTAGGAACATTATTGAGCTTAGCGAAGTATTGCCCTTTGCGAGCTTCCTTCATTGCTTGAGCTGCATTATATTTTCTAGCACCCATTTTAATCTTGATTTAATGTGTTAATGTTGATTTCAATGGATTACCGATTACCCGAGTGACCGCGGAAGGTACGTGTGGGTGCAAACTCGCCGAGTTTGTGACCGACCATGTTCTCCGTGATGTACACAGGAATGAACTTGTTTCCATTGTGAACTGCAATAGTATGACCTACAAAATCAGGGGAGATCATTGATGCGCGGCTCCAGGTCTTAACAACTTCCTTTTTGTTAGCCTCATTCATCGCGAGCACCTTCTGCTCCAACTTAACATTGATAAACGGTCCTTTTTTCAATGAACGACTCATGTTTCTACAATTTTATAGGTTATTTCTTTCTTCTTTCAATTATGTACTGATTCGACTGGTTCTTTGGGTGACGTGTCTTGTATCCCTTAGCCAGCAATCCCTTGCGTGAGCGTGGGTGTCCACCCGACTGGCGTCCCTCGCCACCACCCATTGGGTGATCTACCGGGTTCATTACGACGCCACGGTTGTGCGGACGACGTCCGAGCCAGCGGCTACGGCCAGCCTTACCGCTCTTCTCGAGTGCGTGATCAGAGTTACCGACAACACCAACGGTAGCCTTGCATGCAGCCAGCACTTTGCGGAGCTCGCCAGAAGGCAGCTTGATGATTGCGTACTTATCCTCGCGGGAAGACAGTTGTGCAAACGTACCTGCAGAGCGAACCATGCATGCGCCCTGTCCGGGGCGGAGCTCGATGTTGTGAATCAGTGTACCGAGAGGCATGTTAGCCATAGGCAGGGCGTTACCTACCTCAGGAGCAGCCTCGGGACCGGACATAATTGTTTGACCTACTTGCAGTCCGTTAGGTGCAAGAATGTAGCGCTTCTCACCGTCAGCATAGAATACGAGAGCGATACGAGCCGAACGGTTAGGATCATACTCTATCGTCTTAACAACTGCGGGTACTCCATCTTTGTTGCGCTTGAAGTCAATTACGCGGAACTTCTGCTTGTGACCGCCACCGATGTACCTCATGGTCATCTTACCGGTGTTGTTGCGGCCGCCGGTCTTCATCTTACCGAACACAAGCGATTTCTCTGGTGCGCTCGCGGTAATTGTCTCGAACGCGCCAATAACTTTGTGTCTTTGCCCAGGAGTAGTGGGTTTGAATTTACGAACAGCCATTGTTAAATATTGCTATAAAAATCGATTGTTTCACCTTCGTGCAATGTAACGACAGCCTTCTTGTAAGCCTGCTTCTCACCGCGGAGCAATCCTGTCTTGGTGTAACGTTGCTTAGCTTTGGGAGCAACGATCAGAGTATTTACATCCAGCACTTGTACATTGTACATTTCCTCAACTGCCTTCTTGATTTGCACCTTGTTGGCAGTACGCTCTACCATGAAGCCGTAACGATTGAACTTTTCGCCTGCGGCGGTCATCTTCTCTGTGACGATTGGTTTGATAATAATTGCCATAGTTCGATCCTCCTTATGCTAAAGTTGCCTCAACAGCTGTCAGAGCACCCTCGGTGAAGATGACAGTGTTAGCGTTCATGATTGAATATGTGTTCAGCTCACCAGCTGTGATGACGTTAGCCTTCTGCAGGTTGGTTGACGAGCGGAAGACGTTGTAGTCGTTCTGTGCGAGCACGATAAGCACCTTCTTGTCAGCAACCTTGAGGTTAGCGAGAACCTCGATGAGTGCCTTGGTCTTGGGAGCTTCGAAGGTGAGGTTATCGAGAACGATAAGAGCCTCTTGTGAAGCGCGCAGACTGAGTGCCGAGCGGCGAGCGAGACGTTTAACTTTCTTATTGAGTTTGAAGGAATAGTCACGTGGAACGGGGCCAAAGATTGTACCACCGCCAACGCGTACCGGAGATTTCAGATCACCGGGGCGTGCACCGCCGCCGCCCTTCTGACGACCCAATTTGCGAGTGGAGTGAGCGTTCTCACTACGTTGTTTAGCTTTTGCTGTACCCTGACGGTTGTTAGCCAGGAACTGCTTAACGTCCAAGTAAATTGCATGGTCGTTAGGCTCGATAGCGAAGATTGCGTCATTCAGTGCAACCTTCTTGCCGGTTTCCTTACCGGCTTGGTTCAAAATACTAAGTTCCATACTTCTTACTTGTTAATAATAACGATTGAATTCTTTGCACCGGGTACGCTTCCCTTGACCATGATCAAGTTGTACTCGGGGATAACTTTCAAAACGACGAGGTTCTGAACCGTAACTCGGTCCTGCCCCATGTGGCCGGCCATACGTGTACCCGGGAAGATACGTGAAGGATAAGCGCAAGCGCCCACCGAACCCGGCGCACGCAGACGGTCATCCTGACCGTGTGTTGACTGACCTACACCACCAAAGCCGTGACGCTTAACAACGCCTTGGAAGCCTTTACCTTTGCTGGTACCGATAACGTCAACGAAGGTGTTCTCCTCAAATACGTCGGCAACGGTGATCGTATCACCAAGTTTCAATTCTTTGTCGAAGCCATCGAACTCCATGAGGTGACGCATGGGCTGAACTCCAGCAGCCTTGAAGTGACCGAGTTCTGCCTTGTTGGCATGTTTCTCGCTCTTGGTCTGGAAGCCTACTTGAACGGCATCATAACCATCTTTCTCAGCAGTCTTGAGTTGTGTCACTACGCACGGGCCGGCCTCAATAACGGTGCACGGGATGTTTTTGCCGTCGGCACCAAAGACGGAAGTCATTCCGATCTTTTTTCCTAATAATCCTGCCATGTTTGACTGAATAATTAATTTGTTGTTTACTTGCCTGTTCTCGCCCGCGGGTTGGCTTACGCTTTCACTAACGCCACTTGCCGTGGGAAACAGAGCCATTTGATTGTTGTTTGTATCATTCTGTTTTTGGATTTTTCTTGAGCTGATTTGTTTTTTCCAGTGAGGGAGTTATGTGGGCATAATGACCGAGCCGAAAAAGCAAAGATGCCAAGAAAAAACTAAAACTTAAACTTTGATTTCGACTTCCACGCCACTGGCGAGCTCCAACTTCATCAGTGCCTCAACGGTACGCTGGTTGGAGTCATAGATGTCAATTAGACGTTTGTAGGTTGAGAGTTCGAACTGCTCACGTGCCTTCTTGTTAACGAACGTAGAGCGGTTAACGGTGAAGATACGCTTGTGTGTAGGCAGAGCGATAGGTCCGCTGATGCTGGCACCTGTAGCCTTGACGCTCTTCACGATCTTCTCAGCGGATTTGTCCACCAGATTGTGGTCGAACGATTTGAGTTTGATACGAATTTTCTGACTCATTTTGTTGTTTTTTGTTTGTTTTGCAGAGCGCGCGAAACCCAAAGAGTCATTTACTCGGATGACTCGCGCCCCACAGGGTTAATTGCTTATGCAGGTCTCAACCTGCTGTTTATGTATCAGCCGAACTTGGCTGATTTATTTATTCTGTTGCCGTACCCAACGTCACACGTGTGTACGTGTGTATGTGTACGTGCGTCTTTATTGTACGTGTGCACACGCCTGCGCTTGCACGACAAGAGTTATTTTCCGTTTAGGATTTTGTTCGGAGCAGGTTTGGATTTCTCGTAAGGGAGTTATGTTGGTTCATAATGACCGAACGAAAAACCCAAAGATGCCCGAAGAAAAACTAAACTAAGTCAACGCGTCCGCCTACCTCAGTGAGCACAGCCTTAGCGATGCTGGAGGAAACAGGAGCGTAGTGGCTGAACTCCATGGAGCTGGTAGCACGACCCGATGTGATGGTACGCAAAACTGTCACGTAGCCGAACATCTCGCTCAATGGCACCTTAGCCTTAACGATACGTGCGCCATTGTGCGCGGTATCCATACCTTCTACCTGTCCACGGCGCTTGTTGAGGTCACCGATGACATCGCCCATGCTCTCCTCGGGAGTAACGACCTCGAGCTTCATGATAGGCTCCATGAGTGTCGGTTTAGCCTTGGCGCATGCGTTCTTGAATGCCATCTGTGCGCATATCTCGAACGAGAGCTGATCGGAGTCAACCGGGTGGAAGCTACCGTCGATAACTGTAACCTTGAGTTGGTCAACCGGATATCCTGCGAGCACGCCGTTCTTCATCGCGGCCAAGAAGCCTTTCTCGATAGACGGGATATACTCCTTAGGAATATTACCGCCCTTGACCTCGTTGATGAACTGGAGTGCTCCCTCAAAGCCTTCGTCAGCGGGCTCGACGCGAACGATCATGTCAGCGAACTTACCACGGCCACCGGACTGCTTCTTGTAGGTCTCGCGCAGCTCGACCGGCGCAGATATAGCCTCGCGGTAAGCCACTTGCGGACGACCTTGGTTGCACTCAACCTTGAACTCACGCTTCAGACGGTCGATGATGATCTCCAAGTGGAGCTCACCCATACCTGAGATAACCGTTTGTCCGGTCTGCTCGTCGGTCTTGACGGTGAACGTAGGATCCTCCTCAGCAAGTTTAGCCAAGCCAACGCCGAGCTTATCAAGGTCAGCCTGGGACTTAGGCTCAACGCTGATACCGATAACCGGTGCGGGGAACTCGATGGACTCGAGTACGATAGGATGGTTCTCATCGCACAAGGTGTCACCCGTGCGAATATCCTTGAAGCCCACGCCGGCACCTATATCGCCTGCGCCGATGAAGTCAACAGGGTTCTGGTGGTTGGAGTGCATCTGGAAGATACGAGAGATACGCTCTTTCTTACCCGAGCGGGGGTTGTAGATGTACGAGCCAGCCTCGAGCTTACCTGAATAGACTCTGAAGTAGCAGAGACGTCCCACATACGGGTCGGTAGCAATCTTGAATGCCAGCGCTGTGAGGGGCTCGGCGTCATCGGGTTTGCGCGTAGCGACCTCGTCATTGCGGGGGTCTGTACCCTCGATTACCGGCGTATCCATAGGCGACGGCAGGTAAGCGCAAACGGCGTCAAGCATTGTCTGCACACCTTTGTTCTTGAACGAAGAGCCGCATACTACGGGGAAGATGTGCATCTCGACACAGCCCTTGCGGATAGCGGCCTTGATCTCATCTTCGGTGATAGACTCGGGCTCGGAGAAATACTTCTCCATCAGCACGTCGTCAAACTCGGCGCATGCCTCGAGCATCTTGTCGCGCCACTCCTCAGCCTCAGCCTGCAGGTTGGCAGGGATATCCTCAATCGAATATTCCGCCCCCATGGTCTCGTCATGCCAGAGGATAGCTTTCATCTTAATCAGGTCCACCACGCCCTTGAAGGTCTCCTCAGAACCGATAGGTATCTGAATTGGGCAGGGCTGTGCGCCGAGCACCTCTTTGATTTGGCGAACGACGTCAAAGAAGTTCGCGCCGGAGCGGTCCATCTTATTAACGTAGCAGATACGCGGCACGCGATACTTGTCAGCCTGACGCCAAACGGTCTCGGACTGCGGTTGAACGCCACCTACGGCGCAGAACGTAGCCACAGCACCATCGAGGATACGGAGCGAGCGCTCAACCTCAACGGTGAAGTCAACGTGCCCCGGAGTGTCGATCAGGTTGATCTTATACTTCTGTCCACCATAGGTCCAATAGGTTGTGGTGGCAGCGGAAGTGATAGTAATACCACGCTCCTGCTCCTGCTCCATCCAGTCCATAGTTGCAGCACCATCGTGCACCTCACCAATCTTGTGAGTCAGACCCGTATAGAACAGGATA
>JAFSPC010000053.1 GCA_017443075.1 Paludibacteraceae bacterium
GCTGGCGATGGGCAACGTTCTCTGTCATCAATTCGCTGTTAGTAGCTTGGCTGGCGGCATGGGTGGTGCAAATTGTATTTTAGAAGTGCCCTTTAGATAGATAAATGCTTCAGCAGATTCTAACCATAGTAATTATAGCCGGCGCGATTGTAGGGTTATGGGCCTACCTGCGTGCCGAACGGCGGCACAGTTGTGCCTGCGGCGGTTCGTTCGGTGGCGAGTCAGGTGATGCCTGTGGCAGATGCGCACTCAAGCAGCAATGCCGCAAGGTTAGTGATCAAGTAGCATAAGTGTCATGTTTTGTACGTGCTTGCGATATGTGTTATGTATGACAGCCGCTCTGGTGGTGGCTGCCACCAGTTGTGGCGCTACGTTGGAGCACCATTGCCCGCATTGTGCCGCTGCGCATACAGCGCATGCTCATCATGGCTGTTGCGAGCAGTGCGATCATTGTGCCCACTGCGGAATTATCCACTTTGATTCTACTCAGACATGTCTGACGCCTATGCTGCAACTGCCGTCGCCCGAATCGTTGGAGGTGCTGCATTGCATAGTGCCCATAGATGGCATCCGGCTGCCACAATGCCCCTTGCCTGAATATCTGCATACAGGGTCACCGCCCGAGCTTAAGGAGAAGGGCAGAGCGGTTCTTCGCAAGATAAAGAAGTTGGTGCTTTAGCAGACACCGCGGATATAGCCGCGTAACGCGTACTATAAGGCTGCGACAGCCTTTGCGCGATTGTAGTCTGTAATTAACCAATCACTTCTTTGTTATGACCAATTATTTACGTTTCAATCTTTTGTTTATAGCCATGTTAGGTAGTGTCAGCTTGTCCGCTCACCTGCATGGTGTGGTACTTGACGATCAAGGCGCACCGTTAGCCGGGGCTAACGTGTGGTGGGCTGAGACTACCGTGGGTACGACCACCGATGCGGAAGGCTTGTTTGAAATCGAACCTATCCGCCAGACCAAACTACTCGTTACTTCATTTATCGGGTACCGTAACGACACAACGCGTATCAAAGACCGCTCAGTGATTATGGTCGTGCTTGTGCCCGATGACCAGCAACTTGACGAGGTTACGGTTGAGGCTCGTCGCCAATCGGTTATTAAGTCGCGTTATTCAGCTTTTGATACGCAGTCGTTCGGTCAGGGGGAGTTATGCCGTGCCGCCTGCTGTAATCTGAGCGAGAGTTTTGAGACCTCGGCTTCGGTTGATGTGTCGTATGCAGATGCGGCTACCGGTGCCAAGCAAATCCGCTTGCTTGGACTGAGCGGAACCTATGTCCAACTGCTGACCGAGAACACACCTGCTGTTCGCGGTTTGGCGCAATCCTTTGGCTTGGAGTACATCCCCGGTCCGTGGATGGATGCGGTGCAGATTAGCAAAGGCACCTCGTCCGTCATTAACGGCTACGAGGCTATCACCGGTCAGATTAATGTCGAATATCTGAAGCCGCAAACTCAACAGCCTATAGCCGTCAACCTGATGCTGAACAAGGAGTTACATGCAGAGGCTAACATCACCGGTGGCTGGGATATACCCATTCCCGATGATCCTATGCTCGGCACTCTGTCTACAGGTGTCTTGGCGCATTATCAGGAGGGAGCACTACCCATGGATGACAATATGGATGGTGTATTGGATATGCCGCTCAACCGTAACCTCAATCTGCTTAACCGCTGGTATTACAAGAATGACGAATATACGTTCCAGTTCCTTGTCCGAGGCCTGCATGATGAGCGACATGGCGGCCAGCGCGACAATCCCATGATGCGTAAGATGGGACGCACTCTGCCGGCCAACCCCTACCTGATAGATTTGCGCTCTGACAGGGTGGAGGGATTCATGAAAAACGGATTTGTCTTTGATGAGGAGTCAGGTATGTCGCTGGGCATCATTGCTGCCGGTTCGTATCACGACCAGCATAATGTCTATGGGCGCAGTA
The DNA here is from genome assembly GCA_017443075.1 of Paludibacteraceae bacterium. GTDB lineage: Bacteria > Bacteroidota > Bacteroidia > Bacteroidales > Paludibacteraceae > Colicola. The sequence goes on from JAFSPC010000053.1 coordinate 1,951, forward strand.
CATGGAAGGCATCGCAGGCAAACGGCTACCTGAATGCAATCTTCCAGAACAAATGGGCTGACGACCACGACCATAGTCACAATCATGAATCGTTCAACCTTGAGCAATCCCCGGAACTCTCCCACAAACTCTCCGCAGGCGTCAGCCTGAATTATGACAAGTATTGGGAAACTATCAACTTGTACTCCGGCACCGATCTCCCGAGCGACCTCGGGCGGCAGGAATTTACTCCGGGTATCTTTGCCGAATATACGTTCTCGTATGGCGACCAACTCTCTATGATTGCCGGTCTTCGCGGCGATTGGTCCAATCTGTACGGTCTGTTTGCCACCCCTCGGTTAAATATCCGCTACGCGCCGTTCGAATGGTGGACGCTGCGAGGCAGTGTAGGACTCGGCTACCGTTCGCCGAACGTGATAGCTGACAATGCATCTTATCTGGTAAGCACACGTTCGTGGGATGTTCACAACACATACGCGGCGTCAGAAACCTACCCGCAGCGTTTTCGGCAGGAGCGTAGCATGAATGCCGGACTAACTACCGTGTTCGATATCCCCATCGGCAAGCGCAATCTACAGATCTCTGCCGAATATTACTACACGCGTTTCTTCGAGACCACCTTGCTTGATCTCGACCGTTCCACAGGTTCGCTCACGCTATTCAACCTCACGGATATACCAGGCGCACAGGCATTTAGCCATACGGCGCAGATTGAGGCGTCAATGGAGGTGCTGCGTGGCTGGACTATCACAGCGGCTTTCCGGTACAACGATGTGCGACAGACCTCTTCCTATACCCAGGGTGGTACAATGCCTGCCTCGTATGTGTTGCGCGAGAAGGCTCTTCAGAACCGCTTCAAGGGGCTTATCACCATGAGTTATGTCACTCCGCTCAAGCATTGGCAGTTCGATGTCACGGCACAGTTCAACGGCCCGGGACGTATGCCTGACGGTGTGGTGGCTGACTGGTATCAGGCGTCCGGAGCCAATATGCGCTACCCACGCTTGACGGATGGCGGACAATACTACACAAGCAACGGTAGTATGTACCATAAATGGTATCCGCAACTCTTGGCGCAAGTGACCAAGTATTGGCGCACGTGCTCATTGTACGTTGGGGCTGAGAATATGACTAACTTTACGCAGCAGCATCCTATTGTAGGTACGTATGACACGCAGGGGCAAGTCATGATGGACTATTCTTTGCCTTTCGATGCCTCCATGGTCTGGGCGCCTACTACAGGGTGGAAGATTTATGTAGGATTTCGCTGGGCATTGGACCGACCGGATAATGATTGATCAATACAAATTGTGCCGACACTTGTGTGCCGGCACAATTTGTATTGCTGAGTACAGGGTGAACTGAATAATTATCTATAGGTTAGCCTTAGTAATTATCAAGGCTGTTCAGCTCTACCAGCTTGTTAACTATAGCATAAATCGTCAGTCCTGCCGTGGAGTGGATATTCAGTTTGCGGGTAATGTTCTTGCGATGTGATATTACTGTGTGTGTAGATATATGCAGCACATCAGCAATCTCCTTGTTACTTAGTCCGCGCACCAGTTGTATGAGTACATCTTTCTCGCGTTCACTCAGTTCCTCTGTCTCTTTGGCAGGTTTGCGCTGCTTGCTTTCCGGGCGAACCATCTGCAGCGCAGGGCGGAGAATGTCGTCCTCTATCGCGCAGTGGTCGGCAAAATCATGCTCGGTGTGCCACAGCTCGCTCATTACCCCAATCAGCGTGTAGGTCACATTGCCGTCATCCGTCATCGGACTTGTGGGGTAATACTTGATGATCAGATTCTTTATTTCCGACAGTTTGTCGGTAATACGCTGGTCGTCATGCTCATGCTCGTCGTAGCGCCCCTCGTTCTCATGCTCAATATGTGTGCGAATCTCATCTACAAATTCGTCATAGCAGCGCAATATGAGGCCGGGAATCTTTGTCAGAGGGTCGGCTGGTATAATGGCTTCAATCAGCGAACGACGCAGACGTGGCAGATGAAAATCCAAGAAATACGTGTGCGCATTGTGCAGATAGCACTGCAAGGTGGGCAAATCAATGTCAGCCGGCAAGGCGCGTTGCTTGAACACCTTGTAGTTCACTACCGCTAAGAACGTCGGTGTATGTACGCCATGCGACTCGCAGGTCTGGGCTATAGTCTGTTCACCGACGCCCATTCCTAAACCAAAACGGCTGATAATCTGTATCGCATCTTCTTCTTGCGACATCAGATCACATATCTTATCTGTTGCTTTGTACATGATTTTTGTAGGCTTTAGTGTGCCTTGATGGCTCTTCGCCATGGCATGCAGTTTGGTTCTGCTTGTTGCCTTTTTCACTTTTTGCGAATGCAAAGTTACTAAAAAAATATCACTTTTGCAATACTAAAACGCAAAATGCCAACATTTTGGGATTGTGAAAACACAAAAAAATTACTACCTTTGTACTATCAAAATGAAACGAGTAAAATAACATCATGTATAAGCATATATTTCTTTCTATATTGCTGATTATTTGTGCTTTGAGTGTGCATGCTGAGGACTCTGTGCGAGTTAGCGCTGCCGACCTGCAGACCCTCATTCAGCGCATTGAGCGCTTGGAACGCAAGGATAGCCTATCCCAACAAATGGGGAATACTGTCGCCAACAGCCAAGTGGATGATAGCACTCGTGTGCAACAGAAGGCTGCTGAGCAACCCCGCACCCGACATGGCAGATTCACTATCGGTGGATATGGTGAGATCACTGCCAAGCACTGTTTTTATTCCAACAATTATCTTCGGTATGGCAAGAACCCCGAGAAGTATGCCGGCGACCATTATGGCGAGTTCGACTTGCCGCATGTGGTCATTTATATGGGCTACGACTTTGGCAAAGGCTGGAGTATGGGCACGGAAATCGAGTTTGAGCATGGCGGCACTGAGTCTGCAGTGGAGATTGAGGAGGAAGAAGGCGGTGAGTACGAGGCTGAGATTGAGCGAGGCGGTGAGGTTGCATTGGAGCAGTTCTGGCTGCAAAAGAAGTTCAACCGCTATGCCATTATACGCGCCGGTATGCAAGTTATACCTGTTGGCGGACTCAACGCGCATCACGAGCCCACCGAGTATTTCTCAGTCTATCGTAATGAAGGGGAGTTTACCATCATTCCCAGCACATGGCATGAGGTCGGGCTCACCTTTATGGGTAGCACTCCTAACGGATGGCATTATCAGGCTATGTTCCTGCCCGGCTTGGATAGTGACCGCTTCAATCGCAAGAACTGGGTCAAACCCGGAGCAGGCAGCCCGTATGAATTTAAGTTAGCGAACGTTTTTGCCGGAGCAGCCCGCCTTGACTATACAGGCGTCAAGGGGTTGCGTCTGTCGTTGAGCGGCTACTGCGGCAATTCGTTCCGTAACACGCTCAGTAAGAGTAATGTCGAACTCGATGCCAGCACCTATGCCGGTGTCAAAGGTACAGTCAGTATTGGCGCTTTCGATTTTGCATATAATGATTATGGTTTGATACTTCGCGGCAGTGCCGTTTACGGGCATCTTAGCGATGCTGCGGCTATCACGCAGTATAATATTGCCATGCGCAAAGGTAGTGTCAGCAGCAAGCAGTGGGTGGCAAGCGATGCTATCGCAGCGGGCATTGAACTGGGCTACGATTTCTTATCCCTCAGCCGCGATACCAAGGTCAACAGCCATAAGTTGTACCTCTTTGGTAGGTACGACTACTATGATTCCATGTTCCGCTACGACAATCAGCCCACCGACATGTACGCCTGGTGTGGCAGACATCGCGCGGCAGTAGGTATCAACTATTTCCCCATCAGGCAGATCGGCGTCAAGGCGGAGTTCTCATACGGTATTCTTAAGCACGGCACGCGCGCCGACGGTACCAAGGGAAAGATATATAACGACGAGCCGCAGATTGCAATAGGCATCGTATATGCAGGATTCTTCCAGTTATAAGTAGTGCTGCACAGCCTCGCTGCGACCCATCGATACAACCCCACATATTGTGAACCCCTAATTGTGTAATATATAAATACTATATCAAAATGAAAAAGATTTTCAAATTCATTCTATGCGCTGCATGCGCCATGGCTATGGTAGCATGCAACGGACAAGGTCAAACCAACGTGACTTCCGACAAAGAGCAGGCTTTGCAAAAAGCCATGGCACCTTATGTCAAGAA
>JAFSPC010000004.1 GCA_017443075.1 Paludibacteraceae bacterium
CGTCTGACTGAGGTGCAGATACTGCCTATGGATAGCCGTATATTTTGTGCACAAGAGGTTGGCGGAGCTATCTATGTCGGTACGGGCGATGGCTTATACCTGCTATCCGGATTGCGAATGAACCGCATACATGGTTCCGATGCGATTGGCAAATACGAGGTGCGAGGGATTCAAGCGCTGGATGAAAGGCGGCTTCTGATTGCTACCGATTTAGGTGGATTGTACGCGTACGACGGCGTACAGGTTACGCCGTTTCGCACCGACGCAGATGCCTTCATCCGGCATAATCAGTTGTATGCCTTAGCCGTACAAGGCAACAGGATCGCCGTTGGCACGGTGCAGCAAGGTATAGTGGTGATGGAAGCGGATGGCACCCACTGCCGGTACATATCGCGCAGCGAGGGATTGCAGAACAATACTATCCTCTCAATGACTTTTGATGCGCTCGGCAATCTGTGGGTAGGATTGGATCAGGGTATCGACTATGTGCAACTGTCTGCCGGTAGACTGTACTTGCATGATGAACAAGTGAACTACGGTGTCGGCTATGCTGTCGAGGAGTGTGTTGAACCGACAGCCGATACACGAAAACTTGAGGGCGTGGCGCAGCGATATTACCTCGGCACGAACCAAGGCTTGTACATCGCCGATGGTGCTGACCATGCGTTGCATCTGGTGGAGGGGAGTATGGGACAGGTGTGGAATCTATGCAGAATAGGCGATGCATTGTTCTGCTGCCACAACCGCGGACTGTTTCTCGTGGAAGGTACCCGTCTTATACCCATCTGCACAGATGAAGGCTTCTGGCAGGTGCGCCAACTACCTGACGGACGCTTGTTGGCAGGTACGTATTCCGGCTTTCGGCTACTCACAAACACACAGTTCTCAACATCCGCAGGCACAACAACAGCGAAACGCCCTGACACCCATTGGCAGGTGACCAATGTGAACGGATTTGACGAGACCGCTTTCCGCTGGCAAGTGGATGCGACCGGTGCTATTTGGGTAGTAGCTGCGTATGGTATTGTTCGTCTGGACTGGACGGACGCCACCACCTTGCGTCAGCAGCCCGTTCAGCCTTACGACGGAATGCACAGCTGGTTTAATATCAGTAGGATGGGGGATAAGATACTCATCAGCAGTAATACCTATTGCCGGGTCGTTCAGCCGGACGGCACGCTTCGCAGAGATACCGCGTTGTTCGCTCTGTTAGGCGGAGAGACCTTCTATGCCCTTACCTACAAAGATGCGAATGATAATCTCTTGTACGTCCGCGATAGGACATTGTACATACGCGCGTATAGCCCGGAATCAGCGTCTTATTCGCCTGAATATGCCTTGTATAACGGCGATTCACATTTTGTCGGCGGATTTGAAAACATCTACGAGACGCCCGATGGGTATGTAGTCGGACTATTGCAGGGTTTCTGCAAATTGCAGCCTGCGTTGCGTAAACATATCGTATCTTCCAGCCTTCCGCAAATCTATTTGCGTAATGTGACGGTTGTCAGCCAAGATATGCAGGTCGTGTACGGCGAATCGCTTGATGCCGCTTGCAGTTCTCTGCCCTCAACCATCAGTACACAGCCGACAGCCGTCAGCACGAAGCAGACACGGGTGTTTGAATTGCCATACGATAGCTATGTGCTCCGGTTTGCATGTAGTATCGACCAAGCACCTGCCGACAACGTACAGTACGCTTATCGCCTGCTGCCACGCGACAAAACATATACTCCGTTCACCAATCAGGCGTACTACGAGTGCTCGGCGCTGAAGGAAGGCAACTACACGCTGGAGGTTATCTGCCGTGCAGCCGTTGCCGGCAAGGCGCAGACAGAGGTCGCGCAGTCGTGGTCGTTTGCTATTCTGCCACCATGGTACAAAACGTGGTGGGCGCGAACCCTATGGGTACTAATTGTGTTGGCAGTTAATGCGTTTATCGGCTACTTCCTATACATGATGGCGGAGCGCGAACGAGGCAAAGCCTTGCATGAGAAACAACTGCAGATTCTGCAACTCGAGAATGAAAAGACGCAACTGCGTCTGCAATCCAAGAGTCAGGAACTGACGCGTATCATGCACGACGAATCAACCAAACAAGAGGATCTGGCTTATACCTCCGAGCAACTGGATAAGTGTCTCCACGACCTGCAGATGCACAATGTCAAGAAGGTGGAGGAACGCTTGCAAGGACTGAAGCAGCACATTGCAGCCAAGAGCAGTGACGAGAGTATCGACTGGCAGCGGTTTGAGGAAAACTTCGATGAGGTCAATGCAGGTTTCTGCAAGCGCCTAACCGAACGTTTCCCGTGGATGAATAAGCAGGAGCGCAAATTGTGCGTATACATTTACATGGGTATGCTCACCAAGGAGATGGCACCTCTGTTAGGCTTATCCACCCGAGGCGTGGAGATGATGCGCTACCGTATGCGCTGCAAGATGCAGTTGGAGGCTCAAGCCAATCTGAAAGACTATTTGCTCTCCCTGACCGATGATTAAATACCTACTCAAGCACTTCACTAAAATTACTTCAATTAGCTGAAAATATCAAAATTTGATTTCACAATATTTCACTTGCAGGTAAATGAATTTGCAAATATAAGTTTATTTAACTACCTTTGCACCCGAATTGATTCATTTCACTTGCCATGCAAAAACGACTTCTCATTTTATCCGGTGTTTTAGCGGCCATTATCCATCTATCAATAGCCCAGCAACCTGTTCGCTTGGGTGGTGGTTCGTATGCCTCGTTTGCACCGCTGAGTGCCAGCCGTACGGATGAACGTAGCGGCAGTCAAGCGTATCAGATGGAGCACCGCCGGTTGTACTTGCCTGACTCGTTGTTGCAGCGTCTTGGCTCGCCGGATGGCGGCCGGCACGGCACGTTGGTGCTGCCCACCAACGACTGGTGGACGCACGCCTTGGTGAACCAATGGACGGGTAAGATATGGATGTACCCGGGGTGGGTGGAAGCAACAGCACAAGGTGTAGAAATTGGTTATCCTGATCATTGGGAGCCTACGGGCTGTGAAGTCAAGTGGGATACACCGCTCAGTATGTCGTTTGCCAACGCCTCAACGGGTAAGCGTGCTGCATTTAGTGAGGCATTGGTGGATAGCTGGTCGGACTTCATGATGTCGTTCATCATGCAGGATGGCGATGCGTGGGTTAGAGTAACCTGCGTACACGGTTCACCGATTATTTGGATTGAAACAAGTGATATCAGCGTAAATGTAACTAATCCAAATGCCAACAAATACTATGTGATGCAGCAACAAGCCTCAGGCAAGCAGTGGACGATTATCGCTCTGCTGACTGAGGGTGTAACGGCAGCCACGGTTGCTGAGTGTGCCCAACGAGTGCCGCGTAGCACGCAGGTGGGGTATGAATATATACCCGATGCCTCGCTACTAAGCACGACATTTAGCCTAACCACTCAACATATTTCTACCGGAGCGTGGTCGTCAACTGCCCCTTGCCTGATAGGCTTCTTGCCGCATCACTACTATCATGTAGCAACGGCGGATTGGTTCATCAATAGTAATGTGCCCTACACGGAGCTGAGTAGTACCTATCTCTCGCCGCGTGGTACGATGCGCCTATATGCGGGCAACCGCTTTACTTTCAACTACACGGTTCACGGCATGTTGCCGTTCTTTCCGCAACCGTTGGAGTGGGCGGAAGGCTATTCCGCCGACAGGATGCAGGCGCTGAATGCCGATTATGCTGCACGCGGCACCTTTGGAGGTGACACCTATTGGGGGGGCAAGGGACTGACGCAGATGATGCACTACATGACTTTTGCTTTGCAGACCGGTGATACGGCTACATTCCGCTTGGCTAAGCAACGGCTCAAGGAGAACCTGATTGACTGGTATACCTATACACCGGGCGAACTGCGCAGGTACTTTGCCCGCTACAACCGCTGGGGCGCTATGGTAGGTTTCGATTGTTCATACGATAGCGATACGTTCAACGACCACCACTTCCACTACGGCTACTTTGTATATGCCTCGGCAGTGCTGTGTATGTTGGATGAAGATTTCTGCGAGCAGTACGGACCCATGGCGCGTGAGGTGGCACGCGACTATGCGAATTGGGAAAGAAATACAACTTCGCTTATAGCTGAAAGTGAAAGTGTACTCGAACCATGGTTCAGAACATTAGACCCGTATTGCGGACATTCGTTCGCTGGAGGCTTGGGCAATGGCGGCAACGGCAACGGGCAGGAGAGCACGAGTGAGGCTATACAAGGCTGGGGTGGTGTATGGATGTTAGGTGCCGCATTAGGTGACCAACAGATGCTGGAGGCAGGAATCTTCGGCTACACATTAGAGACCCATGCTGCTGCCGAGTATTGGTTCGACCGCAAGCGTAGAAACATTGATTATACCAAATACAAGCACCCTTACTGCTGCAACCTGACGATGCAAGGCGTAGGGTGGTGGACGTGGTTCTCGGGTGACCCCGTATGGATGCACTCCATCCAATGGCTGCCGATTTCGCCTATACTGACCAATTTCTTCTGCGAGGACCTCGAATTCACTCGCTGGGATTATACGCAGATGTATCAAGGCAAAGAGGTGGGCGACTACGAGGCTGCTACAGGCGGATTGGGCGATGAGTCTGGCTTGGGCAACGTGTGCCTGAGTTACCTCTCGCTGTTTGAGCCGGATAGTGCCGCCCGCGTGTGGGATCGGTTGGATAAAGCCGGCAAGGCGCTCGCCAAGAATCCCGATACAGGCGGTATAACCTATTGGCTGGCACACAGCCACAAGGGATTGGGCGAGAAACGCTATGATATATATGCTGATTACCCGCTCGCCTGTGCGTACACGAACACTCAGACTGGCGTAACGACCTATGCCGTATATAATTCCGACAAAGCGGATATAACGGTGCACTTCTTCGGCGCAGTAGATAAGACGTTGACCGTTCAACCCGGTCTGACTGTCACCGACGGCAATCGCAAACAAGTGACGACCACCATCGCTGATGAGCCTGTTTCGAACGTGAAAGACGAACTGGCGTGGGATCTGCCGTACCCCAATCTCGCGTTAGGCAAACAGGTAAATGCCAGTTCGTTCGAGAACGCCGGCACCAAACCCGAAGGAGTGAACGACGGCAAATTGGATACACGCTGGGGATCACAGCATCGTGACAACGAATATATCACTATCGACTTGGGCGAAACATGCTATATCGACCACCTCGTTTTACGGTGGGAGGCGGCGTATGCAAGCAAATATAGCATTGCACTGAGCGCTGATAGCCAAGATTGGCAGTCAGTCACCCTCACTTCATCCGGAGGCACGGAGCGTGTAGAACTGGCGCGGTTGCTGATGGCGCAGCGCAAAGAATCAAGAGGCAGGTATATCCGCCTGACAGGTGTTGAACGCGCTACACAGTACGGCATCTCGCTGTACGAGGTTGAGGCATACGGCCGTCCGCTGCAAGGCGATGCTGGCAAGGTGTTTGCTGTCGCGTTGGCTGCCACCGATACGGTGCTGACGGAAGGACAATCTGCCACATTGAGTGCCACGGCATATAATGTGCAAGGCAGTGTGCTTGCTGCCGAACCGACATTTGCCATAGTCAGTGGTGAGGCACAACTGCAGGGCAACTGCGTGACACCGCAGGCTGCAGGCGAAGTAGTGGTGAGTGCCACGGTGCAAGGCGTGACGGCTACGTTGACGCTGATTGTACTGGAGGGAGAGAAAATAACCGGCGTAACCATCACGCCACAAGAGGTAACAATGCCCGTGGGAGATATACAGGAGTTTGTGGTGAGTGCGGTTAACCAGTTCGGGTATGCTGCAGCTTCATGCGCGTACACGTATTTTGCTGCAGAGGAAGGCGACTTTACGTCCACCTATTCCTGCGAGGGCGGTGAGGCCACGGCGACCATTCATGTGCTGCCCTATTCGCAGATGAATATTGCATTGAACAAACCTGTCACGGCTTCGTCGTACGAGAACGCCGGTACGCTGCCGGAGGGTGTGAACGATGGCAAGATGAACACCCGCTGGGGCTCGGCGCATAAGGATAACGAGTGGGTGGAGATAGACTTGGGCGCATGTTACCTGTTGGATTCCGTTCGCATGGTTTGGGAAGCAGCCTATGCTACCTCCTATGACCTGATGCTCAGTGATGATGCGGTGGAG
>JAFSPC010000054.1 GCA_017443075.1 Paludibacteraceae bacterium
GGCGAGATCAGTGCCCGCTACGCCACTGTGTCCAAAGGACAACTGCTGGAGATGGGTTACAAAGGCGGCAAATACTGCATGGACGTGCTGCTGCCGACCAAAGGTTTGGATGCACGCCAGGTGGTAGCCGACCTGACTGCCGACGACTGGGCAGACATGCTCAAGCAATTGTATTACGACGATGTATGGGTACGGTTCCCGAAATTCAAACTGACCTACAGCCGTATGCTGACCGATGATCTCAAGGCAGCAGGTATGCCCCGCGCACTGAGTCCCGCGGCTGAGTTCCCGCACGTGAGTCACGTGCCGACGTACCTGTCGTGGGTAAAACAAGTATGTTACCTCGCTGTGGACGAGACGGGCACCGAGGCTGCTGCTGTAACCATTGGAGGAGACGTGGCAACAGGTATGCCCTCGGAGTTCATCGTGAACCGCCCGTTCTTCCTCGTCATTCGCGAGAAGCAACACGGCAATATCCTGTTCACTGCCCTCATCGGGAATCCGGAAGGGGAATAGAGACCGCAGCCCATGGCTGCTGACAGACGCACAGAATCTATCAGTGAGTGAAACGAACGGTCTGTCAGCGAGCAAAGCGAGCGGTCTGTCTTCTGTCAGCGCAGCGGTCTATCAGTGAGCAACGCGAACGGTCTAATAACAAAGATATGAAACAGATCATTGTAGCCATTGACGGCTATTCATCGTGTGGCAAGTCCACCATCGCCAAGCAACTGGCGCAATATGCCGGTTACCGATACATCGACACCGGTGCTATGTACCGTGCCGCGGCATTGTTTGCTATCAGAAATAAGATATCAGACTTCAGCAGTCAGCAGTCAGATATCATTGCATTGCTGCCACAGGTGCATATCGATTTTGCTATCCAGCCTGATGGCACACAGCACGTGACGCTCAACGGCGAGGATGTGGAAAAGCAGATCCGCACGCTGGAGGTAGGCAACGGTGCATCGCAGATTGCCGTTATTCCCGAGGTGCGCAGGTACCTGGTAGCACAGCAGCAACAGATGGGCAAGAATGGCGGCATAGTGATGGACGGACGCGATATAGGTACAGTGGTCTTTCCTGAAGCAGAACTCAAACTCTTCCTCACCGCCTCGCCCGAGGTGCGTGCCGAACGGCGGTACAAAGAACTGATAGAGAAAGGCGAGCAGCCCGTAATGGCAGACGTGCTTGCCGATGTCAACGACCGCGACTACCGCGACACCCACCGCGCCGAGTCACCGCTCAAGCAAGCCGCAGATGCAGTGGTGGTGGATAACTCTATCATGACACGCGAGGAACAGATGGAAGCAATCATTGGAATCTTTGATAACAAGATTAGACCGCTACGCTGACAGAAGACAGACCGCTGCCTGCGGCTGCTGACAGACGCATAGAATCTATCAGCGAGTGAAACGAGCGGTCTGTCAGTGAACGCAGTGAACGGTCTGTCAGTGAGTGAAACGAACGATCTATCAGTGAGCAACGCGAACGGTCTATATGCAAATAACCATTGACACACATAGCGGCTTCTGTGCGGGAGTGACGGGTGCCATTCGTCGCGCAGAGAACGAGTTGCAACAAACGGGGCAACTCTACTGCTTGGGTGATATAGTGCACAACGGTCAGGAGGTGCAGCGGCTGGAGCAGTTGGGGTTGGAGACAATCGATTATGACGATCTGCGAACCATCCACAACGCGCGCGTGCTGCTGCGCGCACACGGCGAACCGCCCAGCACCTACTGGATAGCACGGCAGAACGGCAACACGATCATCGATGGCACTTGTCCCGTGGTCAAACGTCTGCAGCAACGTATAGCCGAGACCTACAACGCCCACAAACACGACAACCCGCAGCCGCAGATTGCTATCTTCGGCAAGCGCGGACACGCAGAGGTTATCGGCCTACAAGGGCAGACGAACAATACAGCCATCGTCATCGAACATATATCCGAAGCAGAACATCTGGACTACGAGCGACCGATATTTCTGTTCTCGCAGACAACAAAGAGTTTGGATGAATTTAACCGACTCATCGAGTTCATTCAGGCGCACGCACGCAATTCATTTCAATATTTCGACACGATTTGCCGCTCGGTAGCCAATCGCGTTAACCAACTCAAGCAGTTTGCAGCAGAGCAGGATATAGTCTTGTTCGTTGGCGGCACCAAGAGTTCCAACGCAGCCGTGTTGTTTGCACACTGCCAAGAGGCCAATCCGAATTCACTCTTTATCACCTCACCCGATGAGGTCCCTGACAAACTGTCAACTATCAACTTGCCAACTTCTCTCCACTCTCCACTCTCAACTCTCAACATAAAAATTGGCATTTGTGGCGCCACTTCCACACCCTTGTGGCTCATGCAGCAGGTCGCTGATAAACTATCTACATAACTGGATTTCCGACAATAATGATTGCGCACTCTGGCGCACCCGACCTTTCGACTTCTGATTTTGACTAAAATAATAAACTATGGAGTACAAAATTAACACAGTTGGTGTACTCACCTCAGGAGGTGACTCGCCCGGAATGAACGCTGCTATTCGCGCCGTCGTACGCTCGTGTATAGCACAAGGGATCAAGGCAAAAGGTATCTATCGCGGTTATCAGGGACTGATCGATGGCGAAGTAAAAGAACTGAGCTCACAAGACGTCTCTGGCATTATACAGCGTGGCGGTACAATCCTCAAGTCCGCCCGTTGCATGGAGTTTAAGACGCCTGAAGGACGCAAAAAAGCCTTCGATACCTTGCAACGCGAGCAGATTGATGCGCTTGTAGTCATTGGGGGAGATGGCACTTTCACCGGTGCGCGATTGCTGGCGCAGGAGTACAATATACCCGTGATTGGTCTGCCCGGAACGATCGACAACGATTTGTGGGGCACCGACTCTACTATCGGTTACGACACCAGTCTGAACACAATCATGGATTGCGTCGACAAACTCCGCGACACAGCCACAAGTCACGAACGTGTCTTCCTCGTTGAGGTCATGGGGCGTGATGCCGGATTCCTAACGCTGAGTGCGGCACTCGCTTCGGGGGCAGAAGCTGCTATTATACCCGAGCGTTCCACCGTCCACGAGCAGTTAGAGGCTGCAATCGGACACGGGCGCCGCAAGAGCAAGAACTCCAGCATCGTACTCGTGCAAGAGCACGCTATCGAAGGTGGTGCTCAGGCTGTAGCGAAGGTGCTGGAGGAGGATCACCCCGAGTACAATACGCGCGTCACTATCCTCGGTCACCTGCAGAGGGGCGGCAGTCCGACAGCATACGACCGCATTATTGCTTCCCGTATGGGGATGGCAGCTGTCAATGCTTTGTTGGAAGAGCAGCGTAGCATCATGATCGGCATGAAGAACGATGAGATAGTCTATGTGCCCCTTAGCAAAGCTATCCGTGAGAAAAAGGATGTCAAGGCTGACAAGTGGGCTGCCATGCAGGTGCTGTCTATCTAAGCACTATGCTTGAGTGGACTTGAGCGTACTTAAGCAAAATTGTGCAAACAATAGCGCTCACCATATATAACAAAGAAGTCCGGCTGTGATGCCGGACTTCTTGTTGTTATCCTATAGACCCCTCCAGGGATACTTGCAGCAGTTTCTGCGCTTCTACTGCAAACTCCATTGGCAGTTTGTCCATCACCTCTTTGGCATATCCGTTCACGATCAGTCCCACGGCGTCCTCCATTCCTATGCCGCGTTGCTGGCAGTAGAATAACTGATCTTCGCTTATCTTCGATGTCGTCGCCTCGTGTTCCACAATGGCAGTAGGGTTGGATAGTTGCATCACGGGGAAGGTATGTGCCCCGCAGGCATCGCCTATCAGCAGTGAGTCGCACTGCGAGTAGTTGCGAGCATTGTCGGCATGACTGCTTACCTTCACCAATCCGCGATAGGAGTTCTGGCTCTTGCCGGCAGATATACCTTTGCTCACTATGCGCGAGCGCGTGTTCTTTCCCAGATGGATCATCTTGGTGCCGGTGTCTGCCTGCTGACGGTTGTTCGTCACGGCTACGGAATAGAACTCTGCCGACGAATTGTCTCCGCGCAGAATACACGAGGGGTATTTCCATGTGATAGCCGAACCTGTCTCCACTTGCGTCCAGCTTAGCCGGGCATTGTTGTAGGTTATACCGCGCTTGGTTACGAAGTTATAGATGCCTCCCTTGCCGTCTTTGTCACCCGGATACCAGTTCTGCACGGTGGAGTATTTGACCTCCGCATCATCGTGCACAATTATCTCCACAATGGCTGCGTGTAACTGGTTCTCATCCCGACGGGGTGCCGTACAACCTTCCAGATACGACAGATAGGCCCCCTCATCGGCTATCAGTAGTGTGCGCTCAAACTGACCCGTGTTCTGGGCGTTGATGCGGAAGTATGTGGACAACTCCATCGGACAACGTACACCCTTCGGTATATATACAAACGAACCGTCAGAGAACACGGCGGAGTTCAGGGCTGCATAGAAATTGTCTGTGTAGGGTACAACCGAGCCTAAATATTTCTTTACTATATCTGCGTGTTCGCGCACGGCCTCGGATATCGAGCAGAAGATGATACCTTTCTCCGCCAGTGTGTCACGGAATGTGGTCTTTACTGACACCGAGTCCATCACAGCATCTACAGCCATGTTACTGGCTAAGGCAGCGCGCTCTTGCAACGGAATGCCTAATTTGTCAAAGGTCTTTTCTATCTCAGGGTCAATCTCAGCCTGCTTCGTGCCCGTCTGGCTGTCTTTTGAATTCTGACTTTTCACCGTCGGCGCAGCGTAGTAGGATATGTCCTGAAAATCGATGTCAGGTATATCCAGATGTGCCCAACGGGGCATAGGCATAGTCAGCCATTTGCGGTATGCTTTCAGCCGGAACTCCAGCAGCCATTCTGGCTCACCTTTCTTCATGGATATAGTACGAATCACATCCTCGTTCAATCCCTTGCCGATGATGTCTGTTTGTACATCCGTGGTGAAGCCGTACTTGTACTCACCGGAGGTAACTTCTTCTATAATCTTGTCTTGTATCACTTTCTCTCCTTAATTAGAAATAGCCGCCATACTTGGCGGCTATCATGAGGTCGGTAGCAGATTCGAACTGCTGTCCCCGGTTTTGCAGACCGATCCCTAACCACTCGGGCAACCGACCATACGCGTTCGGCAAATCGTGCTATCGGATGGCGCTCTGCGCAACAAAGCGCACGAGAAATTAGCACGCCCCAAAACGGCGTTTTTGCGAAACGCGGATGCAAAGGTACAATATTTTTTTGAAATATGCAAATATTTTTGCAAAAAAGTGAAAAATAATTGCAATTTGGCATAATACTTTCCTGTTAAGGTAGCAATTCAACCTCATCATACCTCACCTCGTTGAGCTCTTACGTTAGTCAAGTACACTTATTAGCCCCTCGTTGCCGGTTTTGTAATCAAAAGCCCAAAAAGTTCACAAATCCTGACTTTTATTGCTCAATAATTTGCATATCTGCTGATTTTTTCGTATCTTTGCAGCAGAAAATGAAATTAAAGAGGAGGCATTTATGGACGCTTTACAATTGAATGCACAAATATATCGTAGCCTGGGAGTCATCTCGGAGGATGAGGGAATGCTTAAAAAAGCAGCCAAGTATTTGAACCGTTTGGTAAAGCAAATGACGGACGACCCAACTTGCATGACAAAGGAGGAGTATTTCGCTATGCTGGATGAGGCTGAAAAAGGGCCATCGGTGGCAATGCTGCCCGGAGAGGATTTAACAACATTCTTAAGACGGCAGGGATATGATTTATAGGGTAGAGATTAAGATGACTGCCCAAGAGGATTTATTCCGATTGGCCAAAAGTGAACCGAAGGCATTTGATAAAGCTCAAAGGTTTATTGAAGAGTTACGCGAGCATCCTAAAACAGGAACGGGGCATCCCGAGCCATTAAAAGGCAAGCCTGAAGGGCGATGGTCAAGACAAATCAGTAAGAGGCATCGTCTGGTTTATCGTATTTACGAGACAGAAGTAGTGGTGCTTGTCATTGCCGCTTACGGCCATTACGCAGACAAATAAATGTCCTAAATGACCAAATAAATGGTAAAATGGTAAATGGCAAATATCCAAATGGTAAATGCCTGCTGATGTTGTTGTCCGGTACCTTCGACGGCATCAACGTAAAAGAGTTTGCACAACAACTAATCAACCAATAAGATGAAAAAGATCGTGTTGACTATTTTCCTCGCCGTCATGGCTTGCGGGGCGCAAGCACAGTGGAGCATGGGTGCTTCCGCCGGCGGCGACTATAACTGGTACTCCATCAATACCCAGTACCAGAACGACTACCATTATGAAGGCGCGTGGGGATGGAGCGCCGCTATCTTCACTCAGTACCAATTCAAGCCTTGGGTAGCCCTCCGTGCAGAGGTTGAGGGGGCGTCCAAGAACTATAGGTTCGCCCGCTCAGGCATGTACAAGGGTACGCATTACAATTATTACAATACCTATGTACAACTGCCTGTGATGGCTAAGTTCATGTTCGGCAGCGAGAAAGTACACGGTTTTGTGAATGTAGGTGTATATGCAGGCTATTGGGCAAGCAGTCAGATGAAGGGGCAGATATGGAACTACTTGGCAGATAATATAGAGAAAGTCGATCAAGCCTATGAGTTCAATAAGTCCAAAGACCAGCGTGCCGACTTCGGCCTGGCAGGCGGTTTAGGCCTCGAATGGAAACTGGCGGAACACTGGGCGATGCACGTAGAGGCACGGTGCTACTACAGCTTCATCAGTACCGTCAAGCAGTATATGGACATTAAGGACTACCGATACAACACGACGATCGGTCTGCAAGCCGGATTCAGTTATATTTTTTAAGACGAAAGGGTGAAAGGATGAAAAGAATAAAGATATATGTTGCCCTCGCTGCCATCTGCGTAGTGAGTCTCGCCGGATGCCGTCCGGAAGGAGAGAATATTTTGTCCTATGGTTACAACGATGCCCAGGCTTTTGCGCCCGCCGGAGAGAGTTATGCCGCCCAGTTCGAGGTATTATGGACCGCAATGAACTGCAACTACGGCATCTGGGATTACGAGGAAGAGTTAGGCGTGGATTGGGATCAGGTACATAAAGAGTACCTGCCTAAATTCAAGGCACTGGACGACACCACCCGCCAAACGAGAGTGGACGACAAGGAGTTGGACTCGCTCTACAGCGAAGTGCTGAACCGTCTGCATGACGGTCACCTATACGTCCAGATCAAGAATATGCAAACCGGAAAGAACCTCTCTTACTCGCCTTCCACAGTACGCAACTTGCGTGAACGAGGAGAGGAGCTGAGATGGAACAGGAACAACTCCACTGACCTGCATTACTATATCAACGCAGGTGAATGGCGAATGCTCGATTTTGACGAGACAAACATCTCTATGCCCTCCAGAGAACATATTTTCAGGATGAGCAAGTTGGTGTTGAGTAAGATTCCGGCGTTCATCGCCACCCTGCCTGCCCAAGGTACCTCCGCGGCAGCAGACTCGCTCCGGACTGTGATTGAGAGCATGCAGGAAAATGCCAATAATTTTATCGACCGCATCAATAATGGCAGCGATGTACCTACGCTCATAACGGATTATAATTTCTTCTGCGAGGTATATCGAATACCCTGTAAAATGATGGATATCAATATTCAGCCGGTGGATAATCAGATGGCCAATCGTAATGAACTGCGATCTATTTGCTATGCCCTTTTCCCGGGTAACATAGCTTACCTGCGGTTCAGCAGTTTTGCGTTGGGCAAACATCTCGACACAACCGTTCTACAGGAAGACAGTTCCTCTGTCTATGCCTCTTACCAATGGGCGATCAACCGTATATGGCATCACTGGTTCGACACCATTCAGGTACTGAGCAAGAACAATGAGCTTGGCGGTGTGATTATCGATTTACGTAATAACGGTGGCGGAAATGCATCTGACTACCAGTATGTATTAGGTGCTCTTCTCCCGTCCGGCGGATTTATTTCGCACACGATGCGTACGAAGAACGGCATGGGCAGACTGGACTACGGTCCCAATATGCCGTTCAGATTCCCCACCTATCCCGCCGAGCACGCAGTGATTGACAAACAGCCGGTGGTCGTTTTGGCGAACGTGAACTCCGTTTCCATGGCAGAGATTACCTCTTGGGGTGCGAAGAATATGCCGGGCAAGAACGGCAAACTGATTGGTACACGCACGTGGGGCGGATTGAGTTGTCTGATTGACGACCCCACCTACTACAGCCTCGACTACAGCGGTTGTTTCGGAGTGGAGAACGTCACGCCGGTATATGTTTATTGTCCGAGAAATATCTCTTTGTACGGTGAAGAGAATAAGATCCTGGAAAGTGTCGGTATTACCCCGGACATTGAGGTTACCTTGGATACCGCCAAGTATTTATTAAACGGTCAGGATACACAGCTTGAGAGAGCACTCGAATATATCAAAACCGGTAATTGATAAACGAACAGAAAAGATTACTAAACAATATCAACGCGACTCTCTATATATGCGCATGGCTCGCACTTGGGCGGAAAACTGTTATTGTGTCCGCCGCAAAGTGGGTGCACTGCTGGTAAAGTGCGTGCGCGCCCTCACATCCGCTCGAGGTGACCGGATTGACAATACTGACATGCAATTTTTTCTACTTGGTCAGTTGTTCGATGGCACGAATGGTGATATCATCATCGCGTTCAAACAATGGGAAGAACCCTGCGTCACCCATGATGTCTCGCACGATATACGCGTTCACAATCCGGACGAGCATCTTACGTGACTTGGCGAGTTCGGCTTGGTTAGGCTCAACGCCTTTATCCTGACAGAACTTCACGAACTCCGGCAGCCAGTTGGCGTCCAGCAGGTGCTTCTCCAGATCCTGCCACTTGGTGTATTTAGCTAGTTGCTTGCGATGGCTATCGGCATAGCGGTACGCAAACTGATAGGTGTACGCGCGGTTGCTGACGATGTTGAAGTACGGACTGTTCTGCGTCGTGTCACGGCCTACAAAGATATCCGGCATGATTCCTCCGCCGCCATATACGATGCGTCCTTTCTTGGTGCGGTAGGTCGTGCTGTCGGCAAAATGGATGCTGTCAGCCGAGTAGAACTCGCCGTGGTCGAATCGCTCTTCCAGATCGCGTTGGTAGGATTCGGTATCCCCTAAGGTGTAGTGTTTTTGTATGCATCGTCCTGAAGGGGTGTAGTAGCGCGCCACCGTCAGACGTACGGCACTGCCGTCGGCAAACGGAAACTGCTGTTGCACCAACCCCTTGCCAAACGAACGGCGACCAATGATCGTGGCGCGGTCGTTGTCCTGCATCGCTCCGGCAAAAATCTCTGATGCCGAGGCTGAGAAATTGTCAATCAGCACTACCAGCGGCACATCTTTGAATCGTCCTGCACCGTTCGCGCGAGCCTCGTAGCGTGGATAGGCGCGGCCTTCGGAATAGACAATCAGGTCGCCGGCTTGCAGAAACTCGTTAGCCATCTTAACTGCCTGATCAAGGTATCCGCCGCTATTCTCACGCAAGTCAACAATAAACTCGCTGGCTCCCTGCGAACGCAGCTCTGCCAGGGCATTGATGAACTCCTTGTACGTGGTCTCGCCGAACTTGTTGACGCGGATAAAACCAATCTTGGCTTTGCTGCCCTTCGGCTCAATGATGAATGAGGCGTCCACCGAATGAACAGGTATATCTCCGCGCACAATGGTGAAATTGAGTATCTCGGGCGTACCTGTTCGCATAACGCCAAGCTTCACCTCTGTGCCTTTCGGCCCGCGCAGGGTGTGCATCACGCGTTCGTTGGTTGTACCCTTGCCCGTGAATACCGAGTCGTTCACCATCACGATCTTGTCACCGGCCAATACACCTACATGCTCGCTCGGACCGCCGGAGATAACTGCCACGATGTTCACCGTGTCGTTCTGGATGGTGAACTGCACACCGATGCCTGAAAACGAACCCGACAACTCCGAGTTCACCAGCTCGATATCTTTCTTCGGGATGTACGACGAGTGAGGGTCAAGCTGCTTGACCAGATCGTCCAGCACCACATCGGTGATCGAATCGATGTTCAGTGAATCAACATACGAACGCTGCATCAACTGCAACATTTGGTCGGTCTTTGACGAGGGTGCCATCATCAATTGGCCGTTTTGAATGTAGAAGTGCTGTGCATTAACTTTGTTACTCACGGCGTTGCCGATGATGAACCCGACAACAATGCACAATACGGATACTGTTGGTAAAATATATTTCTTCATATAAACTTTCAACTTCAACTTTCAACTTAATCCGGCATATAATCCACTTGAATACCTGCTCGCTCCAGTAGCTCCACGCCGTCCATCAGCCGGTACTTTTCGCCATACACCACGCGTTTGATGCCCGCTTGGATGATCAGTTTGGAGCACTCCATGCATGGCGATGCGGTCACATACAGCGTCGCGCCGTCCGAACTGTTGCTCGAGCGCGCTACTTTGGTGATGGCGTTGGCCTCGGCGTGCAATACGTATGGCTTGCTTAAGTTGTTTTCATCTTCGCATACGTTCTCAAATCCTGAGGGGGTACCGTTGTAGCCGTCAGATATGATCATCTTGTCTTTTACCAGCAGCGCACCGACCTTGCGCCGGACACAATAGCTGTTCTCTGCCCACGTGCGGGCCATACGCATGTACAAATGGTCGCGTTTGTCTTGCTTGCTCATTTTTGTTGTTCGCTTATATGGTTTGTCTAATACAACGCAAATTCCGTGCCAAAACGGTCTCCGTGTCGTATAGTGGCTACTCGCTCATCATCAGCAGGGCTTCTTCGCGTACATCAGGAGGCAGGTTGATTCCCCGTGCTTGCATCGCGCATACCCAGTCGCTGACTTCTTGGGGCTGTAGGGTCTCGAATACTTCACGGATCTCTGCTGACTGCTCGGCAGTGTAGTCTTCGGGATCGATACCTTTGTATGCATCTAACTCCTCATCGTTGTAGTACAAGCTCTCATCGCGCAGGATACGCAATCCTTTCTCACAATCTGCATGCAGACCGCAGCAACCGGTATCATTACTCCACATCGTCTTCTTCCACTACCAGATTGTTGATGATAAAATCTTGTCGCTCTGAGGTGTTCTTGCCCATAAAGAAGTTCAGCAGCTCTCCCACAGCATCTTCCTTGCGTAGCGTGACTTGGTCCAGACGGATATCCTTGCCTATGAAGCCTTTGAATTCGTCGGGCGAGATCTCTCCCAGACCTTTGAAGCGCGTTATCTCAGGTGTGCTTATCTCGTCAATGGCTTTTAGGCGTTCGTCCTCGCTGTAGCAGTAGCGTGTCTCTTTCTTGTTCTTTACGCGGAACAGGGGCGTCTGCAGGATATATACGTGTCCCTTTTTTACTAAGTCAGGGAAGAACTGAAGGAAGAACGTCAGCATCAGCAGCCTGATATGCATGCCGTCCACATCCGCATCAGTTGCTATTATCACTTTGTTGTAGCGCAGCTCGTCCAACCCGTCCTCAATGTTCAGCGCCGATTGCAGACAGTTGAATTCTTCGTTCTCATACACTACCGATTTGCTCAGCCCGTAGCTGTTCAGAGGCTTGCCTCGCAGTGAGAACACGGCTTGTGTACGTACGTCACGGCTCTTGGTTATGCTGCCGGATGCCGACAGACCCTCCGTGATGAAGATGCATGTCTCATCGCGCAGATCGTCATCTGAATCTTTCGCTGACTTGACGGGCTTGGCGTCGTTGTAGTGCACCTGGCAATCTCGCAGCTTGGGATTGTTCAGCAGGTTCTTTTTGGAGCGTTCACGAGCCGCTTTGGTCACACCGGCTATCGCTTTGCGCTCACGCTCCGAGTCCTGAATCTTCTTCAGCATCACCTCTGTCACCTCGGGATGCTTGTGCAGGTAGTTGTCCAGCTGCAAACCAACAAAGTCGTTTACAAACTTGTTGACTGATATGCCGCCTGTCGGACTCATGTCTTTCGAGCCTAACTTTACCTTCGTCTGGCTTTCGAATACCGGCTCTTCCACATTGATGGCTATCGCACCTACAATGCCGTTGCGTATATCGCTCAGGTCTTGGTTCTTGCCATAGAACTCTTTGATCGTGCGTCCAATAGCCTCGCGGTAAGCCGTTTGGTGCGTTCCGCCTTGTATGGTGTGCTGCCCGTTTACGAACGAGTGATACTCCTCGCCCGACTGATCCGTGTGGGTCAGTGCTATCTCTATGTCCTCGCCTACGATATGAATGATCGGGTACAGCGGCTCCACGGTCATCGTTTCTGTCAGCAGGTCCAGCAGACCGTTGCGTGAGAAGAACTTGCGTCCGTTGTAGTTCAGCGTCAAACCGGTATTCAGATACGCATAGTTGCGCATCATCGTCTCAATGTAATCGTCGCGGAACTGGTAGTTCTCAAATAGCCCTTTCGTATCATCCGGCACGAACTCTATGAGCGTACCGCGCTTGGCGGTAGCCGGAGCCTCAACGATATCTGTATCTTCCACTATCTGACCCTGCTTGAACACTGCCCGACGCATCTTGCCCTCTCGCACCGACTCAACCACAAACTCTTTCGATAGTGCATTCACAGCTTTCGTGCCCACACCGTTCAGTCCCACCGACTTTTTGAACGCCTTGCTGTCATATTTGCCACCGGTGTTCAGCATCGATACGGCATCCACCATCTTGCCCAACGGTATGCCGCGGCCATAATCGCGTACCGTGACGCGCCCGTCTGAAACCGTCACATCGATCACCTTTCCCTCGCCCATCCGATACTCGTCAATCGAGTTGTCGATTGTCTCCTTGATCAGTACGTATATGCCGTCGTCCGAATGACTACCGTCACCCAGTTTGCCGATATACATGCCGGGACGACGGCGGATATGTTCGCGGTCATCAAGGTGGATAATGTTGTCCTCGTTATAGTTTTCTGCCATATTATCGCAATTTACGCCACAAAGTTACAAAAAAAATCCCATATTTGCAAATATTGAGGAACTTTTTTTTCTATATTCAATGGTTTTGCCTTCTTTTTCTGTATGCTATCCAGCGTGTGTGGCATATTTTTTGTACACTAATCGGCATAGATTGTCCGGTTGCTGGGGGCATTAGCAGTAATGTGTTATTGTTCCGCTGCAAGTGCTATGGTACTCATTTAATTCCTGTTACAATGTCCAAACTAATGGCTCGGATAGGGCGTTTCATTTTAGAGACTAACGACGCCCTACGGATGCGCAGACACTCACATGTCACTTCCGATCTCTCCGTTCTCGCTGACGTCCCTTATGTCGCTGACGGCACACCGGAACACCTGTTGGATATCTATCGTCCCAAGGACGCCTCGGCTGACTTGCCTGTGATCGTGAATATCCATGGTGGGGGACTCTTCGCTTCTTACAAGACGGTGAACACGTGGTTCAATCATGAGTGGGCGCGCTTGGGATATACTGTTGTCAGCCTCAGTTACCGCCGCTTGCCCGACACGACCATGATTCATCAGGTCGAAGATGTCATGACGGCTTTGCGTTTCCTGCGTGAGAACAGGGATACGTACCGCTTGAACCTCGACCGCTGCTACCTCACAGGCGACTCTGCTGGTGCGCTCCTGTCGCTTTTCGCACTCTCAATTGAGGCAAGCCGCCCCTTGCAGACAGCTTTCGGGATAGCACCCGCCGGTATCACTTTCCGTGCTGCAGCGTTCATCTCTATCATGCTGGATACCAAACGCAAAGGGCTGCTCTTTTTTCTCGGGGATGTGGTGTGCAATACCGATGACAGCGGTCAACCGTACCTGCCATATATTCTCAACCCATCGGCATTGCTGGGTAATACCCAATGGGATGGGGATAGTTCTGTGCAGTCGGGGGTAAAGCCTCTGCCGCCACTCTATCTCGTCACCGGCGAGGAGGATATGCTGCAAAGCGATACACTCAAGCTCCACCGCCTGCTGACCGGCTTAGGTATCAAACATCGCTTGCTGAATTTCCCAAAAGGCGTGAAGAATAAACTGGTGCATGTCTTCTCTGTCCAATACCCCCTTTGGAGCGAGAGCCGCCATGTCTATGCAGAGATAGATAACTTCTTCAGGAGTAACTGATTCCCCCGCATCCGCCCGTATTTATTTTCCAACAATTAGAATAAATATGGAATTATCACTTGCAAAATGATAGAATTATCACCCAAAATACTCTAAAAAGAAGATAATTCCTTGCATATATCGAAAAAAAGCAGTAACTTTGCAGCTAAAAGTTGCAAAGATTAACATCAAGGAGGATAAAACTATGTGTATGTACAATCTTACTCGCAACCGGCAACACCAAGCATTTCCCTAAGTCTCCTATAGTAGTTACTCCTGCCGAAATGATGCAGATAGTGCAGGAAACAAATAAATAACAAGATAATATTATCGCCTATGGCATAAAACAACAGACAATTCCGCGTAGTCAATACGCAAGACATATAGCAATATAGCGTAAAAAGCCAAAACTTGATTGTTTGAAAACTCGACACTTTCAACTAATCATTAGTACTTCAAGCATGGTTTTATGTACGCTCACGTTTTTAGAGTGAGTTTTCCTTGCATATATTTGAAGTAATATAGGTAGTCGAGAACCTAAAACAATCAAATGGAAGCAGCGAAAGCGCACGCTTTTTTATGTCTATGTCCATATGTCTAAAAATTTATAGGGTTTATA
>JAFSPC010000055.1 GCA_017443075.1 Paludibacteraceae bacterium
AAAGGATTATTATATTATTTTTAACTGCTTTTGCTGCCTATAATGGTTTAGCGCAACAAAGTAACCAAATTTCTTACAAAGAGTGGAAACAAACAGAATTTGTTAGGTACAAAGCCGAGCAGCAGGCAAAGTTCCAGAAGTACAAATCAGACAAGCAGAAGGAGTATGATGCCTATCGTCAGAAAATGAATGCTGAGTATGCAGCGTTTATGGAAAAGCAATGGGAGGCATGCAAGTTGCATGATGCTATACCTGTTCCTAAAGATCAAGATGCACCGCAGCCTACAATGAAACAGGGTAATGCGCCATCCGAGATTAATGAAATCAGATATAAGTTGGTGATAAAACTTGAGGCATATGAGGTGCCCGAGCCGGTTGTGCCCATTGTTGAACCACCTGTAGATGATAAGCCTGAGTTCAAGTTCATATTTCACGGGACGCCTTGTTCTGTACACCTGAAGGACGTGATGAAATATTCCCTGCCTGACGCCTACGAGACTTCTGCCGGCGAGATGTGGCTGCATCTATCTGATGAGACCTACGATGCACTAATCTCTGATTGCCTAAAGATGCGTAGCAATTTGCAATTGTCCGATTGGGGATATATCAACATGCTGCAAGCGTTGACTCAACAATTCTATGGCGGAAACACTAATGAGGCAGTACTGACGCAAATGTACATTCTTACTCAATCCGGTTACAATGTGCGGATCGCACGTTGTAATGAACGTTTAGTATTGTTAGTGCCATTTGATGCAAACTTGTATGGTTACTCGCTCTTTATCCTAAATGAAACGAGATACTACATACTGGACAAAGTTGAGAGTGATAGCCGGTACTTTGTGTTTAATAAATCCTTCCCAGAAGCAAAAACTCCTTCGTTGCGAATGATGCAGTCGCCCCAATTGGCGCACAATAGTGCAAATGCCCGTACGCTAACATCATCTCGCTATCCGGGAATGAGAGCGACCATCACAGAGAATAGTAATCTTATTGACTTCTACAACGAATATCCGTTAAGTTCAAACTGGGATTATTATTCAACCGCCTCGTTCTCCAATGAGACCAAACAAGCTCTGTATCCCGCTCTCAAACGTGAAATTGCCGGCAAGACAGTGGTTCAAGCAGCAAACATGCTTATCAACTTTGTACAAACTGCTTTCCGCTATAAAACAGATGGTGACCAGTTTGGTTATGAGCGTCCTTTATTCGGCGATGAGACCATATTCTATCCGTATAGCGATTGCGAGGATCGGGCGATATTCTATTCAATACTTGTTAGAGAACTATTAGGATTGGAGGTCGTACTATTGTATTATCCTAACCACTTGGCAACAGCAGTTGTCTTTCCAGACAACAAAGCATATGGTGATTACTTCAGATGGAGCAACAAGGTCTATACCATCTGTGATCCAACATATATAGGTGCTGATATAGGTGAATGCATGCCACAGTTCAAGCAGACTGCACCTAATGTTATTCAAATACAATAATATCAACTAAACCGATGAGCCAATGGGAACAAGAGGCTCAAGAAATGTATGAAACAATTTGTATTAGTCCTATTTCTAATGGTGGCAGGCGCAGCTGTAGCCCAAAGCAATGGTGGTTATGTAGATTTAGGGTTACCAAGTGGTACTCAATGGAAAACAAGTAATCAAAGCGAATACTTGACATTTGATGAGACTGTTGAAAAATATGGGAATCAATTTCCGACGAAAGCTCAATTTGAGGAGTTACTTACTTTATGTGAAGAAGTGTGGGTGGGTAATGGAATTGGGTAATGGAATAAAGTACATAGGTCCTAATGGGAAAAGTATCATATTATATGCTGCAGGTTACTTTGATTGCTCTGGAGTTTATAAGAATGAATATTATGTATACTATTTGGTCAAGAACGAGATATGCAGACGGAACATCATACGGGGTCTTCTATCATTACAGGGATAAGGAAATATCAAACGGGGTCTGCACTATTTCACCTGGAATTAGTGGGACACGTGGATTTTCAGAAAGGTGCAACAAATATGCAATTAGGTTAGTGCGTTGAGCCTTACTTAAATGTTTTTGCCTAAACTATGAGACCCCCTCTTTTTTGTTCGTCCATCACGAATGTATTGTAACCATCCTCTAAGGTTCAGATCGTAAAATACAATTAGGGCTGCGATAATAACATCGCAGCCCTAATTGTATGTACTAAGTTGACTTGGCGATGAATAGAAGGAAAGTATTGCTTCATTACTAATCTCCCGCTATAACTTTGCGATTCTTCAATGCCCTTGTAATGCCCTTGCAATGTCCTGTCATAGTCGGATTATTGTCGGGGGAATATCGTATCCCACCCATCCTTATAATATATAATATATATTATCCCGTGATTTTCACAAATTTCCTTTCGAATGATTAATCATTCGCAATTACTCCTGTTGCGATATCTTTGGTTCTATGTGACTTAAAGTGCTATTATATAGTTGTTTAGGAGCCTATTCAAAATTTTCGATTAGATTCGTCTGCAGTACATCGGTTGAAAATCGGTAATACATCGGTCCAATCACGCGACCATCACGGGATCATGATCCGAGAACAACACAACATGAACGCTTGATAGATACCGTGATGAGGGCGATTCAGCACCCTCGTTTTTTCTTTTTTATGGCAAATATCTGCTGCCGAAAAGTTTTTTTAGTAAAAAAGTGTTGGAAAATTTGCAAATGTGTAAAATTTTTCGTAACTTTGTAGTCGGGTTTAGTATGCGTAGTAGCGCAAGATATGCCCAAAGGAAAAAATGATTACAAAAATTCCCGAATATGCTCATAGAGGCTAATCCTTTCAAGGTGTTTGCGGGTAGCCAGGGTCAGGCTATCGCGCAACGTGTGTGCGAACATCTTAACTGCCAGTTGGGGCATGTTAAGATCGAACGATTCTCCGACGGCGAATATGCCGCCACGTTTGAGGACTCGGTACGCGGCCAGTCGGTGTACTTGATTCAGTCCACCAATCCTACGGCGGATAACTTGATGGAGTTGCTGCTGATGATTGATGCCGCCAAGCGTGCCAGTGCGTACAAGGTGATAGCGGTCATCCCGTACTATGGTTGGGCTCGGCAGGATAGGAAAGACAAGCCGCGCGTCAGCATAGGCGCCAAGCTCGTGGCAAACATCATCCAAGTGGCAGGTGCTGACCGTGTGATAGTGGTGGATCTGCATGCCGAGCAGATACAAGGATTCTTTGATATACCCGTTGACCACTTGTACGGCAGCAATGTGCTGGCGCCATACGTGGAGAGCCTGAAGTTGGAAAATCTGATCATCGCCTCACCCGACGTCGGCGGATCGAAACGTGCGGCTAACTTCTGCAAGAAGATACATTTGCAGACCGGTCATGAGGTGCCGATGGTAATCTGCTACAAGCACCGTCCGCAGGCTAACCAGATTAGCGAGATGCGCGTGCTGGGTGATGTTGAGGGCAAAGATGTGGTGATCCTTGACGATATAGTGGATACCGCCGGCACGCTCTGCAAGGCTGCCAAGGTGATGAAGGAGGCGGGTGCCAAGAGCGTGCGTGCCGTCATCTCACACGGCATAATGTCAGGCGATGCCTGCGAGAAAGTGATGAACAGCGAGTTGGAGGAACTGGTAATAACCGATTCTATTCCGTTCGACACCACCCGTTGCCCGAAGGTAAAGGTGGTAAGCATGGCGCTACCGATAGCCAAAACGATACTTGCCATTCAGGAGCATAGGAGTATATCTGAGCAAAACTTCTAAAGGATTTTGATTTTCATTGGCATCTTTGAATTTTTCATTCGGTCATTATGCCCGCATAACTCCCTCATGACAAAATCCAAATCTGCTCAATGAAAATGCAAAATCCAAATGATACTTGAATTTTTCATTCGGTCATTATGCCTGCATAACTCCCTCATGATAAAATCCAAATCTGCTCAATGAAAATGCAAAATCCAAATGATATTTGAATTTTTCATTCGGTCATTATGCCCGCATAACTCCCTCATGACAAAATCCAAAATGATACATGTGCTTAAGTAACCACAAATACATATTGTTAGCTTGCATTCTGCTGCTGTTGGCATCCTGCGGCGGTACGCCAAGGAGTAAGACGCCTGCTGTGCCTGAGGTGTCGTTCAGCGGTGATAGCGCGTATGCGTATGTAGCCGGTCAAGTGGCATTTGGCCCGCGTGTGCCGGGTACGGATGCACACCACGATTGTGTGCAGTACATAGGCCGTACGCTGGAGCGCATGGGGGCACAAGTGGCTATCCAGACCGGCGAGGTCATGCGGTATGACGGCGAGTGGCAGCATGTGGCGAATATCTGTGCTCATCTACCTGCCGACTCCGCCTACCAAGGCGAGAAAGCTGTCCTGCTTTGTGCCCACTACGACAGCCGCCCATGGGCGGACCAAGAGGACGACTATGCCCAACGTATGTCGCCTATACCAGGTGCCAACGATGGTGCCAGCGGAGTAGGGGTGCTGATGGAGGTGGCGCGCCAATGGGCGTTGCTCGGCGAGCGCAAGCGGCCTGTGGATATTGTCCTCTTCGACTGTGAGGATATGGGTACGCCACAGTTCTATACGGGCAAGCAGCATGAACACACATGGTGCCTTGGCTCACAGCTATGGTCGAGAATATACGTGCAGCAATCAGCTGCCGGCAACAGACAGACTACATCATACGCCTTTGGCATCCTGCTGGACATGGTAGGCGACCCGAATGCCGCCTTTCCCAGAGAATATTACAGCGAGCAGTACGCCAAGCGGTATGTGGAAAAGATATGGCATACAGCCGAGCAGATGGGTTATGCCCACCGCTTTGTCAGTACGCAGGCATATCCGATAACCGACGATCACTACTATGTGAATACGATAGCCAAGATCCCGTGCGTGGACATCATACACTATGTGCCATCGGATACGGGCTTCCCGTGGTGGTGGCACACGCATGCCGATGACATGAGCACCATCAGCCCCAACACCCTACAAGAGGTCGGACGGGTGATAATGGTTGTGATTAGCGAATAATACAAAACAATCAAATCCCTGAGTTCTCAATCCGTCTGTGGTAGTGGAACTCGTTAGCAGAATGGAAAATATATTAGAAATACGTAACTTGCATGCCTCCATTGCAGGCAAAGAAATATTAAAAGGCATCAATCTGCAGATTGGTGCAGGTGAGACGCATGCCATCATGGGGCCGAACGGAGCCGGCAAATCCACCTTGAGTGCCGTGCTCACGGGTAATCCGGCATATACGGTAACCGAAGGAGAGGTGATCTTTCGCGGCAAGGATCTGCTGCAGATGTCGCCGGAGGTTCGCGCACGTGAGGGGTTGTTCTTGTCGTTTCAGTATCCGGTCGAGATTCCCGGTGTGAGCATGACTAACTTCATGCGCACAGCAGTTAATGCCAAACGCGAACATCAAGGCTTGCAGCCGCTGTCAGCCGGTGAGTTCCTCAAACTGATGCGTGCCAAGCGGGCGCTGGTGGAGTTGGATAACAAACTGGCGAGCCGTAGCGTGAATGAAGGGTTCTCCGGTGGTGAGAAGAAACGTAACGAGATCTTCCAGATGGCTATGCTGGAGCCTTGTCTGTCTATCCTTGACGAGACGGACTCCGGACTGGATATTGATGCGTTGCGTATCGTGGCAGAAGGCGTTAACAAACTGCATACAGCGGATAATGCCACCATCGTCATCACCCACTATCAGCGCCTGCTGGATTATATTGTGCCCGACTATGTACATATACTTGCCGACGGTCAGATTGTCCGTACGGGCGGCAAGGAGTTGGCACTCGAGCTGGAGCAGACCGGCTATGCCGGACTGGCCGAACACCCTAATACATCCGCCAACATGGTCGGAACAGCCCAATAATCGCCGTTATGCAAGAGTTACATCTTATACAAGGCGAGCACAAACACCTCGTGATTGAGCACGTAGCTGATGACAGTGCGCAGTGGCATATAGTACAAGAGGCGGGGAGTGTACTGACGATTCATCTGTTCTGTCTGGATAGCGATGCCGCTATGACCGGCAGCGTGGTGCTGGACATCGAGCAGACAGGCGAACATGCCGAGACATACATCTACGGCTTGGGCATACTGACAGGCAAACAGCAGATAGAGGTGCGCACGCATGTGCGGCATAGTGTACCTAATGGCAAGTCGAACCAACTGCTGAAGTTCGCGGTGAAGGATGAGGCGAAAGGTTCGTTTGTAGGCGAACTGGTGGTAGATCCCCATGCCCAGCATGCCGAAGCGATGCAAACGAACAGAAACGTGCTGCTCTCACCCAAGGCAACGATGCACACGCAACCGCAGTTGGAGATCTATGCCGATGATGTCAAGTGCTCGCATGGTGCATCCACGGGACAGATTGACGAGAGCGCGCTGTTCTACATGCAGCAGCGTGGTATAGGCGTTGTAGAGGCGCGACAACTGCTGCTAACAGCGTTCTTCCACGATGTGCTGACTACGCTCGGTGAACCCATTGTGGAAGAGCGGATACAACGCCGCATTGCCCAGCAACTCGCATAGTCATCACATATTAGCCAAACTTGGCTAATCACACGAATAATTGAAAACAATAATTAAACAATAAAAACTCTACTATCATGAACGAAGAATTGAAGAAAGTTATGGAGACGGCTGAGGTTTGGACTCGCGAGCCGTTTGACGCGGAAACCCGCGCACAAGTGAAAGCCATGATGGAGGCAGACGACAAGACCGAACTGATCGACGCCTTCTATCGTACGCTGGAGTTCGGTACGGGTGGCTTGCGTGGTATCATGGGTCCCGGTACGAACCGTATGAACAAGTATATCGTTGCCCAGGCAACGCAAGGCTATGCCAACTATCTGCTGAAGGTGCAGCGTGAGGGTGGCTTCCAGAACGTACAGAACGGACGCGTAGCAGTGGCTGTCGGACACGACTGCCGTAACAACGGACGTCTGTTTGCAGAGACCGTGGCAAACATCTTCTCCGCCAACGGCATCAAGGTCTATCTGTTTGAGAGCCTGCGCCCGACGCCAGAGGTAAGTTTTGCTATCCGTCACCTCAAGTGCCAGGGCGGTGTGAACGTTACCGCCAGCCATAACCCCAAGGAGTACAACGGCTACAAGGCGTACTGGGAGGATGGTTCGCAAGTGCTGCAGCCGCATGACCAAGGAATCATCGACGAGGTGAACAAGGTGACGATGGCGGATGTCAAGTGGGAAGCTAACAAGGACCTGATAGAGATCATTGGCGGCGAGATGGATTACGACTACATGATGGCTGTCAAGACCGTGATGATTGACCAAGAAACCATCCTGCGCCAGAAGGATCTGAACATCGTCTATACGCCTATGCACGGTGCCGGACGACAGATCGTACCGATGTGTCTGCGTAGCTGGGGATTCCAGAATATACATGTTGTGCCTGAGCAGATGGTTATTGATGGTAATTTCCCCACCGTGGTTAGTCCTAACCCCGAGAACGCTGAGGCTATGACTATGGGTATGGCTCTGGGTACGAAGCTCGGCGCTGACCTCGTTATCGCCAGCGATCCTGATGCCGACCGTATAGCTATCGTTTGCCGTAACGACAAAGGCGAGTGGGTGATCATCAATGGCAACCAGACGAACATCATGTACCACTACTACATCATCAACAACATGAAGCGTCTGGGCAAGCTGCGTCCTGAGCACTATCTGGTAAAGACGATCGTTACCAGCGAGCTCATTCGCAAGATTGCCGATGCACAGGGCGTCACCCTGACCGACGAATATACGGGCTTCAAGTGGATAGCCAACCGTATCCGCGAGTGGGAAGGCAGCCGCATCTATCTTGGTGGCGGTGAGGAGAGCTTCGGCTTCCTGCCTTACGACAAGGTTCGCGACAAATGTTCGCCTTCGTCCATCTGCCTCATCTGCGAGATAACTGCCTATGCCAAAGATAACGGCATGACGCTGTATGATTATCTGCTAAAGATATATGAGGACTATGGCTTCCAGCGCGAGACAACCATCAATGTTGTCCGTCCGGGTAAGACCGGTGCCGAGGAGATTCAGGCGATGATGGTCAACTACCGCAACAACCCGCTTCAGGAGATTGCCGGCGAGAAAGTTGTTAAGGTGAAGGACTTCAAGACCCTCAAGCAGTGTGAACTCAAGGATGGGCAGTGGGTTGAGAGCCCCATCGAAATGGCTCTTGGCGCAACCAGCAATGTGCTGCAATACTTCACTGAGGGCGGTTTGAAGGTCAGCGTACGTCCCTCTGGCACGGAGCCGAAGATCAAGTTCTACTTCGAGATCCCTGTCAAGAGTGGCAAGCCGTTCACCGGCAAGGATTATGAGCGCTGCACCGCCGAGGCGGAAGCCCGCGTTCCAGCTATCAAGGCTTCACTTGGCATCTGATGACTACCATAATGCTTGTCAGCTGAGTGCTGATAGTGGCATTTGGCAGTTGACAACTATTCAAAACAACCTCTCCCAAGTCGCGAGAGGTTGTTTTTGTATATATCCATCGCAGACTTGACCAACGGAAGCGGTGTGATCTCACACATTGTGCACATACCCTCGCTTCATGGTGGACATAATGCAGCGTGTAATTCGGATATGCCGAATAAGAGAAAAATACAAAAAAAATCGGTAAACGCTTGCAATTATGTATTTTTTTTTGTAACTTTGTACACTCTTATTGAACTGTAACTTAGCAACTATAACTATGCAACACAAATTATTGCTAATAGCATCTTGTGCTCTGTTGCTGGTAGCAGCGGGCTGCAAGGAAAAGAACAAACCGCAAGAACAGATTACCGCTAACATAGCTACACCTGTCTGGGTGGCACCAGCGGACTATGACATGACATCATCGATGACGGCTGTTGTGCGCGTGGATCTGTCGCAGAAGTATGCCGAGCAGTTGAAAATCGTAGGCTACGCACAGACTGCAGATGATCTTTTGGCAGCGTTTAACGGTAATGATTGCCTTGGTGTAGCGAAACAGCAGGACGGATTGTTCTACCTGTTCATTACATCACCTGCCACAACCGGCGAAGGAAAGGTGACAGACTTTACGATACGTTACTATTCAGCCAAACTGAAGAACATATTTGAGTCGGAGTCGTTCGCTTACTATGATGATGGCACGTTGGGAAACATCGGCACTCCATGCGTGCCAGTGTTCAGAATAGCTAAATAGCGAATGATGTGTTGATAGATGTGTAATGCCTGATGTGTGATGCGTAGAAAGGGATGGTGGTGGAAACTGCCGGTAGTGTTGTTCGGATTGACAACCAGACTCGTGCTGATCCTACTGATAGCAGTAGGAGTGGTGCTATGTGTGCGTCCAGTACGGCAAAAAGTGGTGACACGCGCGGTGACAGAGGCAAACAATCGCACCACGTGGGATATTGATTTAGGGCGGTTATACTTGTCACCATTTCACCATTCACCACGACAACTCATTCGAGCATACAAGAACCAATCAGACCTGCCATTGTGTATAGAAATAGATAGCCTGTTTGTGGGACATCGGGGTGTTGACACCCTACTATATACCCGTGCCCTGCGGTTGCAGGCTACATGGCAGACTACGCAGGGGAGGATGGATTCGCTGCTGAACATTCCAATCAAAGTAGATGAGCTCAGCCTTGAGCGCACAACGTTTCACTCCGACTCGCTGATACCCGCAGTAGGGGTAGATGTGCTGGTGGAACGCCTGCAAGCCGTGAGCCCCGGAATAGTGATTGCCAAAGGTCACTATCCTCTGCAGGAACTGCTGCTGGATGATACATTTGTAGGTATCTCGTTGCGCAAAAAAGCGCCTAAAGATTCGACGAAGAAAGCCAATCCTATACAGATGGCCTACGATGTGCATAATGCGCGGATGCGTCGTGTGCAGTTTGTGCTGCAACCGCTGAATATGGATATTCGCGTCGGGAGTCTGGATGCCGATGTGCTGGCGGATGTGGGGGGCGCACTATATGATGCGCGTAGGATAGATATAGGCAGGGCTTCGTTTAACCTGCGTAAACTGAGTCTGCCGTTTGATACCGTGTATGGTAATGCACGGGTGAGTCTGGCAGATAGCCGGATAACCAGTAGCGGGTTGCACGCCAGTTCGGCAGCATTTGGAGCAGAAGCCGACCTCAAAACCACGACGATGAATTTGAAAACCCTGCGCGTGGACGTAACAGGTGATGCGCAGTACAAAGGTAGCAAGGCCAGTCTGCGTGGCTACTATGATATAAAAGACGAACGCTATGACATGGCGGTGAATGTGCAGCGCGTTGATCTGACCGAACTATTGAAGGACAGCACGCCGGTAGTGCTGGCAGGTGACATACATGCCGAGGGTAAGGGTATACATCCTAAGTCGCAGAAGATGCGTGCGAAGGTGAAGATGCACCTGACGGATGCCGTGTATGGTGAGATAGATGCCTCGGGGCTACGTCTTGATGCCCGCCTTGCTAACCGCACCGTGGATGGCACCCTGCATTTGCCTATTGCCTTGAGAAACAAGCTGCAGCTGAGTGCGCAGACCGAACATCAGTTCCAAGTAGCTGAATTTATGCAACCCAAGCGGATGCGTATTGATTATCATACGCAGATGCAGAATGTGCGAGCTCACGTGGCAGGTGAAGAACTATACGCCAGCAACCTGACAGCGGATTTTGCCACGGATAGCATAACATCGCTTGAGATGTCGACAGACGGGTTACGCCTTGATCTAAGTAGCCCGATGCATGTGCTGCAACTAACAAGTCAGGTGAAAAATATGCTAAAGGCTGTGGGCGATACTGCGATACGCAATCCGATAACCACCCTCGCCGACTTGACGCTGCTTGACACACTGCGCCGACTTGTGCCAGATATAGAAACCAATATAGTACTGAGTTCGGGTAGTCCGCTGCAACCATTTATTGAGCGCAAAGGTTTGGATATACGTGAGGTAGCACTGTCGCTGGCTTCGGATAGCGAGCGTACGGCTATGGCACTGAATGCATCTATACCTGAAATTAGTCATCCCGAGGACAGCACGGCACTGCGTTTGCCCGCAGCGAAAGCTGCGATGCGCGTCCACATGGCGGAGGGAACGTCAGCGGTTTCGCTAACTGCCGACAGCAGGCTTACGGACGGCGTGATGCGTCTGCACAACCTGAAGACAACTGCGGCTCTGCAGTTTGATATGCAACGTGAGGGACGCCGGCTGACCGGTAACGGGCAACTGACGATGGATAGCCTACGATTTGCACAAATGGATCTCGGTAACCGTAAAGTGGATATACGAGTCAGCCCATCGGAGCAATTCGCCAACGCTCTGAAAGCCGATGTACAACTGGATGACCTGCCACTGGATATAGCAGATAGCATCTTGCATAAGCCCGACATTGACCTGCATGGCGATGTGCGCGCCAAGGCCACCATCGACGGTTTGCCCGCGCAAACGGATATATCGGCGGAAGTGCTGCCAATGAAAGTAGCAGCGGAGTACAAGCCCTACATGATATCATTGGGCTTGGGCGAGAAACCTATCGTGATGGAGCATAACAAGGTGCAACTTAAGCAAATGCCCATCTATGGTGCGGATAGCACCTATGTGACTCTGAACGGGGGATTTGACCTAAAAACGAAAAATATCGATGTCATACTAAAGGCGGATAGTTTTGCTCCGGTGAAACTATTGAAGGACGGTCCTATACCCGTTTATGGTGACCTGGCAACGGATCTAAGCGGCCGCGTGACAGGTCGTCCGGACAGCGTTGTAGCGGATGTGGATATATCCATATTGCCAACAACGGATATAACATACCCCATTGACAAGAAGAATCTTGCGCAAGTCAAGCCGCACGGTAGGGTGAACGTCAAGTATGGCACTGTAGGGCGCAAACTGGACCTAAGCGGTCAGCTGCATGTAGATGACGGAGTGATACGTTATTCGCCCAAGTTGTATCCGGTAATGCCCTTCAAGGTAGATTCGGGTGGTACTGTTACATTTAACGGTGCATTGGGACAGACGAAGCTGAATGTTTCTGCCTCGCAGCAGTTGAAGGCGGATATACAATCAGAGGGTGAAGAAACGCGCCGTGTAGATTTCAATACCGGTGTACGCGTAAACGGCGTATTGGATTCGTTGGGATTGAAGGCCGTTGGGTTCTACCTTGAAGCTCCTGAGGATGAGCAGGTGACGCGCGAACTGCAATCGTTGGACGAGGGAACGCGCGAAGGACTGGCTGCCACCCTGCTGGCTACGGGTATGTACGTAGGCGAAAGCAATGTAGCCGCACAACGTGAGGGGTATGCATTGTCAAGCATCGTCAACAGCCGAATCAATGCAGCGATGGCTAATTCGAAACTAAGCAAGGCATTTGAGCTGGATATCAGCAGCGGACAAACAAACCACGCTTCGGGCAAGAGCAATGATATGAATATCAGCATTAGCAAATCCATGCTGAATGACAAACTGCGTATAACCTTAGGTTCGTCGATCTCGGATAATCCCGAAGTGAATAATTCCGGCGGATTGTTGCGCAGCATAACAGCCGACTACAAGCTGACTAAATCCGGCAATGTGTTGCTGCGCGTATACTCAAAACGCGACTATAACAACATATTGGAAGGTGAGCTGAACAAGTCGGGCATAGCGGTACACGCGACACAGGATTGGCGCCGGCGTCAATGGTCGTCAACCGTAAAAGATACTATAGTCCGCACTTATGGCTTGGCAACAGATGCAGGTGTGGCTTATCGCTCGAACAACAGCCTCGGCCCTGATCTGACGCTAACCTCTACGATCCGCAATATATTCGGGCGTGATGAGACATTCACGATCAAGGGTGCCGGAGCGTACTATTGGGCGCTACGTAATCGCCACCCTGGCGACCCTAAGAAAACCGATACCTATAAACTTGGCGTACATACATCGCTCGTGTTCCCCTATCTGCATTGGGCGGGAACGGATAACCCAGAGGGTGATACGCGTTACTCGCTCGGCTATCAGTACGAGAACATTGCCGGGGGCTATGGCGTGCATAAGTTTACGGCCGGACTGACGTATTTCTTCCTTAGCTCCGAGTACATTACGCATGCATTTACGCCATTCTCTCTATCCGTAGTAAGGTTGAATGCCGAGTCAGCAGACCTGTTGGATAAGGCTGCTGAATATCCGCAACTGATCAAGGTGCTTGCGAGTGATGAGTTTGTGCCAGCAATAGGCTACACGTTTACGTATAACGACTACCGCGCGACGCGACCCGTAAATACGATGCTTGAGCTCGGCGTCAAGGAGTCAGGCAATCTGATAAACGCTATCTATTGTGCCTTCGGACATAAGTGGGATGAGCAGAATAAACTATTAGGCAAGATCACATTCAACCAGTTTGTAAAATTCAAAGCCGAACTGCGTAACCGCTTTAACCTGCCTGCGCGGGTCAGCATAGCTACACGCTTGTATGCCGGAGCGAATATACCACTGGGCAACTCGATGTTTGCACCTTTGTCAGAGGCTTTCTATGCCGGTGGTCCGAACAGTCTGCGTGCGGCTGCCCCCTACGCCTACGGACCTGGCAACTTCTACAGTGCCAAGTATAACCAGAACTTCTTCCACGCTGGTGATGTCAAACTCGAGGCTAACTTCGAACTGCGTTTCCCCATCGTGTGGAAACTGTATGGTGCAGCATTTGTGGATGCAGGAAATGTGTGGAATTGGTATAGTACTGTGGACTTGTATAAGGCCGCGGGATATGAGGATTACATAACCCGGTTGCAAATCCCTGAAGACCTGAAAGACGGTCTGTTTGGCAATAATGATTGGGCTCGGCAGTTGGCATTAGGTACAGGAGCCGGCTTGCGTCTGGATATAGACGGCTTGGTAGTGCGTCTGGATCTGGGCATAGGCATTCATGCGCCGTACCAAACCTTCAAATACACCAAAGAGGGGACGCCCGACACCACGCAACCTATCAAAACGTATTACAATATACCTTCTGCACTTGACGCCCTGCGCCTGAATTTTGGCATAGGTTATCCGTTCTAATCTATGTTGCAGGGTAGCGATTAGAGCAGTCCTATTGTGCCTCGTTCTATTAATCTTGCAGCGCTGCATTTTGATCAATCTTGCTGAGCAGATTGATAGCGCCGGCTATCGTCTTAACATTTTGAATTGTTATATATCGCTTGTGCGGCACGGTGCGTAGTTCGGCTTCGGTCAGCCCTTTGGTACGCACCGGCTCGTCGTGGAACGTGCAACGTTGGGGACGACTCACTGCATACTGAATAAGGTTGGCGAACGCATTGCTCTGGTAATATGCAGCGTTGTCCTGCGGCAGGTAGAGCGACATTCGTTCACCCTTCAGGAAAATCTTGTCAATGCCCAAATGGCAGCAAATCCATCGAAGGCGCATGACGTTCAGCAGTTCCTCAGCCTGCTCGGGTAGTGGACCAAAACGATCAATAAGGCGTTTGCGGTATGCTAACAGTTCGTCCTCATTACGCAGTGAATCAAGCTCGCGGTAAAGAGTAATACGCTCGCTAATATTCTCAATATAGTCTGTCGGGAAACTGACAGGCAGGTCGCACTCAAATTGTGCATCGTTCACCCAATTCCGACAACTATTTGCATGTGGCGAACTTGACGGTTGGTCGCCAAGTTCAGACTGCTCATCCGATTGGCTAATCAGCCCTTCCTCTTGCTTGAGTTCCTCAACAGCCTCGTTGAGTATACGTTGGTAGGTCTCGTAGCCTAAGTCGGCTATGAAGCCGGATTGCTCGGCGCCTAACATGTTACCCGCACCGCGTATATCCAAATCCTGCATAGCGAGGTGGAATCCTGAACCTAATTCTGCAAACGTAGTAATAGCATCCAGTCTGCGGCGTGCCTCAGGAGTAAGTAGTTCACGCTCGGGAGTAATCAGGTAGCAGTACGCCTTGCGGTTGCTACGTCCTACGCGACCGCGTAATTGATGCAGGTCAGACAAGCCGTATTGCTGAGCCGAGAAAATAAACATCGTATTGACGTTCGGTATATCTATTCCCGATTCGATAATTGTGGTAGAGATCAATATGTCGTAGTCGTAGTTGATAAAATCCTCAAGTCGTTGCGCCACTTCGTCGGCAGGCATTTGCCCGTGAGCAATCACCATACGTGCTTCGGGACATAGCCTATGAATCCGGTGCTCGATGCGCTCCAACATCTCAATCCGATTGCATACGACGAACACTTGCCCGTTGCGTGACATCTCAATATCAATAGCCTCCTTGATAATGTCCTCATCGTCCAGCGTAATATTTTCGGTGATGACCGGATAGCGGTTCGGAGGCGGTGTGGTCATTACGCTCAGGTCGCGTGCTCCGAGCAGTGAGAATTGCAACGTACGTGGGATAGGCGTGGCAGTCAGGGTGAGAACGTCAATATTAGTGCGAAGACTCTTCAGGCGCTCTTTGACCGCAACTCCGAACTTCTGCTCTTCATCAATAATAAGAAGCCCCAAGTCGTGCCACTTCACCGATTTGCCAATCAGCTTATGGGTGCCGATCAAGATATCAATCTTGCCTTGAGCAAGATCCTCCAAAATCTGTTTGACCTCTTTGGGCGTCTTGGCTCTACTCAGGTATTCCACTTTGACAGGAAAATTACTGAACCGCTCCCTGAATGTAGTGTAATGCTGCAGTGCAAGCACGGTTGTCGGCACGAGTACAGCCACTTGTTTGCCATCGGTAGCGACCTTGAATGCGGCACGCATAGCAATCTCTGTCTTGCCAAAGCCTACATCGCCGCAAATGAGTCGATCCATAGGAGTGCGGCTCTCCAGATCATGCTTGACATCAATTGTAGCTTTTGCCTGATCGGGGGTGTCCTCGTAGATGAACGAAGCCTCTAACTCGTGCTGCATATATCC
>JAFSPC010000056.1 GCA_017443075.1 Paludibacteraceae bacterium
AGCCCATGCTGTTTATCTTCGACGAACCCACCACAGGACTT
This sequence comes from Paludibacteraceae bacterium, assembly GCA_017443075.1. GTDB lineage: Bacteria > Bacteroidota > Bacteroidia > Bacteroidales > Paludibacteraceae > Colicola. Next base: position 42 of record JAFSPC010000056.1, read on the forward strand.
CATCATCAGGATGTACTGGTTCTGCTCACAGCACTGCAACGCCTAATCAGCAAAGGGCATACCGTTGTTGTCATTGAGCACAACCCAACCCTGATCATGGCGGCTGACCACATTATTGACCTGGGACCGGAGGGCGGCAAGCTGGGCGGACGAATCGTGGCAGAAGGCACTCCCGAACAAATCATGGAGTGCAAACAAAGCTACACAGGCAGGGCACTGAAGAATCTCACGTATACACAATCATGCTAACCGTTGAAAATATAGTTAAGGAATATTCCTCCAAGCCCATCTTGGCAGGGGTGACGTTTCTGGTGAACAAGCGTGACCGCATTGCTCTTGTTGGCAAGAATGGTGCAGGCAAGACCACACTGCTGCGCCTCATAGCCGGCGAAGAGTCACCCTCCGGCGGACATATCAGCCACGACAGCGATATGACTATCGGTTACCTGCCACAGCACATGATTCACAACGAGGGAACGACTTTGCGTGAGGAAGTGGACTCAGTGCGCGATAAGCAAGACCCTAAAAGTATCGGGCAGATGGAGCGTGTGCTATTGGGATTAGGATTTGAGCGAACGGATTTCGACCGCCCATGCAACGAGTTCTCCGGTGGCTGGAGAATGCGAATCGAATTGGCAAAGATCCTGCTGCGCAAGCCTGACCTGCTCTTGCTGGATGAGCCTACCAACCACTTGGATATCGAATCTATCCAATGGCTGGAGGAATGGATCAAGTCAGCACCATGCGCAGCTATCATCGTCAGCCATGACCGCGCGTTCATTGACAATGTCACTACGCGTACAATAGAAATCTCGCTGGGTAAGATCTACGATTACAACGTGCCCTATTCACAGTTCGTCACCCTGCGTCAGGAGCGGCATGAGCAGCAGGTGAGGGCATACGAGAATCAGCAGAAGATGATCAAGGATACCGAAGATTTCATTGAGCGTTTCCGCTACAAGGCTACCAAGAGCGTACAAGTACAGAGTCGCATCAAGCAACTCAACAAACTGGAGCGTCTGGAGGTGGACATGGAGGACAATAGTCGGCTGCGAATGAAGTTCCCGCCTGCACCACGTAGCGGCGACTTTCCTGTTATAGCGGATGATGTCAGCAAATCGTTCGGCACGCATGTGGTGTTTGACCATGTCACATTCACTATTCGTCGTGGCGAAAAGGTTGCTTTCGTTGGTAAGAACGGTGAGGGCAAAACCACACTCGTACGTTGTATCATGAACGAACTCACTGACTATTCGGGTACGCTCAAGATCGGGCACAATGTCAAGATCGGATATTTTGCGCAGAATCAGGCATCCATCTTGGATGGCGAACTGACTGTGTATGATACCATCGACCGCGTGGCGGTAGGTGACGTACGCACGCGTATCAAAGATATCTTAGGTGCCTTCATGTTCGGTGGCGATGCGATTGATAAGCGCGTAAAAGTCCTGTCAGGTGGCGAGCGCAGTCGTCTGGCTATGATTCGCTTGCTGCTTGAGCCTGTCAATCTGCTTATTCTGGACGAGCCGACCAATCACTTGGACATGCGTAGCAAGGATGTGCTGAAGGAAGCCTTGCAGGCGTTTGACGGCACAGTGATCCTTGTCAGCCACGACCGCGATTTCCTTGATGGTATTGTCAGCAAGGTGTATGAGTTTGGTAGTGGCAGGGTGCGCGAACATCTGGGGGGCATATACGATTGGCTACAATACAAGCGCGCTGCACGATTACAGGATGCCGACAAAGCTATTGATATTGCTCTGCGGGCCCCAAACCGGCTCTCCAATCAAAAGGGAGAGAATAGTTACTCTCCACCCAATGAGGGAGGAGCTGGGGGTAAGTCAGTCGAGAGCCGTTCTTCAAGCGGTGCAGCCGATTACGCTGCACAAAAAGCCAAAGCTGCAGAAATACGGAAAGCACAAAAAGCCGTAGCACAAGCCGAACAGGATATAAGCCATTTGGAACAACAGATATTGGATATCGAGCAGATACTGGCAGAGGTTGACGGACAATCGCCCGACAACTTCGAGCAATACAATCGCCTCAAGCGCTCGCTGGAGCAACGTATGTACGAATGGGAGATTCTTAGCGAGCAATTGGAGGACTTAAGCGACTAACATCTTTCGACTTTCGACTATCATCGACTATGGACGAGATTATCAATTATATCAAAACGTGGCTTTTGTACGGCAATGCCGACGAAGCGCACCACATCGGTTATACCGACGATGAGCGCCAATGGCTTAACTACAAACTGGTGATTGTACCCAATGGGCATTTGGGCAAGGATATTGTTATGCCTGATCTCAGCGCCCCTATTGTAGAGCAATGGTCTGCTGACGACATGCCCGACAGAACCGTATCCGTCATCCGCACCGATTTGATATACAACACGTTCTTTTTCATCTCGCGCGCTGAAGAACTGATCTGCAACAAGCGCGATGAGCATGGGCGTTTCCTTGCCGCCTACTCCATTCTGGGTAAGCGCAACAGGCTGATGGTTCCGATGTTGGATGAATATGCGCGCCTGCTTATCAAAACCTTGGGGTTGCCGTTGCCGCCGTCCGGTTTTTCGCACATCTTCCTCACGCATGATGTCGATACCATCGCCCTATATCGCCACCTGCGCGGTGCAGTGGGTGGGTTCTTACGCGGCGAATGGCGGCAGGTCTTGCGCTCATGGCGCGATATTGACAACGATCCAGCATATACTTTTCCCTGGCTCATCGAGCAGGATAAGCGCGTGCCTTTGGCGGAAAGCATATTTTTTGTAAAGCACTCGTTCGGCAAAGGATACGATTATCCCCAATACAACCACCACAGTCACGATGCACGACAGTTGAGGCAGTTCCTCGAATGGAACAGAGCCATCATCGGATGGCACAGTTCATATTACGGAGTTGGCAGCATTGAGCATCGCACCAAGCGACGCGACGAATTGTCTATTCACCGTTCTCACTACCTCAACTGCTCAATTCAGAACATGCGCAAGCTGGTGGAGCTTGGTGTCACCGATGATTTCACCATGGGCTTTGCCGACAAAGCCGGTTTCCGCTTGCAGACATCGCGTGCCGTGTTATGGATTGACCCCGAGCGCATGCAACTTACCGAGCTCGTACTGCATCCGCTTACAGTTATGGATGTTACACTCAGCAATGCCAACTACATGAATCTCAGCGAAGACGAGGCGTACTACTGCTGCCAAAGGCTAATTGACAAGGTGCGGCAACACAATGGTGAATTGTGCCTGTTGTGGCATAACAGTAACATCAATCCTCGTACATACCACCGCTCGTTGTACCCCCAACTCCTCAGTCTGCTTAACTGATGAAGCCTCACTTGCTCATATTATGCGACCCTTTTACACCGCCGGCATACACTCCGCGCCTTCGGTGTTGGTGTGATTATCTTACTAAGCAAGGTTGGCGCATTGATGTGTATACAGAGCAAGGCGAGCCACTCACATTCAGCCATCACTACCCCATTCACGAGGTCTGCATCTACCGTACGCATAGCACCATCGAATGGGCTGTCAAGAGCGTTTGCAGTCTGCTTTTCGATTGGCGAAATCGCGCTTTTTCACATCGGGTAAGGTCAGCTATTGCCGGCAAGCGCTATGATGCCGTCGTATGCTGCACATTCTCAACCTTCCCACTACGTGCAGCATTAGATATAGCGCGCGAACGACATCTACCCTTGCACGTTGATCTGCGCGACATCGACGAGCAGGCACCCAACGCCCAGTACCAAAACCACCGCCAATGGTGGGCGCGACCATTCAGAGCTTGGTATAGCCACACCAATATCCGCCGGCGCAATCAGGTTCTCCGTCAAGCTGATGCCATCACCTGTGTATCGCCATGGCACAAGCAGTTCCTCAGTGCATTCAATTCGAACGTTTCACTCATCTACAATGGGTACGACGCTGCCATCTTCTCGCCTCATGACCAACAAGTGGATGAGTTCACCATTGCTTATGTAGGGCGCATATATGAGCATCCGATGCAAGACCCGACACTGCTGTTCGAGGCGTTGCAGACGATGGATATCAACCTGCACATCTGCTGGTACACTAACTCTGCCGGCAAGCAGCGCATACGGCACTTAGCTAAGCAATATGGCGTTGAACGGTTCATGCGTTATTTTGATTATGTACCACCTGCTCAGGTGCCGGCCATACTGCACAGTGCCTCGATACTGCTCGTCTTGTCCAACAATGCTGTCGATAGCGGCGCGCATGGCATCATGACAACCAAGTTCTACGAGGCACTGGGTGTTGAAAAACCTGTACTGTGCATCCGTAGCGATGAAGAATGTCTCGCCCAAGTTATTCACGACACCAACGCCGGCCTGGCGGCTACCACAGCCGATCAGGTCAAGGCGTTCATCTTGAGTGCCTACCACGAGTGGCAACAGAATGGGTTCACCCATAGGCAGGTCGATCAGGACCGCAAACGTATGTTCTCGCGCCAGTATCAGGCTCAACAATTAGAAACGCTACTACTCACCATCATCCGACCTCGCACAGCAACGTATGATTAGCATCATCATTCCCATATACAACGCGGCGCCCTATCTCACCCAGTGTCTGCAATCCTTACTCAACCAGTCGTACACCGATTGGCAGGCTATCCTTGTCAACGATGCAAGCACTGACGACAGCCCTGTCATCGCACAGCGGTTTGCTCAACAGGATAATCGCTTCCGTCTCATCACTCTGCCTACGAACAAGGGGCAGTCCGTGGCCCGCAACACTGCATTGCAGGAGGCGGAGGGGGAAATCATTGCCTTCCTTGATGCGGATGATTATGTAGACGCCGACTGGCTGCAAACGGCGGCTCACCACATCGGCGACTACGATGTCCTGCAGTTCGCTCCGCGCCCATATCGCTACACTGTACCATGGTCGTTGTTCATTAGGCGCAGTTGGCTAATGGAACATCACCTACGTTTTCCGGAAGGTATGATATACGAGGATGTCGTATTCACTGCTTCCCTATGGCAGGCTCATCCCCGCATGCACGTGATGGACTACCGCGGTTACCACTACCGCCGTCACGCTGCATCCACCACCGCACAGCCGCATAGTACCTCCGTACTACATCACACACTTCGTCAGATGGGAGTACGTCCTTGGTCCTTCGGCTGCCTACGGATACGTATAGCGGCACACTTCGCCAAGCACAGTTATCTACTGTATGTATTGCTCATCACACTATGGTCCAC
>JAFSPC010000057.1 GCA_017443075.1 Paludibacteraceae bacterium
AGCACCGGTGTTCGGGTTTGTCATCAATCCGGCATTCATTACGGTATTTTTATCCTCAGAATATTTGATAATAGCCTGCTCAAACGTCATACTATCCGCACGAATCAGTTTGGCTATTGAGTCCAGACGGGTCAGTGCGTTGATCTTGTCAGTGGCAGACACGCGCGGTTTCATCAGTATGTGCCGGCAGTTGATGCGTTCACCATGTTTCTCAATCAACTGAATGATGTGGTAGCCGTACTCCGACTCGACGATACGGCTAACCTTCTTCGGGTCGTTGAGCGTGAATGCTACATCCGCAAATTCGGGCACTAACTGTCCACGCCCTACAAAACCCAGTTCACCGCCATGCTTAGCCGATTCGGTGTCCTCTGAGTAGAACCGCGCCAGCATGGCAAAGTCGGCTGTACCGTTGGTCACGCGTTCGGTAAACTCGCGCAGACGACCCTTGATGCGTTCTATCTCTTCTACCGGCACGGGCGGCACGAAACTCAGTATCTGCACCTCAACCTGAGCCGGCATCATCGGTATAGAATCCTGCGGCAGGCTGTTGTAGTACCGCCGTATCTCGGCCGGTGTGGGCTTGATGTTGGCAGTCAGCTTCTGCTGCATCTGTTGGATAGTCATCTGATTGCGCACAGTCTTCATCATCTCCTCACGGATCTCGGTACTCGTCTTGCGAAAATATTCCTCCATCTTTTCTTTGGAGCCTATTTGCGAGATGTAATAGTTCATACGCATATCAACCTGATGGCTGACTGTTGATTCTGACACCTCTACCGAGTCCAGTTCAGCCTGATGCAGAAACAGTTTCTGTACGGCCAGCTGCTCGGGGATAACGCAATACGGGTCGCCGGGGATAGCCTGCCCCTCGTACTGAGCACGCAGTCGTTCCTCCTCGACTTCGGAACGGAGGATGGCGTCATCGCCTACGATCCATATCACTTCGTCAATGATATTGTCTGCTGCCCGGCAGGGCAAGGTTAGCAACAGTAGCAGTATGCTGAGTGTATGTTTCATATCAGTGGGTCGTTTGGTTGTTTGTAATCTTCAGTTTGCCGAACCGTACGGCATCTTCATATAGTTGCAAGCGCTGCTTTTGCAAAAAGGATACACGCCGTTCAGCCAGAATCATTTTTTCAATACTTTGCCGCGCATAATCCACCGGCATGGCTTCCCCGGCCAGACGGCAGTCGGTAACCTGCAATAGATATACCGAGGCCGTATCTTGCTCGGCATACTGCTTGCCTGCAGCTAATGTTTTCTGCCAATCATTGGTAGGCATACGCATCAGTATCTGGTTGCCTGTACGCCATTGATTGGTGAATAGTTCGTATCCGCTGGCATACTGGTAGGCATACTTTTCGATATACTCGAGGTTCTCTTCGTCCGTCAGGTCATTCAGCCGTTTGCAGAGTTCGGCTTGTGCCGGTGCATCGTTGGGTATCACTAACAATGCACCCTGCAAGATGTTTTCCTGCAATATGAAGCGTTCAGGGTGATGAACATAGAACGTGTCAGCCTCCGCATCGCTCACAGTTTTTGGCATACGCTTATCTACCAAGTGTTGCTCATATTCAGCCACATACAGACTGCGGCGATAATCCTCAACCAAGGCTTCAAGTTCAGGTGTACTGTGATTCTTTCCCTCCTGATACTGGAGTATATCCGTTGCCCAGCGGCGGATGAACTGCTCGGCATATCGCGCACTGTCTTCCGGCGTAGCGGCATGCCGCGTTACAGCATTGAGATCGGCCTGATACAGGTAGTAGTTACCCAATTGGGCAACGGCACCCTGCTTCGCATCGCGATGCAGCAAGTTGCAGCCGCTCAGGCAGACAACTACAGCAAACCCGAAAGCAAGGGTATATAGATGTGAATATCTCATCGTCGTTCGTATGTTTATGCCGCTTGTGTCGTTTCGTGCACAAACAGCCTACAAAGATACACAAATTTTTGCATAAATGCAAATTTATTTGTTTTTTTTGCTCTGATTAGTGCAAATTGTAAATCGTGTATAGTTTGGCGCCCTGAATTTCGTCGCATGTGTCGGGTAAATTAACCTGCGGCGCAGTCACACCGCTGCCTATGGTCTGCGCGGAAACCTCAATGTGCATTTCGTCCCAGATTTTTGTATCCAGAATGTGGTTGAGTAGCGTTGGCCCGCCCTCAACCAGTACAGAGTGTATCCCGCGTCCGGCGAGATCGGTGAGCACGTACTGCCAATCTGTTTGCCCGTCATACACAATAGTCGGTGCATCGGGCGAAAATATCTTGGCATCGGCAGGTATGCGGTGATGGCGGTCGGTAACCACACGTATGGGATTCCTGCCGGGCCAACGGATAGTGAGCAGTCCGGGGTTATCCATCAGTGCAGTGCGTGTGCCGACCATGATAGCCATGTTCTCTGCACGCATCTTGTGCACCAGCAGCTTGGTAACCGGCGTAGATATTACAAGAGGCTGCGCGTTGAGGGTTGCGCCTTGAAGGTGCGGACACCTGTTGTCCATGAACCCGTCAGCCGTCTGCGCCCACTTGAGGACCACGTACGGGCGATGCTTCTCGTGCAGGCACAGGAATCGTTTGTTCAGTTCGCGGCATGCCTCTTGCTCGACACCTACCGTCACCTCTATGCCTGCATCACGCAACTTTTGCACCCCTCTGCCGGCAACCTGCGGATTAGGATCAAGACAACCGACAACAACACGCTTGACACCTTTTCGGATGATGAGGTCAGCGCATGGGGGCGTTTTGCCATAGTGCGAACACGGCTCAAGCGACACATACAATGTCAGACAGCCGAACCGCGCTACCTGCTCTGCATCTGTCAACCCCTTCATAACTCGGTCAGCTGCACGAAAACATTCGACCTCGGCATGCGGACCGCCGTACTGCCGATGCCAGCCTTCGGCAACGATAATGTCTGCCACAGGATCAACGAGCACCGCGCCAACCATCGGATTAGGCGCAACGTAGTACCGGCCGTGTTCTGCCAGTTGCAGGCAACGTAGTATGTAATCAGAATCTTTCATTATCAGCAGTCTATATTTTTGAGCGCAGTGGTCTTTTCAACTTTTATTTGCAAATGTCAAATATTTTTTGTATCTTTGCATCGTGAAAGGTACCTTTGGACACATCGTATCGCAACTCACACCATACTATGGTGAGCAAGAGGCGCGTGAACTGGCATTCTGGCTTATTGAAGAAACGACCGGAATGACGCGATTTGACATTTGTACGCACAAAGGTACAAAAAGCATACCGAACTTGCAGGATTTGTTAGAAAAATTATGCAATTATGTACCCATTCAGTATATTTTCGGTCATACCTTGTGGATGGGAATGGATCTACAGGTCAGTCCGGCCACGCTTATACCTCGTCCGGAGACTGCCGAACTGGTGGAATTGGTATGCAATCAGCTGTCGGCATCAAGGGTACTGGATGTCGGTACGGGCAGCGGGTGTATCGCCTTGGCAATCAAACAGCGTCACCCTGACTGGCAGGTAGATGCGCTGGACAAGAGCCCTGAGGCATTGCAAGTGGCGCGACATAATGCGCAGAATTTGCAATTACAGGTGCACTTCATACAAGCGGATATCCTCATAGATGATGTGCCGGACTATGACATTATTGTCAGCAACCCGCCATATATCCGTCCGTCGGAGCGCAGCACAATGAGTAACAATACCCTAAGGCACGAACCGGCCGAGGCTCTGTTTGTTCCTGAAAGCGACCCCTTGCTGTTTTATCGTCGCATAGCCCGACTGCACCGTGCTCCCGAGTTGTGGTTTGAGATAAACGAAGACATGGGAGATGCCATGTTGGAGCTAATGCAACAATATGGTTATGAAGCAACAATCATCAATGACATATATGGAAAGCAACGATTTGTTCACGCCACAAAATCCCGTTGACACCGATGCGTTGTTAGAGCGCGCCCAGCGCTATTGTGCAACAGCTGAGCATTGTCCGGCGGATGTCACGCAACTGTTGCAGCGTCACGGGGCGACGCCACAGCAAGTCAACGAAGTCATCGGCATTTTGCAGGCACAGAGTTATGTTAGCGAGGTCCGCTATTGCTATGCCTATGTGCACGACAAGGTAACCTTTCTTGGCTGGGGCAGAATGAAGATTATAGCAGGCCTGCACGCCAAGCATCTACCCGATGCCGCCATACGCGAAGCGATGGATACGATGGACGAACTCGCGTATGCCGACAACCTACAGCGCCTGATCAAATCGAAGCGAGGTACTGACAAACAAAAATTGCTCCGCTTCCTCCTGCAGCGCGGATATACATTTGAGGATATCAAGCATTACGCTGACAACGCGCTGGATACAGATTACGAATAGCACCAAACTGCCTAAATAGCATATCGTACGAAAACGACCGGACAAGCCATAGTATTAGGGCTACGCAAGCACACGGACAAAGTGTCCGCGCTGCATGTATATAGTCGCGCTGAAGGACGGATGACGCTGCATGTGTATGGCGCTAACAGCAAGCGTAAGATGCGTGCCGCCTTTCAGCCCTTGTCAGTGGTTGAACTTACGTACGATGTCAACCCTACGCGAGTCGTACCTGTGGTGTCTACCATTGAGCCGCTCTATCTACCTGAGAGGGTGTATGCTGATATCCGTCGCCAATCCGTGGCGCTATTTGTGACCGAGATGCTCATGCTGACCCTGACGCACCCGATGCAGGATGAACGGATGTACGAATTTATCGATGCTTTCGTTCACGAACTCAACGACAATCCTGTGCCCGAAAATCTGCATATTCTGTTCATGCTCCGGCTTGCCGAACTGCTGGGCATCGGCACACCGGATGTAGGCGGGCATCTACCGAACAAGGACAGCGCCATAACAGCGCTGTCCTTGTCGCGTACACAACGCAGGCAACTATTACACCGGTTGTGCGATTATTATCTTGAACATGTAGAATCGTTCCGTCAACCTAAATCCCTCGATATACTGACGGAGGTGTTTGACTGAAGTCAGAATTTGACAACAAACCCTGCATGTACGTTAATACCGGCTTGTGGCATAAAATAGGCTATATCGCTGCCTGACCATGCATCGTGATACACATAGCCGTTGCTCTCATACATGGCGTTGAAGAGATTATTGACCTGGCATTTGATTGTAATGTCTGGACATTTGCTATACTTCTGCAGTGGCAAGAGATAGTGCATATTCAAATTGGTAACGGTATATGCCTTCAGCATGGCATTGCGGTCCTCGTTGTTGGCGAGGTATTGACTGCTGATAACCGTAGTTTGGATATCCGCCCTGAACCCGGCAGCGTGAAACGAGAATATATTGCCGGCTATCCAATCCGGAGAGAAGGATATAGTACGCCATGTCGTTCCGTCTAACCATTTATTACGGCTCCAAGTCAGCGTCCCGCTCCAGCTGAACCACTTAGTCCAGTCCACACCGAACTGCAGTTCCGCACCCGTGCGGTAGGATTTATCCACATTTTTAGTAAGGAAGATGGCTATACTGTTGATTTCGCCGGTGAGAACCAGTTGGTCTTTATAGTCCATCATATACAGGTTCAACCCTATATGCCAAGGTATGCTATAACCGCTGCTGGTGCTACCGGCAGAACTGTAGTTGTATCCCAACTCATAGTCGAATAGTTTCTCCGGTTTGGGCTGTGCCTCGCCTGCCTGCCAGTTGATGAAGTTCGACCGCGCCGGCTCACGGTTGGCTAAAGCAAATGTCGCCGACAGGCGATGACCGCCATTGTCGTATGTCAGACCGGCTTTCGGGTTGAAGAAATGCCACGTGCGTTGCTCCTCAATGGCTACACGGCTGCCGGGGACGGTAGAATTATCGTTGTCACCATATATATGGTGGTGAACCAACCGGTACTGCAGATCGCCGTACAGACTCAGTTTTTCTTTCCCGCGGTGCAATACCCGCCAGTTGGCTTTGGCGTAGATGTTGCCATCCAGTTTGTCGCCATAGCCGCGGTAGTACTCTGTGAAATTAGTGCCGTAGTTCTGGTCTATGTTGCCGTACGAGACGCCGTTGTAGTTATTGAGCGCGATGCCTGCCTGTACATCTACTTTCTCGTGAATGTACTTGGTGCTGAGGATACCTCCGTAGAAATGATTGCGCAGACCCTTTTGGGCGATACCCATAAGGTTCCATGTATCGAAGGTCTCCCAATAACCGGTGCCGAAAGTGTAGTGCCCGGTGGCGCTGAGGCTCCAATGGAGATTGAAGCGGTGCGTCACGTTCAGATGCAGATGGTGTTGTTGGTAGTTATCCGTCTCGTTGCGGTAGTATTGGGTGTTGCCATTGGCGTCGATGAAAGCGCCCGCGGTGTTCTGCCTTCTGTTCACCGCTATATCTTCCCGCGTCAGACCGTTCCAGGCGAGATAAGTCTTCTCTTTGCCGCCAAAGGACAGCAGGTTGACAGCCGTCTTGCTGTTCTGCCATCCTAACTGTGCCTGGTAACTGAACAGGTCGGAGAACGCGCGGTCGATATATCCGTCGGAGTTCACCTTGCTGAAACGGCCGCCAACGTGCCATGCGCCTTTAGCACTGTTCTTGTCACCCCAATTAGCATCTATCTTTGCCATCTCGCGGAACGTGTTGTACATACCGCCGTTGAAACTCAACTCGGCGTGAACCGGCTGTGCCTTGTAGTCTGTAGGAATGGTGTTGTCCAACGTACGTATGTTGATGCTGGCACCGAAGCTGCTACCGCCATTGGCGCTCGTGCCGACACCACGCTGTACATCAAGCTTGGTGATGGATGAACTGACATCCGTCATATTCACCCAGAAGACGGATTGGCTCTCTGCATCATTTAGAGGCACATCATTGATAGTCATATTAATACGTGTATGATCGCTGCCACGCACGCGAAAATATGTGTAGCCGACGCCCAAGCCGTCATCACTGGTTGTCACTAAGGACGGGGTTTGCGTCAACAGTACGGGCAGGTTCTGCCCTGTGTTGTAACGATTCAGTTCCTGACTACGGACTTCCTCATTGCTAACTGTCGATTGCTTGACAGGGGCACTAACCACCACCTCATCTATATCGCGCATGAGGATAGTTAGCGTGTCGCCCTGCCACTGGGCGGAAACGTATCCGCCAATCAAGATAAATAGAATAATCAGCCCGACACGGCTGATGCAAGGATGTAAGTGTTTCATTTCCCTTAGCAGCATTACCTGCTCAGGTTCTTAGCCCTTTGGGCACGATCTGCTCCGCCGGACAACGGGTTTGACTTCTCAGAGGGGCTAAACTGCCCCACTCCCCGAATGAATCTGATGCAATATGTTAATAAAAAATTGTTAGCGTTCGCCTGACAGTTTTAGCCTACGGTATCTCGCCTTCTGCTATCCGTTGGACCCTTCAAGCGTAACGCGAGTGCAAAGGTACAAAAAAAATCCCACATTTGCAAATAAATGCGGGATTTTTTTGTTTTTTGTCATTTCACCTTCATCAATTTCCTGCTTGTACGCCCCCTCCGCTACCGCCGAGACGTCCGGCTTCGTCCATCTCGCCTACCTTGCGCTGCTTGTGCTGCTGGTACTGGCCGAACATCCACGTTACGGACAGCATCACGCGCTGCTGGCGCACGGTGTTGACGTACCAACTGCTGTAGCCTGCTTTCTGATCCATGCTTTCCGACGTGAATCGCATGGAGCGTGTCAGATCCTGTACGTTCAGGTTGAATATGAGTCCTTTTGCCATCAACATTTTCCGTACGCCGAAGCTGAGGTAATAACTGCTACCATGCCGGTCGTAGCCCGTAGTCATGGGGGACGACCAGTTGCCATCCATCGTCATGATCCAATCTTTGGGCAGATAGGCTGACAGTGTGCCGCCTACGTAACCGTGATGACTGCCGAGTTGGTACACAGGCTTGCCGTCTGCCTGCAACTCGTAAGAGCGGTTCAGAAAATGGTAGTAACCTGCATTCACCGTCAGCGCAAGCCAGGCACCGACGACTTTACGATTGGGCGACGGGGCATTTGTGCTTGTTTCTTCGCCTTGCTCGAACTTAGGCACGATGGGCAGTTCGGTGAGCGAGATAGTGCCGCCGTGGGTAGTGCAGGTGCCGAAGTTCGTCCATTGCATTCTGCCGGAGCCGTCGGGCAGAATGGTGGTTTTCTGCGAGAACATATCCTGCGTGTGTGCGAAGTTGAACGTCATGTTCAGGTACTGTGTCCATGAGAAGTTGATTTCTACATCGTTGTTAAACTCCGGCGTGAGGTTGGTGTTACCCATCTGCGATGAGTAGGCATCCACGTAACTGACAAACGGGTTGAGCATCCAGTAATTAGGTCGCTTGATGCGTCTGGTGTAGCTGGCGCTGACGCTGATGGGTTGTGCTATCTTGCCAAGCGGACTACTGGTGTAGCCCACGTACGCCGTGGGGAAGGGGTTGAAGTATGAGCGTCGGGTGATGGAGTCGGCGCTGCTCCAGTTGCCGAAGCTGTAGGTATATTCGCCCCGAATGCCAAGTTTAACCGACCAGTGTTCGCCAAACTGCTTGCCTGCACTGACGTATGCAGCTGCCACATGCTCATCGTAGCGGAAATCCGAGGGGGTACGCGAGATGTTTGTACCGTTGACAACGGAATCGGTAGTCATGCCATTGTTTGTGGACGAGAGCGCGTACTTAACGCCGCACTCCAACATTCCTGTCTGCCAGAACTTGGTCTGAAAATCGAGTTTGGCGCTATAGATATCTGCCGTCTGGTTGGTGCGGATATCCAATCCAAGCTTGCGTACGCCTATATAATCGGTCTGCTGGAAGTTCTGCGAACGTGTGCGGTAGCGGTTGTAGTCGATGTTCACCGTCAGTTCTCGCTCCAGCGCCTCGCTGAACGTGTGGGTATAGTTGAGGTTAGCCGTATGCTGGGGTGCACGCATGGTGTTTTGCGAATGGGTGGTACTGCGCGTGGTGTCGGTGCCAATGGAGGTATACGCATAGTTGCGTCCGCTGATGATCTGCTGGTTAGCTACCATGTAGGGCACCTGCAGGATAAAGCCGAAGGTATTCAGCGAATCGATGTACCAATCGTTGCCGAGCTTGAACATGTAGTATTGGAAATCGACATTGTATCCCGAGCGCGAGTAGTTCTCAACCGCCGGTGTGGTGGCGGTGGCAGGCACGGTACGTCCGGACTCAAAGTCAATATCGTTCTGCGCATACACCTGCGTGAGTTGACCAAAGGTGTACGTCTTATCGCCACGGTAGTTGAGGTTGAGCGACACCATATCCATCTGCAGCCAGCGATTGACGTCACCGAAGTACATCCCGCCATAGGCGGCACTGAGCATACCGTTCAGGCCACGCATCATGTTACGCTTGGTTTTGATATTGATGATGCCCCCCTGACCGCTGGCGTCGTACTTGGCGGAGGGGTTACTGATGATCTCGATTTTTTCGATGGTGTTGCCATCCGTGCCGTCCAGCATCGCCTTGAGTTGTTGTCCGCTCAGGTAGGATGGTTTGCCGTCCACGTATATCTCTACGGATTTGCCGTTCACGGTTATGTTGCCGTCTTTGTCAATACGCACGCCCGGCGCACGGCGAAGTATGTCGTTGCCGTTGCTGCCGGCAGCCAAGGGCGACTGACTGACGTTCAGAACAAGTTTATCCATCTGTCGTTCTACAAGCGGACGTTTGGCTTTCACCTCGACCTCTGCCAATTGTTCCGTTTCCTCTCGGAGCACAAAGTCCGGTCCGCCGTACGCTGTCTGGTAACCTATGTACGAGGCTTGAATGATAAGCGGCTTATGCTTGCCTGCATCCGGCATGGGAATGCTATACCGCCCTTGCTCGTCGGTGATAGCACCTGTTAGCAGCGTGGAATCTTGCGCCAGTACAGAAACGGTAACGAATGGCATAGCATCACCGCGTGAATCGGTTACGGTACCGGTAATCGTCTGCTCAGCGGCAGCACCGACTGCCATGACAAGCATCATTGTAAGTATGAAATGTCGCATAATAGATGAATAATTAGAAAAACGATGCAAAGGTACGGCTTTTTTTGCATATATAAAAGGAAAAATCGGACTTTTCTTAGGGTACACCTAAAAAACTGCCCTAAGCAAAGAATACGGAAAAGTCGCTTGTTAGCGGTATGCCGAGCATGCGGAAGTGGCTGGGTGACACGCAGCCCATCTGCTGAAACTCCGCAGCCATGTGACTCAGGTCGTAATACCCGTGCGCGAGCGCTATACCTAATAGGTCGATGCCGGCTGCCGGATGAGTGCTGTGTGCGGCTTGCTGCATCGCCTGTAGGGCGCGGTGGAAGCGGCGCAGGCGAACGAACTGTTTTGGCGGAACACCTACATACTGGCGGAACACGCGCAGGAACTGTCTCTCACTCAGGCAGGCTACTGCTGCCATCTGAGCCGCGGATATATTTCCGTGAGCGGCATCGCAGGCACTGACGACCTTACGCAATCGCTGATAGTTGTAATCCTCGTTATGCGGCAGATGGCCGAGCAGAAAAGCATCAATCAGCCTTGCTATCTGTTCCGGCTCGGGTGTGGACTTGAATAGTCGGTCCAACTCCTGCAACCCTGCGTCGCCGTAGGCTACTGCAGTCAGCACGCGGCCGGCCAACTGTTGCAGATCAATGCCTAATAAGGCGTGCATACCACCGGGCTCAAAGTCCAGCAACATCCCTTCGAACCATCCGCCGAGTGTGGTCAGACCTATCATCCGCTGGTTGGCACCAAGCAATGTCAGACCCTCGCAACGCGTGCCGCCGAGGTCAACAACCACGTTACGCATAAAGATCAGACTGCCGTAGTTAGGCAATAGGGGCTGCACATGCTTGCCATTGACGAACCGAGGGTCACCGGCAGGCGGAGTCATGGTGTCTGTCGAGCCGTCTGCCCGTACAAACACGTACCTATATATGTACGGCTGCAAAGCCTGCGTAGGGTGAATAATCCTGTGTTGCATAGCGTAACCGTTCTATCTCGGATGCAAAGATACGAAATTTATCCCACAATTGCAAATTTTATACGATTTACGCATATATATTTGCATTTTTCAATTATTTTTTGTACTTTTGCGTTTAAGACGGCTATGCCGTGTTGTAACTTCGTGTTAATTACGGCTGCGCCGTGTTTGTGACTGCGTGTTAATTACGGCTACGCCGTGTTGAGGACTGCGTGTTGATTACGGCTGCGCCGTGTTGGAGACCGCTGCGCGGTGTTGGGGACTTCGTGTTAACAGCCGTCAGGCTAAACAACAGCCGTCAGGCTTAACAACACGCAGTTACCAACAGCCGTCAGGCTCAACAACACGCAGTCATCAACAGCCGTCAGGCTTAACAACAACTATTATGCGTACTCATTATTTTTTCTGTCTGCTATGTATTCTCGCCCTCACCTCGTGCGGTGACAGGGCTTCCCAACCCCGCGTCAGTCTGCCGGAGGGTTATTATCTGAGCACCGTTAGTACGGACACCACCTCTGTGCTTGTTTTTCCTGAGGGGCAGCACGATGGTCAGTATGTATCCACGCTGTATCTTATGGACTCGGTGCAGATTGCTACACGCCCGGAAGCCGTGATGGAATATAACGATTCGTCAGGCACGGGTGCCCTATATGTGATGGACGAGGTGATCGACTTGCGCACCAATGGTCGCGACACGCTATGGCTAACCAGCGACGCGGCAACCAAGGTCTATGTGCGGCAGCCGGCAGCTAAGCATACGCCTCAGTCGCTGGCCGGTGACTGGAAACTGTCGTACCGCATCGACGATTATCTATCTATCCGCCTGATGGATGCCACGATCAGCGACCATCTGGTATGCAATATGACATTTAACATTCCCGACTCAGCTGAGTTGGCTGAGATGATGGCATCACTCGGCGAGCAGGCTGATTCTGCATATAGCGACAGCCTGACATGGGCGCAGATGCTACCCGATGACCTGCCTTGGGGACAGGTGCTGAGCAGCCTGCCTACATCCGGCACGGCGGATATATGGTACAGCGCACATGCAGGCAGCGGTGTGCTGCTACCGGACGCCAAAGACCTGACTATTGATATCGCCCTACCCTTCACCACGCCGAACGGCAACACCCTGCGTTTCAGCGCCGGTAGTTTCTACATGGATATGACGCGAAAGAAGTGATTCCTGCCGGAAAGTTATTTGTGCCACTAAGAGTTGGTGACTGCGTGTTGGATACCGCTACGCGGTGTTGGTGACTACGTGTTGGATACTGCGTGTTAACAACCGCAGGCTCAACAACAGCCGCAGGCTCAACAACACGCAGTCATCAACAGCCGTCAGGCTCAACGTAAGGTATCCGTCAACGGCTATACACTCTGTATTCGTATGCCTTGAGGGTGGCGGATTTGGGGGCATAGACCTTCTCACCGGTGAGCTGATCGGTGCACTCCTCGCGCTGCCATGCCATCGGCAGGGTGATGCTCTGCTCGGTTGCCGTAGTGTTGACAATCACGAGCACCTCGCGCTTGTCCTGCTTGCGGCTGAACATCGCCACCTCGTCAGTGGAATGGTTCGTCAGTTCGCCATAACGCGCCTCAGCAGCTGCCACGTACGCCTTCATTAGGGCGATATACGCCTTGGTTGTCGAGTTGTCAGTGCTGAAAGACTTGATATTGTAATTGAAGAAGTTCAACTTATCAAGGTCACCCGTTTCCTGCGAGGAATAGATCATCGGCACTCCGCCGAGGAAGAACGTGAGGCAGCATGCCGCCAGTTCGCCTTGCGCGGTGCGGTAATAGGTGGACGGAGCCTCCTCTGATGAGGCATCGTGCGTCGTTACATAGCGCAGACGCTGCTTGCCTGCAGGCGTGGTACGATACTCCTTGTCAGCAGTGTCAAACAGGTTTTTTAGTCCGCGACCGTTACGGAATACGCTCTGCACTGCCCCCAGATAACTCCAGCTGTACAGCCAGTCGAAGCCTGCCTGATAGAGCGAGGTGTCGCTTGCCTCGGCCAGTAGGATAGCATCTGACTTCTGCTGCCTGATAGCCGCTATTGCTGCCGACCAGAACGCGTTAGGCACGCCCTCGGCATAATCGCAACGGAAGCCGTCAATATCCGCCTCACGCACCCAGAACAGCATGGCATCCTGCATGGCTTGCTGCACCTCAGTCTTGGTGAAATTGAGCGGTGCTACATCTTTCCAGTTCGTTTCCTCACCGACAGGTGTGGTGTACCAATCAGGGTGATCGATGTACCACGGGTTGTCATACGCCGTGTGATTGGCTACCCAGTCAAGAATGACCTTCATTCCACGGGCGTGGCAATCATCTACGAGCGCCTTGAGGTCTGCCGGCGTACCGAAAGCAGGGTCGATAGCCAGATAATCCTTGACGCAATATGGCGAGTTGACCGAGTTAACCGTGCCGCGCGGATGAATAGGCATGAGCCACAGCACGTTCACCTGCATCTGTTGCAACACAGGCAGGTAGTTGCGTATCTCGGCAAACGCATCTTGCTGCGCAAACAGACGCTCGTTGCATTCATATACGACGGTCATGTTCGCCTTGGTCAGTTGCGGGGTGACGGATGTGGAATCCTCGGGCTTGGGATCGTCTATCACCGGCAACTCCTTGGGTTTGCAACTTGCCACAAGCAGCGGCAAGGCTAATAAAAAAAGTATCTTTTTCATATCACTTCGTAATTAGTTACGGCTGCGCCGTGTTAGAGACTACGTGTTAATTACGGCTGCGCCGTGTTGGTTACCGCTACGCGGTGTTTGTGACTGCGTGTTGGTTACGGCTGCGCCGTGTTGGTTACCGCTACGCGGTGTTGGTGACTACGTGTTGGTTACCGCTGCGCCGTGTTGGTTACCGCTGCGCGGTGTTGGGGACTGCGTGTTAACAGCCGTCAGGCTCAACAACACGCAGTTATCAACAGCGAAGCTTATCAACACGCAGTCATCAACAGCCGCAGGCTTATCAACACGTAGTCATCAACAGCGAAGCTTATCAACACGCAGTCATCAACAGCCGCAGGCTTATCAACACGTAGTCATCAACAGCGAAGCTTATCAACACGCAGTCATCAACAGCCGCAGGCTCAACTACATTTATCTACTTGGAGCGAGGGGTTGAACTTGCAGTGGTACGACGCCGTCGTCGGTGACCTTGATATAATACGCCTGCTTAGGTTCGGTTGCGCTAACCGCATAGTCAGGCAACTGACGGCCGTTGCCGGAGTTGTTGAAGATGAGATTGTAGCTGTCACCCGTTTTGCAATCGATATGGTAGTGCTTGAGCCCTAATCCCAACACATCCACATCCTCCATCTCACTCACCTGCGTACCGGGCCAACCGCCAAAGATCTCGCTGCTGCCCCACGCATATACCGCCATGGTATATATGGTGTCGGTGCGGACGGTGTCCG
This sequence comes from Paludibacteraceae bacterium, assembly GCA_017443075.1. Classification (GTDB taxonomy): domain Bacteria; phylum Bacteroidota; class Bacteroidia; order Bacteroidales; family Paludibacteraceae; genus Colicola. The sequence goes on from JAFSPC010000057.1 coordinate 14,389, forward strand.
TGATCAGCACCTCGGTGGCATCCAACAGATATAGGTCTATCATCGCCGGCTCTACCTCCACCGGACCGGCAGACA
>JAFSPC010000058.1 GCA_017443075.1 Paludibacteraceae bacterium
ATGCCACCTGCGCCAGAACTCCTGTGGGTTGCGCGACTTGTAGGGCGAGTCGAAGTTCTTGGGCAGATAGAAACCCATCAGCAATGCCACACCAATCGCTATATCCGTGTACCCTGAGAAGTCGGCATACACCTGCATCGAATAGGTGAGCAGGGCAAAGAAATTTTCAAAACCCGAGAACAACATGGGGTTTTGGAATACGCGATCAATGAAATTAACCGCCAGATAGTCGGATAGGATAATCTTCTTGAGCAAGCCGTTCAGTATCCAGAACACCGCCACGCCGAACTGGCGACGCGTCAGAAAGAACGGTTTGTACAGCTGCGGCACAAACTCCGAGGCACGAACGATAGGGCCTGCCACCAGTTGCGGGAAGAAAGATACATAGAACCCGAAGTCCAATAGGTTCTTTACCGGTGCAACCTTACCTCGGTATATATCCACCGAATAAGATATAACTTGGAATATGTAGAACGATATACCTACCGGCAGGATGATCCTATCCACCATGAACCGTCCGTCATGGCTGAAGCCGTTACCTATATAGGCGAACAGGTCAAACACCTGCACCTGCGTGCCGAACACATCGTTGAAGATATTCGTAAAGAAATATGCGTACTTGAAGTAAAACAGCAGCGACAAATCAACACAAACGCTCAGTGTAAGCCATAACTTGGCTCGTGACTGCTTGTGTGCAGACACCGAACGGTAGATACGCTGACCTATCAGCCAGTCGCTAAGTGTGATAAACGCTAATATGAGCAGAAAGATGCCGGAAGTCTTGTAATAGAAGAACCACGAGGCAGCCATCAGATAGATGTTGCGGGCATGCAAACGCGAGATGGACTTTACACTTTCAACTTTCCCCTTTCCACTTTCTACTCTCCCCCCACACTGCATGATCAGTGTAAAGCCGGCATACACGATAGCAAAGAACGCCCAAAAATAGAATTGGGTGAACAGCAAGGGCTGCGTAGGGTCATATTTGAACAGGTCTGACAATTTACACTTGTATCATTTACTATTTACCATGTATTGCGGCACTGTATCATTTGGGCTACTGATCGTCTCAATGTCTGCCAACAGTTGCTTGGCTAACATCTCGCCGACCTTCTTTGCTCCGGCACGCGTGAAATGAATCATATCTTCGCCTGCCAGCCCTTTGTCGCGCCAGCTGAACATACTGCCGGCACCGCCCATCAGCCGGAACAGCGAGTAGTACGCCCCACCCTGTTCGGCAACCATCTCTGCCAACACGTGGTCCAAATAGGGCAACATGGGATAGGACATTTGCTCGCCGTCAACTGTTGTTATCATATCCGACGGACCGATAAACAGCAGCGAAGCCTCGCCTGCTGCCGACTTGATGAAGTGTATCTGCTGCCGCATCGCCTCGGCGTAGCGCTCCACAGCAGCACGCGTTCGCAGAGCCGGCATGGCATTGCCGCCAAACTGCATGATTACCAACGCTGTGTTTGTGGTGCTAAAGTAGCTCGCTAACTGCCGGTGCGAGATGCTTGTAAAGTTCGTTCCTGCCGCACCGCGCATGGGTATATTGTCCACTTGTACGCCTGTAGCCGTTTCTAAAGATACACCATACACCCACCCCGCTCCGTCCAAACGGATGTGACTGCTGCGGCACAATGTATCCAGCACTACTATCTGCTGCTGCAACGTTGAGGCCGTGTCAAGCGATTCAGCATATATTGGCTGTACAGCCATCCGTCGTTGCTCTACACTGTCGGGCAGCATCCGGATGCTGATACTATCGGAGTAGAGGACACGGATGCGGTCATAATCACGTGTCGGCACGCGGTCGCGCAACAGCTCGACGTTCACCTCCACAGGTTGCTCTATTCGCGCCACTTGCGCCATCGGACCGTAGCAGGTGCTATTCTTAAGGCGCATAGAGGCAGGCCCGTAAGCCAAGTATCGCTTGACAGAAGAGTTAGGCATCAGTTGACCGTTGTTGCTGATGGATTGAATAGCCGTGCAGGTCGGGATAGTTTGCACCACAGGTATCAAGCCTATACCTCCACCGCCAAAACGCTCCTGCAGCCGACGCCGGATAATCATCGTTATACGGTCCTCCTCTATCTGCGAATCGCCAAAGTGCACCACACGGATACTTTGCTTGTCTGCTGAAGCCAATGCAGCATAGAATGCCGGCAAATGCAACTTAGTCTGCGGCAAGGCCTTGGGTAATTCAACCTGTTTAGGAGTCACAAGGCTATCCGAAGCATTCTGTATTGAGGGGATGGAATCGGATACGGAAGGGTTGGATTGAACAGAATCTTGCTGAGCGGCTACAGCATATACGCTGTCAGCAAGTTGCACGGCTGCTACAGGCAGCCCAAGCACCTGTTGCAATGCGGGGATGCGCAACACAGATGTCCGGCCTGCACCCAAAGCGCACACCGCCGCAAGAACGATGAACGTACTAAGTATGCATACCAGTATCTGTGAGGGTTTCATGAGCAATCATTTGCGCCAAAGCACCGGCGAGAACAACAGTAAAACAGTGAATATTTCCAAACGTCCGATCAACATGACTATAGTCATCACCCACTTGGCTACGATGGGAAAATTGGCATAGTTGCCTGACGGACCGTATTGTCCCAGACTCTCACCAACATTTCCCATGCCGCTGACGGCTGTAGCAAAAGCCTCACCGGGTGCTATGCCGCATGCACAGAAGATGATTGTGGCTATGATTATAATGACGATATAGAAGAACATGAACGCCATTACATTATTTGTCATCGTTTGCGTTAGCGGTCGCCCGTTAAAGCGAATAGGCAGCACCGCGTTCGGGTGAATACGCCTGTACATCTCAGCCTGCGCATTCTTGGCAAAGATGGCTATACGCACCCATTTGATACCACCGGCAGTACTGCCCGAGGCACCACCCGTGAACATCATCAGGAACACAAACACCCATATCAGCTGCGGCCATACCATATAATCGGCAGAGGCAAATCCTGTACTGGTGATGGCTGCGCATGTAGTGAAGAAGGCATTACGGAACGCCCATTCGGCATGGGTGGCGTATGCGCGGATCACATTCCCCTCCAGCAGGCGTGGCAGCCACTCGGCAGGCTTAATCCATGTGTAGTAAACAAACAATGCCGTGGTCAGCACAGCGGTACAGATCAGCACTGCCCCAACATACCAACGCGTTTCCTCATCGTGGTAGAGTTTTTCGGGCTTACCGCGCATGAAATAGATGAGTTGCGCAAAGTTGATACCCGATAGCAACATGAATATAGCCACCGTGTATTGGATAGCAGGATTATAGTACATGAGGGACATATTCTTGGTTGAGAAACCTCCTGTAGCCACCGTTGCCATTGAGTGGCATACGGCATCGAATATATCCATACCGAAGAACTTGAGCAGGAACGTCTCTATAATCGTCAGGAAGACGTATGTGCCCCATAACAGTCGCGCCGTGTTCGTGATGCGGGGTGATAACTTCTCATAACTCACGCCGGTCACCTCGGCTGCATACAGCTGCATGCCGCCCAAGCCGAACAAGGGCAACACTGCCACACTGAGCACAATGATACCCATGCCGCCTAACCATTGGCAAATGGCGCGCCACAACAGGATGGAGTGCGACATGACCTCCACATTTTCTATCACCGTTGCGCCCATCGTGGAGAAGCCGGACATCGTTTCAAACCAACTGTCAGTTACCGTATCCAACGCTCCTGACAGGTAGAACGGCAACATGCCGAACAGCGAAAACACAATCCATACCAGAGCCACAATCAGATACCCCTCCCGCTCACTTACCCTGCGCTGTGCATCCCTGCCGAAGCGCATAGCCAAAGCGCCTGCCGCCAGCGTGATGAGCGTACTCACGGCAAAAGCTCCGCCGTCATGATCGTCATACGCATAAGCCGCCACAGTCGGCACTGCCATAAACAACGCCTCAATGAGCAACAGAGCACCATAGGTGCGAGATACTATTTTCCAATTGAAGGTTTTGGTCATACTAATCTACTTGAAGTATTTTTCAATACGTTGCAACTCGTTACTCTTGCAGAACACGATTACCTGATCGCCGGGCAGAAGTTGCGTATCGCCATTCACCAATATGCCCTCACCTGCCCGCACCAGGGCGCCTATATTGCACTCGGCAGGCAAATGCATGTTTTTGATTACATCGCGTGTGATACGGCTATCCTCCGTTACAAGGAACTCCACCACCTCGGCATCTGCCGATGTCAGGTTCTGCACATTCTGTACGCTCGCCTTCATCAGCAGGCGGTAGATGTAGCTGGCGGCTATCGTTTTCTTGTTCAGCATCGCACCCACCTCCAGTTGTTCCGCCATGCTCAGATAGTCCATATTTTCAATCTCGGCAATCGTTTTCCGCACGCCAAAACGCCTTGCTGCCAGGCAGGCGAAGATGTTTGCCTCGCTGCGGTCGGTAACTGCCACAAACGCATCCGCATCCTGAATACCCTCTTCCTTCAGCACACTCATATCGCTGCCGTCTGCGTGAATAATCAGGGCATCACCTAATTTCTCGGACAGCCGCTCACATAATTCCCTGTCAGCCTCCAATACTTTGACAGTCTTGCCTTCCGGCAGTGACAGCACTGCCTTCTGTGCAATCTTGCTGCCGCCGAAGAAGATGATATTGTTAATCTCACGCTCACTCTTGCCTGCCTCTTTGCGTAGCACCGACATGTTTTCGCGCGTGCAAACGGCATAAATCAGGTCACCCACCTCCACAACATCCGTACCACCCGGGATAATCGTATCTTGCCCGCGCTTGATAGCAACAATGCGATAACTGCCATGCGCAAAGAACCCTGACATAAACTGCTGCCCCACCATAGGCGCGCCCTCACGAATCTTGACGACACACAGGTCCATCTGCCCGTTGCAGAGCGTCAGATGATAACGCATCCAGTTGGTCTTCAGCGACTCGCAGATCTCTTGCGCAGCCAGCACCTCAGGATAAATTAGATGATTCAGACCCATCTGCTCAAAAAAACGCTTGTTCTCGGGCAACAGATACTCGTAGTTATCAATGCGCGCCAGCGTCTTCTTGGCACCCAATTGATTAGCAATGAGGCAGGCGGTCATGTTCTCAGACTCCGATGGTGTTACAGCCACAAACAGGTCCACATCCTCCACGCCTATGTCCTGCAAATCACGGATAGAGGTTGGCACTCCGACCTTAGTCAGCATGTCGTAGTCAGCATCCAGGCCTTCTATTCGGTCTGCGCGCTCGTCCATCAGGCTGATATCAATATTTTCGCGTGATAGGAGTTTCGCCAAGTGCGTACCTACCTCGCCTGCACCTACAATAATTACTCGCATTTTATTATTCCTTTCGGGGTTTATCGTGGTTTTGTAAGGGTCAAGTTCTTATACACATAACTGCTCTTCAATCTGCCGGGCTATCCCCTCGGCATCCAAGCCGAGCATATGCATCAGTTCGACGGTACTGCCGTGTTCAACGAACGTATCATCCACACCCAATCGTACCACGCGCACCTTGCGTGTATCTACCGCCTCAAGCACAGCACTGCCTAAGCCGCCCGATATCATTCCGTCCTCAACCGTTATCAGGGTATCGTAGCGTTCTGCCACGCTATGTATGGTTGCAGTGTCCAAGGGTTTGAGCCAGCGCATATTGTAGTGCCCCACTCCGCCAAGTTCGGAGTGCGTGGCAAGTGCCTCCTCCACCGTATTGCCTATAGCCCCTATTGACAGTACGCATACGCGGTTACCGGCAGCAGATTGCTGACCGCCATCGGTTGGCAGCGGGTCGCGCAGGCACACAGCCTTGCCATACTCCACGGGGGGCAGTTCGCAGTCCTTGCTCCTGCCACGCGGATAACGGATAGCCACAGGCCCTGCCATATCAACCGCCATCTGCATCATCTGCCTAAGGTCAGTTGCCGTCATCGGGGCGGCTATCTGCATGTTTGGTACAGGACGCAGGAACGCAAGGTCGAGCAGTCCGTGGTGGGTCTTGCCATCGTTCCCCACTATACCGGCGCGGTCTACACAAAAGACTACATGCATCTTGCCGATTGCCACGTCATGTATGATGTTGTCGTACGCACGTTGCAGGAACGATGAATAGATGTTGCAGAACGGTATCATCCCCTCCTTAGCCATTCCGGCGCTAAAGGTTACGGCGTGTCCCTCGGCTATGCCTACATCAAACACGCGCTCGGGCAGTTGTTTTTGCATGATCGTCATCGAGCACCCCGACGGCATGGCAGGAGTGACGCCTACTATGCGTTTGTCCTGCATGGCGAGGTCCAACAGGGTTTGCCCGAACACCTCTTGCCACAAGGGTTGCGCGGTGGGGGCAGCCTGCCGGTCATCGGGTGCGGCTTTCTGCTTATCCGCCAGGCGCTCACCGGTTGTAACATCAAACTCGCCGGGCGCGTGCCATACCGTCTGATCGGCTTCGGCAGGGGCATAACCTTTGCCCTTCTGCGTAACGATATGCAGCACCTTCGGGCCCTTGTAATTCTTGATCTCGCTCAGGATACGTACCAGCCCCACCACATCATGTCCATCGGCCGGACCAAAATAGCGGATATTCAAACCTTGGAAAATATTACTGGGCTGCTTGGTAAGGGCTGTCTTCAGATTATTGTTGAACCGCAACAACTTCGCACGTTTGTGCTCGGACATGAGGTGCAGCTTGACCAGCAGCCGGTAGCCCCACCAGCGTAGTTTGTTGTATCGGGGCGAGGTTGTCAAGTCAACCAGATACTGCGTAAATCCGCCCTTGATAGGGTCGATGGCCATATTGTTGTCGTTCAGGATAATCAGCAGGTCGCTCTTATCCATCGATGCATTGTTCAGTCCCTCAAATGCCAATCCGCCGGTCATAGCCCCATCACCAATCACGGCTACCACTTTCCTGCTGCTATCCGCCACCTGCATCCCTAACGCCACAGATATACTGTTGCTCGCATGCCCTGATACGCAGGTGTCATACTCGCTCTCCGCCGGCGTTGGGAACGGCGCCAAGCCTCCGAACTGCCTGTTGGTATGGAACGCGTCACGGCGTCCCGTTAGAATCTTATGCGCATACGCCTGATGCCCTACATCCCACACGAGGCGATCATAGGGCGTGTCAAACACGTAGTGCAAGGCTACAGTCAGCTCGATCACGCCGAGCGATGAACCGAGGTGACCTGGGTTGTGGCTGAGTTCGCGTACAATAAAGTCGCGCAACTCTGCACAAACCTGCGATAAGGCCTCACGAGGCAACGACTTGAGGTCTTGCGGCGAGTTGATTGTGTTCAAGTATTTATAATCCATGTATAGCGTCTGTTGTATAGAATACAAAAAGCCTACAAAGTTACGAAAATTTTCCCACATTTGCAAACTTTTTTTATTTTTTTTATTATAGGGGCATCATTTTGCAGCATTTATTCAGCAATCAGCGGTTGGCATCCGAATAAAAGGGCGAAAGTCTGTCAGAAAATTTGCATATATGCCATTTTTTTTGTACCTTTGCAATTGTAATAATGCCCCTATGTACAGCAGGATAACCGAACATATTGAGATCGACCGCAAGCTCCATAGCGTGTGCGTGGATGGCGAGCAGGTGCATCTGACAGGACTGGAGTACCGCCTGCTGGAGTATCTTGCCTCCCATGCTAACCGCGTGTGCAGCCGCACCGAGATTCTGGACCACGTCTGGGGCAGCCGGTTTCGCTATGATACAGGCACGATTGATGTGCACCTCAACGCCCTACGCCGCAAGTTAGGCTTGGGTAAGGATAATCCTATTCATACAGTTCGTGGTGTGGGACTGCTGCTACGCAGCCATATCGGCGTTACTCACGAAACGATTGACTTACAATCCTTTCTGCACGAATGGCTGCGAAGTCACGAGACGGACATTAATGCCTCGGGCTTGCAGGCACACCTGCAACTCACGCCGTTCGTCAACACCCTCACCATCTCGCCCGAATCCCTACGCAGATGGCTCGACGCCTCGCTTGAAGCCATACGCCCCGATGCGCCTCGGCGCCATACAGAGCCGCAAACGGCTACCACCACACACAACAACCCTATCGGCGTGCTCAGGCTCAGTAGCAAACTGACCATGCACTTGTTCATCATTTCTATGGATATCAACTCCGCCATATGCGAACTGCGCATCCCTATTTATGGGGAGTAACTGTCATCTTAAGAAAATCTTAAACTTTATCTCCGTTTTTTTTTGTACTTTTGCACCGCTTTTCGCAATTGCGGAATGATAAGGTATGCGTATAAAGGTATTCGTCTTACAATTGATAATTGGTGTTTGTTTGTCAGCCGCTTATGCAGCCACGGCTTCTCCTGAAGGCTGGGTGGATACGGTTGCTCTGCCCGATGTGGAGGTGTCCGTATCGCGTATTCAGCGTCCGGCAACCCAGCAACAGATGCAGCTCACCGTGATTGACAGCCGTCTGCTGAGTGAGACGCAGGCGCTCACACCCAAAGAGATAAGTTCGCTCGTGCCGAACATCTATATGCCCGACTATGGCTCTGCCATGACCAGTAGCATCTATATCCGCGGTTTGGGCAGCCGCATCAACGAGCCGGTGATGGGCATGGTGGTGGATGGCATTCCCCTATTAGACAAGAATATGTACGACCACACCATGCAGGATGTCAAACGCATCGAGTTGCTGCATGGTCCGCAGGGCAGCTTATACGGGCGCAACTCGCCTGCCGGAGTGATGGAAATCCGCACCATTCAGCCCTTAGACCTCACTGCCCCACTCATCCGCGGCATGGTCAGTTACGCCACCGCCAACAGCGTCAAGGCGCAGGCATCGTACTACCAGCCGGTCACTAATCACTTCGGTTGGAGCATAGCCGGACGCTACCAGCGCACCGACGGGTTCTACACCAACGCTTTCAACGGCAGCCGTGTCGATTATGGTCAACAGGCAGGCGGCAAGCTGACGCTGGACGGCAAGGCGGGCGACCATTGGCGGCTGACAGGTTCAGTCTACGCCGATTGGGTTAAGCAGGGCGCTTTTCCGTATGCCTCGGTGGCTACATCCAAGATAGCATACAACCGAACGGGTGCCTACGAGCGAATGACCGTTATGCCTGCTATGCGGGCACTATTTATGCAAGACGGATGGCGACTGCAACTGACTGGCAGTTACCAGTTCCTACGCGACAATATGCTGATGGATCAGGATTATACGCCTGCTGACATCTTCACCCTCCGTCAGACGCAGACCCAGCACAATGGCACGCTCGACGGCTTGCTGCAAGCACCTAAGCCTTGCGATTGGTACGACTGGGCATTGGGCATCAGCACGTTTGTCAAATCCAACGCTATGCAGGCACCCGTCACCTTTATGCGCGAAGGAATTGACGAACTGATACTCGGCAACGCCAACCGTGGTATTCAAAAGGTCTTTCCTGATGACTCCATCTGTATCAGCAACACCACCCTGCCCATACCGAGCATATTCGACCTATTGAACGCCGGTGCTGCAGTCTATCACCAGAGCCATTTTCACTTCGGCAACTGGCATATCAACGCGGGCGTACGTATTGATTATGAGCACACGCGCATGAACTACCTCAGCACTGCCGACCTCGACTACCGCTTCACGATGATCATGAGCGACTTCGAGCACGTACATACCGAGATCAAGGGTACGAAAACTGCCAACTATATTCAGGTGCTGCCACGCTTGGCGGTGTCGTACAATGATACGTGGGGAACGGTGTATGGCTATGCCGCCAAGGGATATAAGGCAGGCGGATACAATCCGCAGATATTCAGCACCATCACACAGAACCAAGTAATGACCGATATGGCGGCAGACATGGGGATGCACCTTGACATGGCCGATCCGCGATACTCCAACGTGGATATAACTGCCTACCGCCCTGAGACCGATTGGACCTTCGAACTGGGTACGCACCTTCTGCCTGCCGAGGGGCTGAAGATAGATGTGGATGTATTCCACATCCAATGTTTCGACCAGCAGGTTACCGTCTTCCCCAACGGCAAGACCACGGGGCGTATGATGGCCAATGCGGCACGCTCGCGTGTGTGGGGAGCAGAGGCAGCATTGCACTATCGTTGGCAGTACGGCGATTGGCAGGGCATGGCGGATGCGTCGTACGGGTTCACCGATGCACGGTTCATTCGGTTCGACGACGGCATGGGCAACTATGCCGGCAACGTTATCCCCTACGCCCCGCGGCACACCGCGCACGCCTTGGTGCAGGCAGGGTATCGCATAGGGCAACCTTGGCTATACGCCGTTGCGGCATCCGCGAGGGTGAATGTGGTCGGGCCAGTCTATTGGAACGAGCAGAACGACTGCCGGCAAACGCCGTACGCACTTTTGGGCGCCAACATCACGCTGGATTGGAAATATGCCCAACTCGAACTCTGGGGCAGGAACCTCACTGGCACACAGTATGACGTGTTCTACTTCCGCTCGATGGGCAACGATTTTCTGCAACGCGGCAAACCGCGCGAGTTAGGCGCAACTGTTCGATTTGAGATTTAATTAACAGCCGTTAGGCTGATCAACACAAAGTTATCAACACGAAGTTATGAAAAAGTATCTTACACTACTAATCTTTGCAGGTCTGCTTATGTCCTGCCACATCACCAATCGCGAAGAGCCGACGCCTGTTACCACTGAGGGCTACGAGGCATACGGACTACTGACCGTGCCTTCATCCGGATTCACCAAGGACAATGTACGCACCCGTATCGTACTGACCGACAACAAGCTGCTTGACATCTATATGTACGATGTCAAGTTCGCGACCATGATGCCGGTCACTATCGACATGGTTATCAGCGGTGTACATTATACCAAACAAGGAGGAACGATCTTGTTCGATGGTGACGAGATCATCCCCACCGCAGGCAACAAGCCGTACGAGAAATATACCGTTCGCCAACTGCAAGGGCGACTCACCGGCGACTCACTAATCATCAGCAACAACTACGGCGACACCCCATGCACCTATCAAGGCGCTCGCAAACAACAGCCGTAGGCTAATCAACACGCAGTAACCAATAGCCTCAGGCTAACCAACACGCAGTTATATATATGAATTTCGATGGTATAATTATTGGCATTTCTGTCTTTCTGATGATTGGGGTATTTCACCCGATAGTAATCAAATCGGAGTATTACCTTGGCGTCAAGTGCTGGCCTATGTTTGCTATTGCGGGTGTGGCTACACTGATAGCCTCACTACTGATCAGCAACACTATTTTCTCTGTACTGCTCGGCGCTTTCGGGTTCTCATGTTTCTGGTCGATACACGAGCTGTTTGAGCAACGCCAACGCGTAGCACGCGGCTGGTTTCCCAAAAATCCTAAACGCAAAGACAACTGACATACGCCGTTGCGCGACAGGCATAAGGGACGATTCAGCAGCACATCAAACTGCCGTTGTAAATCGTCATTCTTTGCAGCCGATTACAAGTAACCATCCACCAAAGTGCATGTAACTCCTGCACTTTGGTGGATGGTTACTTTTTTTCTATGTCTCACACGCACGCAACAAAGAAGGCAGCGCATAGTACGAAACTACACGCCGCCTTATATGACAATTGCCTTCTTATTGCACAATCAGGATGCTCAGTTCGTACAGCAGGTACACGGGCAGGGTGACCAGCATCAACGTGAACGGGTCGCCGGTAGGCGTGATCACAGCCGCGATGATCAGTATAGCCACAAACACGTGACCACGGTAGCGTTTCAAGTGCTCGCGCCTGAGGATGCCGAGTCGGGACAGCAGCCATGTCAGTACGGGCACCTCAAACAACAGCCCCATCATGATCGACAGCACCAGCAAGAGCGAGATATACGAACTCAAACTGATCTGATTAACCACCACCGGACTGACCTCGTACGTACTCAGAAACCGAAACGAGAAGGGGAAGATCACCCAATAGTTAAGTGCCACGCCTGACGCAAACAGCACCAGCGCCGATAGCATGAACGTAACAGAGTACCGCCGTTCGTTGGCGTACAAAGCCGGTGCGACAAACCCATACAACCACCATACGATCAGCGGCAACGCTACCACCAATCCTACACAGAGGCTGACCTGCATGTGGGTGACGAACTGCGCCGTGACATCGATATTAATCAGTGTCTGCCCTTCGCCCAGCGGACGCATCAGCAGGGCGAACAACCAATCTTTGCAACAAAAGGCTGCCACCGAGCCCACCAACCACGCGCACAACGACTTGAGCAGTACGCTGCGTAACGCATCCAGATGATCCCAAAAGCTAAGGTTGTCAGGCATCCGGCTTTTTAGTTTCTGTTTTCGACTCTACTGGGTCCTCACAAGCAGTGCGTGCGGTGGGGTGACTTTGACTCTCGACGTTCGATTCGTGTCGATCGTCGGCATCCTCCTTGCCGTTGACACCGTCCTTGAACGACTTGACGCCCTTGCCCAAACCTTTCATCAGTTCAGGGATCTTCTTTCCGCCAAAGATCAGCAGAATAACGAGCACAATCAGAATAATCTCCCAAGTTCCTAACATAAATACTTCGTGTTTATTACTACGTGTTAATTATGGCTGCGCCATGTTTTATACTACGTGTTAATTACCGCTGCGCGGTGTTATTTATGGCTGTGCCATGTTTTATACTACGTGTTAATTACCGCTGCGCGGTGTTATTTATGGCTGCGCCATGTTTTTTTCTACGTGTTAATTACCGCTGCGCGGTGTTATTTATGGCTGCGCCATGTTTTATACTTCGTGTTAATTACCGCTACGCGGTGTTATTTACGGCTGCGCCGTGTTGTTAACTTCGTGTTAACAGCCGTCAGGCTAAACAACAGCCTTAAGCTAAATAACAGCCGTAGGCTCTATTATGCCTGCTTAAGTTGCTCGACAAAGCTGTCGATGCGTTGCATCTCGCGCGGTATATCGATGCGTTGCGGGCAGTGAGGCATGCAGTGATTGCAGCCGATGCAGTGGTCAGCCTGCCGCATGCCGGGTACAGCCCTGTCGTAGCCTATCAGCCAGCGCCTGCGTGCCTTGCGGAAGTCGGGGTCGTGCGCATCACTGACGGAGGGCATCAGTTCTTCTGCCAGACAGTTGTTGTAATACGTGAAGATGATAGGTATGTTCAGTCCGTATGGGCAGGGCATACAATAGTTGCACGCGGTGCATGGTATGGCCTTCATACCGGCTATCTCGCCTGCCAGCCGCATCAGCATAGCGTTCTCATCGGGCGTGATCGGTCGCAAGGGCGAATAGGTGCGGCAGTTCTCTTGCAGATGTTCAAGGTACGTCATGCCACTCAGCACGGTCAATATACCCTCAGGTGTACCGGCATAGCGGAACGCCCATGAGGCAGGTGAGGCATTGATATTCATCTTCTTCATCTCGCGCACGATGGGTGTGGGCTGCTTGGCAAGGCGACCGCCTAACAGGGGTTCCATCACCAGTACGGGTATATTGCGCTTGTGCAGCTCTTCGTACAGGTACGAGGCGTTGGAGTTTCGCGGATTGATCTCATGGGCATAGTTCCAATCCAAATAGTTGAGCTCGATGAGTACAAAATCCCAGTGATACGTACCCTCATCATGCAGGCGCATCAGTCGGCTGAAGAACTCGGGGCTGCCATGATAAGAGAAGCCGAGGTTGCGAATACGTCCTTTCTGCTTTTGCTCCACCAGCCAGTCGAGTATGCCGTTGTCCATGTAGCGATTGTTGAATGCCTTGAGCGGGTCCCTGCTGTTACCTAAAGCATGCAGCAGGAGGTAATCGACATAATCGGTCTGCAGATAGCGAAGCGAACGTTCGAACATTGCCTGTGACTCTTCCCTCGACCATGTCCCCTTTGCGAAGTTCGACAACTTGGTGGAGAGGTAGTAACTGCTGCGCGGATGCCTGCTCAGTGCTATGCCGGTGGATTGTTCAGACAGCCCTTGGCAGTACGCGGGCGAAGTGTCAAAGAAGTTCACACCATGCGCCAGCGCATAGTCGACCATATCATTCACCGCCTGCTGATCGATGGGCGAGTCGGGATTCTCGCGTGCCGTGCCACCACCCTCCACAGGCAGACGCATCATGCCAAATCCTAACAGCGACACCTTGTCGCCTGTGTTCGGGTTGATGCGGCACGTCATAGCACCATTAGACATTTGACATTGGTCATTTGCCATTTGGGTATTTTTGCCGTTCTTGCAGGCACTCAGAAGTACGGACGTACCGGCTACGGCAGCCGTACTATGTTTGATAAACTCTCGTCTGTTCATACCTTTTCAACTTTCACCTTTTCCCTTCACCTTTCAGCATTCAACTCACATGGTGCACCTCGTTACCTTCGACATAGATGGCGCTGAACGGTCTTGCCGGACAGAGGTTCTCACACTTGCCGCAACCTATACACCGCTCGCTGTCCACAGCCGGCACCTCTACTTCTCGTCCGTCGGCAGTGGTATAGTTCACCATCTGTATAGCCCACGTTGGGCAATGCCGTGCACATGCACCACAGCTGTCACCGTTGTTGACAGGGATGCAGTTGTCGGCTATCCATACCGCGTGTCCGACATGTATAGCAGTCTTCTGCTCACGCGTGATGGGCCTGATGGCATCTGTCGGACACACCTGCGAGCAGTCGGTGCACTCCGAGCGACAGTATCCGCGCTCGAAGGACATCTCGGGTTGCATCAGCCGCAGCAGGTCGGCAGAAGGTCGCAGCACATTGTTCCGGCATGCGCTGACGCACAACTGACACGCCGTACAATGCTTCTGCATGTGCCTTGCAGACAACGCGCCCGGTGGCACGATGGGTGTATGGCGTCGGGGTGGTTGCTTATCCTCGATCACTGCCAGTCCGCCATCGACCTTGATCTTTGTCTGCGCCATAGCGGCAGTGCCTACAGCCAATGCAGCCCCTGTCAGCATCGCCCTGCGCCCCGTATCCACAGAATCCGATCTTTGAGCGTCAGCGGTCTTTTGCCTATCAGCGCAGCGGTCTTTTAGCGCCAGCGGTCTATACGCCAGCGCCCCGTGCCTGCATTGGTCGAGGCAGTCGCCACACGCTACGCAACGCGAGTAATCTACAGTCCCTGCTTTGTAGTCGATGGCAGATGCCTTGCAGTTGCGTTCGCATAGCGAGCAGTTCCTGCACTTCGATTTATCCAACTGCACGCGCAGCAGCGAGAATCGGGCAAAGAACGACAGGATCGTACCTACCGGACAAACGGTATTGCAGTACGTGCGTCCGTTGCGCCATGCGAGTACGCCTAACACTCCCAAGGTCAGCAATGCGACAACAAATGTAGTCACACTACGCATCCAGAGTTCGGCATCGCTGAACAGGTACCACTCGTAGCGTGCGTCCAACTGAGCCATGCCATTGCCTAACAGGTCGTACAAGGGGCGGAACAGCGCGTTCACTATCCTGCCGTAGGCGGAGTACGGGGCGAGCAAGGTCGTTACCGGCGCAAAGCCGATGATCAGACACAGGACAAACACCGCCAGCACGCTATACCGCAGCCAACGTCTCTCCGGCGAGTGAGTATAACGGTTCTTCTGCTGCTTCCGCCCCAGCCAACCGAAGATGTCCTGCATCACGCCTAACGGGCAAACGACGCTGCAATACAAGCGTCCGAACAGCAGCGTGAGCACAATCAGCACCGCAAGGATAGCAAAATCCAATGCCATCAGTGCAGGGAGAAACTGTATCTGTGCCGCCCAACTGAGCCAGATGTTAAGACGCCAGCCGGCGCCAAGCAACAGCAGGGTAACAGCCATAAAACAGACCGTGGCAAGCACAATGCGCACGAGGCGTAGGGGGTTATTGATTTTCTTCATCTCAACTTATTGATTTTCTTCATCTCAACTTAATTAGAATGGATAGCCGATGGCGAAATGGAAAGTCATGTCATCGCGCCAGCAGAGACCGTTACGGACGGTTCGCCACTGCGTGCCTGCCAAGGTGCCCTCGACACGGCTGGGGTCGTAAAGTTTGACGCCAAAGTCGATACGGAAAAGCAGGATATTGAAGTCCAATCTGAGACCGACGCCATAGGCAAGGGCAATCTGTTGGTAGAACTTATTCCACAGGAACACGCCGTTAGGTTGCGCCTCGTAGTCGCGTATGGTCCAGTTGTTGCCCGCATCGACGAAGGCAGCCAGTTCGATGATCGACCACACGCGCCATCGGTACTCGACGTTCAGGTCGAGGCGTATATCACCCACCTGCAAGTCGTAGCCCGTAGGCGTATTGCTGCCACGGTATCCGCCGGGGCCAAGCGTACGCGCCTGCCATCCTCTGACGCTATTGGCTCCACCGGAAAAGAAACGTTTCTCAAACGGCACCTGCATCGAGTTCAGGTAGGGCACTGCTACGCCTACGCCAGCATGGAAGACGAGCCTATGGTTGGTAGCCAGCAACTGGTTGTACGACAGGTTGACATCAGCGCGCGCATATTGCGAATAAGGGACCTTGAACACCTCATACACGCCCTCGGCATTAGGCTGAACGGCAAACAGGCGACTGATGCCGTACATGGCATTGCCGGCGGTCTCTACCTTATAGCCGAAATTGACATAACTCTGCTCGGAAGAGTTGGTGCGTTTGTTGGAATAACTGCCGGAATAACTCCAGCCGACAATCAAGTGGTCCTGATAGCTATACTTGAGGATAGACGAGCGCGCCAAGATCTCTGTCTGGAAACGGTCGGATATATACGGCACATAGATGTAGCTGATGTCCAGCACGTTGAAGTTGTGCGTCCAACGGCTAAACTGCTTGTGGAGAGTGTAATAGAGTCCGGCGTTGAAGATGTTGCGGGTATATTCGTCCGGTCGGTTCTGGTAAGAGTACATGAGGTTCGTCCGCCAATGGGTTGGGAAGGTTAGTCCAGCCTCGCCCCGGACCTCGAGTGCGCGCCCGCCATCCTGCCGCCACTCGTACTGTGCGCTACCGCTGAGTTTGAATTCTTCCGCGCCGCGGAAGATGTTCCGGTTGGCATACGACACCTTGCCGCTGATGCCCCACGCATCGCTGGAATATGTACCCCCGACCTCGGCGCTGACGCTGTTCATCTTGTTGCGTGAGATATAGATGTGGCACTCGAGGCTATCCTTGGCAACGATATCGAACCGGATATCGGTGTAACGGATAGGACCTAAACCGTTGAGGTTGGCATAGGTGTTCGATACGGCGCGCTCGCGGTAAAGGTCACCGGGTTTGATCTCGCATTGTTGCATGATGACGCTCTCCCTAAGCAATTTACGTCCGCGCCAATGAAAGATGAACCCCGCCTTCTCGACGGTGTGGGGTACGGTATCCCAGCCGATGTTCTGGTCGTCGAACTCGCTCATGTTCTCATGCACACACACTCGTGCGATGCGCATCTGGCGGAAGATCTCATCTCTGACAGAGTCCGGCTGTGCCAACAGGTAGTCGTGCAGATGCAAGCGTATATCAATCTCGCGGTTACGTGTGCTATCCGCCTCGTAGTGCAGGAACTCCTTGTCGAAGAAATAGTATCCCCTGTTTCGCATCCGCTTGGTTATGCGGTCGCGCTCGTCGTCCAGTGCCTGCGTTGAATAGCGCATACCTGAGCGAATGATATGCCGGCGGGTGTTGTACGCCACATCGTGCAGCACGGGGTGCTCAAGGTCGATGACATAGTTGCGTATATGATACTCGGGGCCTGCCTGTACGTTGTACGTGAGGCGCACGAGCCTATCTTTGACCGTAGTGGTTGTATCTACTTGCGCCTTGAAGAAGCCCTCGTTGTGCATCGCCTTTTGTATCTGGGCTATACTCTGCCCTGTCTGCTCACTGTCGTAGATAACGGGCGCTTCGCCGACCTTGTGGGCGTTGTTGGTCGCCCACTTGTTGTACTTGGTGAGCGTATCCAGCGGGGCGGTGTTATACAGGTGCAACTGCAACTTCCAGAACCCGAGCACCTCGGTGTTGGGCGTCTGGCGCAGGTAGTGCTTGAGCTTAGAGCCGCTGACATCCTTGGTGCCGTCCACATTGATGTGCACCTTGTAGAGGAGTTGTTTGTCTTCGGGCACGAACTTCGTCATGTTACACGAGCACAGCAGTAGTCCGATGAGGACTACAGCAGGTAGAAAAATTCTATATTGCGGTGTACTAAAACGCATTATTCGCACAATTAGCCGCACAAAGATACAAAAATATTTGCAAATTTGCAAATTTTTCCGTACCTTTGCATCGAAAATCTTAAAATTTACCCATTGTGACGCAAAATGAAGCCAAGCAACTGCAGAAGTTGCGCCAAAAGAAATACAGGGATGCGTTCGGTCTGTTTGTAGCCGAGGGTGACAAGTGCATCGGCGAACTGGCAGGCCGGTTTGCGATGGTTAGCCACTATACGCTTGCCAATTCATCGGCAAAGGATATCGAGCGTGCCTCGTCGCTGAGTACGCCACAAGGAAGCATAGCTGTGTTCCGCCGCCCCGACTACGGTACGCTGCCTATGTGTAATCAGGGTACGCTGTATCTGGCATTAGACGGCATACAGGACCCCGGGAACTTAGGCACGATCATCCGCACGGCCGACTGGTTTGGTGTGCGCGACATCATCTGCTCGCGCGAGACGGCAGATTGCTTCAGTCCGAAGGTGGTGCAGGCGACGATGGGTGGTTTGGCGCGTGTGCGCGTTCATTACACAGATTTGACATCCTGGCTGTCGGCACAACAGGGCTGCCCGATCTATGGCACGCTGTTAGACGGCAAGGATATGTATTCGCCAGAGGCTATCCCCGAACGTCGTACGGGAATCATCGTGATGGGTAACGAAGGTAACGGCCTGACGCAGGCGGTGCGCCGGCTGGTGACCCACTCGCTGCGTATCCCCTCGTTTCCTGCCGGAGAGCCCACATCGGAGAGCCTGAACGTAGCCATCGCGACGGCTGTTGTACTCGCAGAGTTCAGGAGGAAGTAGCTATTTTTGACATTTAGGGATTTTTTGTAGTCATTTTTGGCGCAAAAGTTGCAAATATCAAACATTTTTCGTATCTTTGATTAAATGAAAAAGATTCTTATATCTATGATGGCTCTATCGATGAGCCTCGCGGTTTCTGCCACGTATTGGACCAACGAAAAAGACGGTATTTGGTACGAATTTGAGGATTTAGGTGACAATAATGCCGCCATTGTATCCATCGGTTCAGACGCCGCACTGCCGGAAACAATTGAATTTCCTTCATCCGTGTGGCCTAACACTGATATTAATGGTAGTTACCCTGAGTTTCATGTGGTGCAGATTGGTACAGGCTCATCCATTGGCTATGCTGGATCATCTGCAGCAAGAACGCAAATTGTTTACCTGAAGATTCCTGAAGGCGTAACGACAATAGCTGCATCGGCGTTCTATGAAACAACATCGCTTAAGACGGTTGTTTTACCTTCCACTCTGACTTCAGTAGGTAACAACGCATTCCAAGGCTGTACTGCGCTTGAAGGTATATGGCTTAATACGGCAAATATACCTACTATTGGTACCGATGCTTTCAAAAACACGGCTGAACCTTGGGATAAAATCGTAAAAAACTGCAAACTATATGTATTGCACCAAAGCATTATAAACACGATTCAAGATGCAGGATACACATGGGACTATTGGAAAGCATTTGACAATAATGGGAATTTGGTATTAAATGACATAACGCTCAAAGACACAGAGTATTGGGATGCATCATTCTACAACGGTTGCGATGTGAATGTCAAACTGACACGTTCGTTTGCCGCAGGGCAGTGGTACACCTTGTGCGTGCCGTTCAGTATCTCAGCAGGAAATCTGAAATACGTGTTTGGTGATGAGGTAGTATTAGCCAAACTGACAGGTTCAGCCCTCAAGGATGGGGTAACCGAACTGACGTTTGACAACTCGCTCACATGGACAGAAGCCGGCAAGCCGTACCTGATTAAGCCGTCGCAAAATGTAACATCTCCGGCAGTGTTCAATGGCGCGTATTTCAACATCGTAGCCGACCCAAAGATTGAAACGACATACTTTGACATGATTGGTTCGTATGAGACAAAAGCCTTGAGTTCGTCGGATTATTACTTGGCAGACGATAATAAGTTGTATACCCCTGCTACGACAGTATCGATGGGCGGTTATCGCGCCTATTTCCAAGCCAAAGGTGGTGCAGTAGGCGCGCCTGCTCGCGTTCGTTTTGCCGATCAGACTGCCACTTCGGCAGAGCAGGTTGAAGCTGCAACCGTTTCGAAGAAAGTGCTGCGCGACGGCCAACTACTTATCCTACGCGACGGCCAATATTACACCATGCAAGGACAACTAATCACATTTTAACCCTCCGGGCACGGCAAAGACGAATGGTCTGACGCATTGCTGCCCAACAACAAATAATCAATACACCTATGAAACGCAATTATCTATCGCCTCTGACAGAGGCAAACTACATACAGTCAAACACACGTCTGCTATCCGGTAGCGATACATCAAACATATCCGCCTCCGGTTTGGACGGCTTTGGCGGCTATGGTGGCAGCTCGGACAGCAAAATACCACAGTAAGAACGAAGGGTGTAATACCGACTTAACCCTGACTTAACCCCGACTTAACCCCGATAAAGTCTGGCGCAAAGTTAAAAAATATTAAAAAAAATGGTGTGCCGAGATTGGCACACCATTTTTGTATTGGAAATTTGCAACTACACACATAGAAACATGGGAAGGGAGTCAACAATTATCCAAAATTAACAACAATATCGCTGCGCTCCTTGCAGATTACACACAGAGGAGCACAGGGAGGATGATCAGAATGCTGTCCATCCTTGTGCTGTGAGCGGCATGGGGTTGCCGTTGCGCGGGATGAGTCGCAGGTTAGACGGGCGCTCAGGGTGGTCGGACGAGTATTCGGGTTCGGTAATATGCCCGATGATATAGACATCGTCCAGCGGCACGAGTTTCTCGTAATCATGAATATCACAGGTGAAAAGTAGCTCGTAGTCCTCGCCGCCGTTGAGCACACAGGTGACGATATTCAGGTTCATTTCCTCCGCCATTGCCGCCGCCTGATAGTCGATGGGCAGTTTGTCCTCATAGATATCGCAACCGACTTTTGACTGCGAGCATATATGGAACAACTCGGATGAGAGTCCGTCGGAGATATCCATCATCGCCGTAGGTTTGATACCCGCTTTGCGTAGCGCCTGCACAATATCCACGCGTGCCTCGGGGCGCAACTGGCGTTGCAGCAGGTACTCGCGCCCCTCAAACTTCTCGTGGATAGCATCGCTATGCTCGTCAGCCTTGGCGAGGTTGTCGTGATGCGTAGCGCGGAACACGTGCAGTTCGCGCTCCAACAGTTGCAGGCCGAGATACGCCGAGCCGAGGTTACCCGACACGCAGATAAGGTCGCCGACCTTGGCGCCGTTGCGATAGACGATATCCTGCTCGTTTGCCACGCCAAGACAGGTGATGGCGATAGTCAGGCCGTTCATCGAGGCGCAGGTGTCGCCACCGACCAGATCGACCTTGTAATGCTCGCAGGCGGTACGCACGCCAAGATAAAACTCCTCGATATCCTCCACCGCAAAACGCGAAGAGACACCAAGCCCGACGGTGATCTGAGTAGGTGTGCCATTCATGGCGCAGATGTCGGAAACGTTCACCGCCACCGCCTTGTAGCCCAAGTGGCGCAGAGGAACATACTCGAGATTGAAATGAATGCCCTCGAGCAACAGATCGGTGGTGACAAGGGTAGCATCTCTGCTTTTGCCAGCAAAGTTCAACACAGCAGCGTCATCGCCGACGCCGTACAAGGTAGATGACTGGCAAGGCTTGATGTCCTGCGTCAGATGGCGAATCAGTCCGAACTCGCCCAAAGTGGATATTGAGGTACGTGACATAAGTTTACGATTTGATTACATGCAATTCTTATTCGGGGGTACAAAGTTACAATATTTTTTTTATATTTGCAAAAAAAAGTCACAAAATTTGCATTTATGCTTTTTTTTTTGTAACTTTGTGGCGCAAATTCAATTGAAAATTAAAAATTAAAATTTAAGATATACGATTAATGCGAACGATTCTGATAGCTGAAGATGGCGAACGCCAACTGGTAGAGCAATACCTGCCGGGTGAGACGAACATACTGGTGACCGGTGTGGGGGCCCTGAATATTATCCGCAGCCTTCGCGACCTGCCTCGTGACACCGAGATTATCAATATAGGTTATGCCGGTAGTGCCAACTACGCCATCGGCACTGTGGTAGAGGTGACCGAGAGCCGGCTTCACCATCCGAACGTGACGTACCCCGAGCCGGTACAGACATTGCAGCCGGTGGAAGACCTGTTCTTCCGCGCGCTGCGCCCGCAGCAGGCGGTGTGCTACTCGAACACCGATTTTGTGCTGGCATCGCCGTACAAGGACTGCGTGTTTGATATGGAGTTGGCGTACATCTGTGCACAAGGGTTCAGCCGCGTGAGCGCTATCAAAATAGTGTCGGACAATCTGTCGCTGCACGCCTACCACGAACTGACCAACGGCGTAGAGACGGCTGAATAGCCCGAGATTGCATCGAGATTGCATCGAGATTACTTCGACATTGGCTCGATAAAGTTTGCACGGAACTGAATAACAAAATAATACAAAATAATTATGGCTTACAATTGGACATTTACCACCATTGGCGGTAATACTCGCGTACATATCGCGAAGGGTGAGGATTTTCGTCATTTAGGCGAATTGGACGAAAAGATGTGGACAGTGCTCAGCTGTCCGACGTCAGGTCTGGAAATAAGCAATGAGACCTTGCGTCTGCTGGATACCGATCACGACGGTAAGATCCGTGTCGATGAGGTAGTGAGTGCATCGAACTATCTGTGCTCGGTGCTGCGCAACCCCGATGTGCTATTAGAGGAGAGCGACCAGCTGAAGATTGCCGACCTGAACGAGGATAACGCAGACGCCAAGCAGATGGCCGACATCGCCCGTCGCATAGCCGGCAAGGACGAAACCATCAATCTGGCAAGCGTAGAGGCAGCCATAGGCGCTATAGCCGTAGAGCAGAAGCCGCTGCCCGAAGCACCGTTAGCAGCCGACATCATCGCCGCTGTTCACGCGAACGAGGCAGCATACAACGCTTGGTTCCGCTCGGCAGAGCTGGAGAAGATGGGTCTGGCAGTAGCCGACCCCGAGGCACAACCGAAGATTGCTGCCAAGGATTGGAAAGCGCTGACCGCCCAAGTGGCAGCCTACGAAGCAGAGGTAGCCGCCATAACGGCCGAGAACAAGGCTGCCATGGATGCCGCTACAGGCGAATATCAGCCGCTGCGGAAGTTGCTGTACCTGAAGCGCGACTTCTATACGCTGCTGAAGAACTACATCTCATTCCAAGACTTCTACAACCGCGAGGTGAAAGCTATCTTCCAATGCGGGCGACTGGTGATTGACCAGCGCGCATGCGAACTATGCGTGAAAGTAGCCGACGCAGGAAAGATGGCAGCCGAGGCAGGCAAATCAGGCATGTACCTGCTGTTCTGCGACTGCGAGAACAAGACGCAGGGCAAGAAGATGTCCATCGTAGCCGCGATGACACAAGGCGATATACATAACCTGGAGGTAGGTAAGAACTGTATCTTCTACGACCGCAATGGTCTGGACTACGACGCTGTAGTGACGAAGATCATCGACAACCCGATCAGTATCCGTCAGGCGTTCTGGACCCCGTACCGCAAGTTCGCTAACTGGGTATCCGACCTGATAAACAAGTCAGTTGCCGAAAAGGAGAAGAAGGGCTTGGAAGATATGAAGGCAAACGCTATGGTTGCCACCGAGAAAGCCCAAGAGAGCGCGGAGAAAGGCCAACCGGCAGAGCCTGCCAAACCATCCTTCGACATCGCTAAGTTCGCAGGTATATTTGCAGCCATCGGTATGGCATTAGGCATGATCGGTACCGCACTGGCTTCCGTAGCCAGCGGGCTGGCGGACCTCAAATGGTGGCAATTGCTGATTGTATTCGTATGTATCCTGCTGGTAATCAGCGGCCCGTCGATGCTATTGGCATACTTCAAGCTCCGCCGTCGTAATCTGGCACCGGTGCTGAACGCTAACGGTTGGGCTGTGAACGCCGAAGCGATCATCAACGTGCCGTTCGGCGTAACGCTGACCTCGATGGCTGAGTTCCCCCTGCTGAAGCTGAAAGACCCGTTTGCCAAGAAAGGTATGCCGGTTTGGGCTAAGTACGTGATCACGTTAGGCATTATCCTGCTGCTATGCTGCGGCGTGGGCTGCTACATGTACTTCACACACACAGGTTACTTTGCGCCCAAGGCAGCATGCGAACAAGTGGTAGAGCAGGCACCTGCAGCTGAGACGCCTGCCACATGCGAACAAGAGGCAAATCCGGCAGAATAAGATGAGTCTGCACAAACTGATAATCACACTATGGGTGGCACTGCTGCCCATAGTGTGCATTGAAGCACGCAAGCCTAAGCAGGCAGAGGTAGTGCCGCCTGCTGTGGAGGAAGAGACGGATAGCGTAGAGCTGGAAGAGAACGATGACTTTGAATCGCTGACAGACGGAATGCCTGCAGGTGTGTTGTCACGTCTGGAGGGCGATACGTTGTTCGTCAGTTGCGGACAGGACGAGTTGCCCCGGTTTCTGGTGGTGATGACGGATGATGGCGAGTGCCAATACAGGCTGATGCCCGCTATGCTTTGGGGTGACACCACCGGTTCGCATCCGGCTGACAGCATCTATCACGTATGGATGAACACGCGCGTCAACCCCTACCAGATGCCCGTGGACAGCCTGCGCGACAGCATACCTGTATCACTGAAGGGTTTTGTGTATCCGCTAAAAGACCTGACATACGTGACCTCGAAGTTCGGCTTCCGCCGCTACCGTTTCCATTACGGCACAGATGTTAAGGTGCAGGTGGGCGATTCGTTGCGCGCAAGTTGGGACGGCCAGGTGCGCATCGTAGGCTGGGATCCGCGCGGCTACGGCTACTACGTACTGATACGCCACGACAATGGCTTGGAAACGATATACGGGCATTTGTCACGTCCGCTGGTGGAGGAGAACGAGCGGATATTTGCCGGTGAGGTATTGGGCTTGGGCGGCAACACCGGTCGCTCGACAGGCAGCCACCTGCACTACGAGATACGTTACTTAGGCAACGCCATCGACCCAGCAACGATCGTGGATTTTGACAAAGGTACACTACGCGTACCTGAGGAGTACCTGATCACGAAGAAGGGGACATTCAACCACAACGAGGAAATCAAGCAGCTGAAGATGGCGCAGTACCACAAGGTACGCCAAGGAGATACGTTGTCCGGCATCGCACGCAAGTACCACACCTCGGTGCGGACATTGTGCCGGTTGAACCGCATAAAAGAGACGTCTATCTTGCGCTTAGGGCAGCGCATCCGCGTGCGCTAACTTGCATATAAGCCAACCGACGACACCGAAGATGTTACTACCCTATATGATACCCGGCATAGCAGAGGCGGGATGCGACGAAGCGGGTCGCGGGCCGTTGGCAGGTAGCGTGTTTGCCGCAGCAGTGATTCTGCCACAGGACTTTCGCTGCGAGACGCTGAACGACTCCAAGCAACTGACCGAACATCAGCGCTACGCCCTGCGCGAAGTGATCGAGCGCGAAGCATTAGCCTGGGCAGTGGCAGAGGTGACAGCCGAGGAGATAGACCGCATCAATATCCTGCAGGCATCTATATTGGGCATGCACCGCGCGCTGGCGCAACTCAAGATTGTGCCCGAACATATACTGGTAGACGGCAACAAATGGAAACCCTACATACCCGACGGTGATCTATTAGAGATACCTGCACGCACGGTGGTGAAAGGCGATGCCACATACATGAGTATAGCCGCAGCAAGTGTTTTGGCGAAAACGTACAGGGATGATTATATGCTGCGCCTACACGGGGAGTACCCCATGTATCATTGGGATGACAACAAGGGCTATCCAACCCCTGCCCACTACGAGGCTATTCGACAATACGGCATAACGCCGTATCACAGAAAGACGTTTAACCTAAGAATGAATACTTGCAAATAATTCTAACAATTCTAACATATATTGACTATGATTTTTCTATCAAACAATGCTCAGCAGCAACCGGCTCAACGCCGTGGCGGTTGTCTGCGTGGTTGCCTTATCGGATTGGCAATCTATTTTGGATTGAGTTTCTTATTCGGCTTGATGCTGGGTGACATGTTCAGCAGCTCAACCGTTAAGTTGGAGGACTACAGCGTATATAAGCTGGAGTTGAGCGGTAATCTGGTAGAGCAAGGTCAGGCAGCCAACCCCTTTGCCGACGCCCTAAGTGACCTGCCGGGCTACAACAAGACACAGACGAGCGGATTGGACCAGATTCTGGAGAACATCCGTCTCGCCGAGAACGATGACAAGATCAAGGGTATCTACCTGTACGGGGGCGACATGTCAATGGCGCCGGCTTCCGCCAAGGCTATCCGCGACCGCTTGCTACAGTTCAAGCAGCGCTCAGGCAAGTGGGTGATTGCGTATAGCGACAGTTACAACGGCACCAACTACTACGTAGCCACCGCTGCCGACAAGATTTATCTGAACGCAGTAGGCACCATCGGCTGGCACGGCACCTTGGCGCAAAAGACCTATTTCACTCGCCTGATGGAGAAGATTGGCGTTGAGATGCAAATACTGAAGGTGGGCACATACAAGAGCGCCGTCGAGCCGTACTTCCGCACATCGATGTCAGAGGCCGACAAGCAACAAACGATGCTGTACCTGCAGGGTATATGGGACGAATATCTGTCTGCCGTCAGTGTTTCGCGCGGCATCAGCACCGAAGCGCTGAATAACTATGCAGACGAATATATGGATATTCAGGCTGCCGAGAAATATGTGGCATACAATATGGTTGACACACTCGTGTATCGCGAAGACATGGATGAGATACTGCGCGTGATGACCGGCTCGAAGGACTACAAACTGATGAGTACCGGCAAGCTGGCACAAGTAGAGCGCCCGAAAGCCAAACTGCCTAACCGCATAGCCGTCCTGTATGCCGACGGAGGTATAGGTTCGGACAACTCAACCGACGGCATTACTGCCAAAGCCATACTCAAGCAGGTGAAAGAGATAACCAAAGACGAGCAAGTGAAAGCCGTAGTCTTCCGCGTGAACAGCCCGGGTGGCAGCGCCGATGCAAGCGAGGAGATATGGCATGGCGTGAAGACGATGCAAGCCAAAGGGCTGCCTGTGGTAGTGTCGATGGGCGACTATGCCGCCTCAGGCGGATACTACATATCCTGCGCTGCGGATTACATCTACGCCGAGCCGACCACACTCACCGGTTCGATTGGCATCTTCGGCACGATACCTAACGTGAAGAAACTGCGCGAAAAAGTAGGCTTGGATGTGGACCAGATTGGTACGAACAAACACTCGTACATGGGTCAGACGATTGTTACCGATGGTATGAACAGCGAGGAGCAAGCGATGATGCAAGCGATGATTGAGCGTGGCTACGACCTGTTCACCCGCCGCTGTGCCGAAGGACGGAAGATGGCGCAAGACGACATCAAGAAGATTGCCGAGGGCCGCGTATGGTTAGGCAAAGACGCCCTGCAGATCGGGCTGGTGGATTCAATAGGAAACATCAGCGACGCTATCGCCAAGGCGGCTACGCTGGCAGGCATCGACAGCTACGACATCAACTATTATCCGAAAGCCAAAGATCCGCTGGAGGAAATGCTGAAGATGATTAGCGGCGAACCTACCGACGAAGAAAAAATGATTGCACGCATCAAGGCTTTTGCCAAAGAGCCTCGCGTGATGATGCTAATGGAACCTGTTGAGATCAAGTAGGCAACACGATATACCCTTATGGCAAACTGGCGATGGTTGGCTGCCCCGCTGGCAGCTATATACGGCAGCATAGTATCCCTGCGGCACGTGCTCTACAACGAGCATGTGCTACGCAGGTACCATCCGCACGTGCCAACCATCTGTGTAGGTAACTTAGCCGTGGGCGGTACAGGCAAAACGCCCATGGTCGAATATCTGATCCGCCTGCTGCAAACGCACGGCTACAGCGTAGGTGTACTATCCCGAGGCTACAAGCGCAAGACGCGCGGCCTGCAGATAGCATCCGACACATCCGATGCAGATACCATCGGCGACGAAGCGATGCAGATACACACGAAGTTTCCGGACGTACTGGTTGCCGTTTGCGAACACCGCACCAGTGCTATCAAGCAGATAGAGCGGATGCCTCAACGCCCCGATGTGATCCTATTGGACGACGCCTATCAGCACCGCGCAATCGACTGCGAGATGAACATCCTGCTGACGGCGTACGACCACCTGTATGTAAACGACCACCTGCTGCCATGGGGTACGCTGCGCGACATACCGCACCGTGCATCGAAGGCGAACATCATCGTCGTAACCAAGTGCCCGGACTCGCTGCGCCCCATCGACAAACGCGTGGTGGACAACACGCTGCATTTAGCTACATTCCAGCACCTGTACTTCTCCTACATCCATTATGCCGACGTACCTGTAACCGGCATACCGCTCATACTCACGTGCATTGCGCGACCGGAATATATGATTCAGCACATACGGGATATATATCCGCAGGCAGAGGTACTCACCTACCCTGATCATCACCGCTTCACTGCCAAGGATATCCGTACCATCTTACGGCGCCTGGAGCATTGCGACTGCATCATTACAACAGAAAAAGATATGCAGCGCATTCGCCAGACCAACCTATCCCGACTGACGGATAAACCGATACATCCCCTACCCATTACCATCAGCATCGACAAGGAGGCACACTGCCTTGATGAAGATGTACTCGCCTACGTTAGCGAAAGCCTGCATAAGATGCATGGCAAAGCGAATAGCAACTAACAGCTCATGTCATTCCTATACCTCATACGCCGATTTGCCAAGCCGTACAAGTGGCTGGTAGTGTTGAACCTGACGTTCAACCTGCTGTCCACTATACTGTCGCTGTTCTCGTTTGCAGCGATCATACCGGTGCTACGTATTCTGTTCGGCATCAGCGAGGTGGATGCCGTATATGTCAATCTGAGCACCACCAGCGGTATCGAGCAATGGCTGAACGCAGCCAAAGGCAACCTGTATTACCTGCTGGGCGAGCAGATAAGCGCCCACGGAGCAACAACTGTGCTGGCGTGGGTAGGTCTGTTCCTTGCCGGGATGACGGGACTGAAGTGCCTCACCGCCTGGCTGGCAAACTACTATATGGTACCGCTGCGCACGGGTGTGCTGCGCGACCTTCGCAGGCAGTTGTACGACAAGGTGGTCAGCCTGCCGTTAGGGTACTTCACCCGAGAGCGTAAGGGCGACATCCTGTCGCGTATGACGAATGATGTCAACGAGGTAGAGGCGAGCATCATGTCAGCATTGGATGTGTTGTTCAAGGACCCTGTGATGATAACCATTTACCTGCTGACACTGTTTGTGATCAGTTGGCAGTTGACGTTGTTCGTGCTGATTCTGCTACCGGTAGCAGGCCTGCTGATCGGGCGCATAGGGCGCAACCTGAAACGTGCGTCACGCCAAGGGCAAGAGCAGAATGCGGACATCCTCAGCCAGATGGAAGAGACATTGTCCGGACTGCGCGTAATCAAAGCCTTCAACGCCGAGGAGAAATTGCGCTTACGCTTCAGCCGACTGATTGACGCGACCCGCCAGACCTTCAACCGCATCAATCGCAGGTACTATCTGGCACATCCCGTGTCAGAGTTCCTCGGCACGACGCTGATAGCCGTCATCCTGTGGTTCGGCGGAGTGCTGATCATAGGACACCATAGTGCCATTGATGCGGCTACGTTCATCTATTACCTCGTCATCTTCTACTCCATCATTAACCCCGCTAAGGACCTGAGCCGTGCCGGCTACTCGATACGCAAAGGTCTGGCATCGCTGGAGCGTATCGACAAGGTGCTGAACACCCGTTCGAACATCGTTGAGTCAGACGAGGCGCAACGCATCAGCACCTTTGGCGACAGCATACGTTACGAGCATGTCACCTTCGGCTATGATGCGCAGTTGCCTGTACTGCAGGACATCAACCTCACCATCCGCAAAGGGGAAGTAGTAGCGCTGGTCGGTCAGTCCGGCAGTGGCAAGACGACCATGGCAGACCTGCTGCCACGCTTCTATGACGTCAACCAAGGCGTCATCCGCATCGATGGTACGGATATACGCCATGTGCGCATTCGCGACCTCAGAGAGCTGATCGGCTATGTCAATCAGGATGCTATCCTATTCAACGACACGATATACAACAACATCACGTTCGGCGTAGATACCTCACGCCCTGCCCCCGACGGGCTGACGTGGCAACAAGCTGTGGAGCGCGCGGCACGCATCGCTAATGCCCACGAATTTATATCTGCCATGCCTGACGCCTACCAGACTATCATTGGCGACCGAGGTTCGCGCCTGTCAGGCGGGCAGCGCCAACGCATCAGTATTGCGCGCGCAGTATTAAAGAATCCGCCTATCCTGCTGCTGGACGAGGCGACCTCTGCGCTGGACAGCGAATCCGAGACGCTGGTTCAGCAGGCGCTAGAGCAACTGATGCGTCAGCGTACAACACTCGTCATAGCGCATCGCCTGAGCACGATTCGCCATGCAGACCAGATCTGTGTGCTGCATGAAGGACGCATCGTCGAGCAAGGGCGGCACGACGACCTGATACAACAAAGCGGCTATTACAGCCGCCTTGTAGAGATGCAAGAGATGAAAAACTGACCTTGCCTACAGCACCGGCATAATTATAATCGCCAAAACGAATTGTGCATTTTCTTAAAGCCAATAGTTAGACCATTAATAACAAATTGATGCATCATACAATGGAAAAGAAATTCTCACTTCTCCTTGCACTGGTTTGTGCAGCGGGAACCATGTATGCCGGCTACGGCTGGACCCCTGACAAAAAGTATTGCAAGTGGGGCGACAACTTCAAGTTCGACCATGCCTTTGAGTTCCACAACGCGGGTGCGTACAACAACAAGTATGGCGATGGCAATGTGGATTTCCAACAGGCGCAGGGCGTCATCGCCTTCAGCTACGTGGGATG
>JAFSPC010000059.1 GCA_017443075.1 Paludibacteraceae bacterium
ATTCTGCCTAAAACATGCAAATATTGCACTTCCCCAAGCGCTTTTTTACCAAAACTCTTGCATATATCAAAAAAAAGTTGTATCTTTGCAGCCAGAAATTGCAATGACGTTTAGCACATGGCACGGGAAGAGCGAAATATGTCCGCACTCCCATCGGCAATCTGCGCACTCTCGCTGCGCTGCATGATAACACAGTCGCCCGCTTGCAAAAGGTGCGCTGCTCCGTTGAACAAAAGCGTAGCCGTTCCTTGCAGACACAGCGCGTACGTCAGATAGCCCGTGTGGGCGAGCCCACAGACATGTGGAAACAATCATAATTGAGAAATATGAAACGTAAGATTTCTTTTATTTTCGCTTTGCTGTGCGTAGTAGCACAGGGTACAATCGCCGACACATGGGACGGCACAACGACATCGAAGCCGTCTTGGGACGGTTCTGCGGCAGTGATTAAGACGTCAGCCGAACTGGCTTACATCCGCGACCACTGGGCAGAAGGTTCGGGCTATGACGGCGACAAGTATTTCTATCAACTGAACTACCGCGTGGAAGCCGACCTGGACATGAGCGTCAAGAACTGGGTCCCGATGTGGAATGCGTACAGAGGCACGTTCAATGGTAACGGTCACACCATTCGCATCGTGATTGATGACCCAAACCTGAGCAGCAACTATCAGGGACTGTTTGCCCATATCCATTCCAGCGGCAAGGTGGAACACGTGCACGTGGACGGCAATATCAATGTAGGCAACGCACGATTAGTCGGCGGTATTGCCGGTGAAAACGACGGCGAGATATGGGACTGCTGGGTGAGTGCAGATGTCAAGAGTAATCATTACAGCATCTATGCTGCCTCGTTAGGCGGCATTTGCGGGAAGAACTACGGAACAATACGTTATTGCTGTATGTCGGGCAATGTAACAAACCTTGCCGGCAATTCCGGCGTAGGAGGACTGATTGGCTGCAATGAAGCCACAAGAGTTGGGTTCTTTACTGACTGCATGTTTTATGGCGATGTTAACACCAACCACAGTCAGGGAACCCCATATATTGGAGACGACGTACATGGAGAGGTTTATTATCCAGAAGTTGGATCTATATATAACCCCAATGTCCTCAATACGATTCCCGGTGAAAACTATGTTTATCGCGATGCATTCAGGTATCCGTATTCCTGCACTGTCAGCATTTCCGGTACCGGCACTCTTGAGCCTGGATTCGTTAGAGGGTTCCCCGGTGAGACCATCACTCAGAAAGTGACATTAGGTGTGTCGGTGAGCATGTCAGTTGATAAAGTCGATGGCGGCAGCGTAGGCATCAGCGGCAATGATGTCAGCGGCTATACATTCCGAATGCCGAACAGAAATGTCATTGCAAAAGCCGTCTTCTATGACGGTTTTCCGACACAAGGCGCAGGAACAGAGAGCAACCCGTATATCATCAGCAGCACTGAAGACTGGGAGGCTTTCGCCCGGCAAGTAGGCAAGGGGTACAACTTCAGCGGCAAGTATATCAAATTAGTCAACGACCTGAGTGTTTCTACGATGGTTGGCACGGACGAGGGAAACTCGTTCCAAGGCATATTTGAAGGCAACGGCAAGACGCTGACCTTCAACTATAATATGGCAGATAAAAATTATGCTGCACCTTTCCGCTATACGAAGAATGCCAATATCGCTAATCTCCACGTGACAGGAACAATCCGCTCTTTTGCGCAATATGCCGGCGGTATCGTTGCCCAAGCACACGGTGGGCTGACCCTCCGCAACTGCCGCAGTTCGGTGACTATCGAGTGTAGCAAGCATGTCGAAGGCATGCATGGAGGATTGGTTGCAAGACTTAACGGTAACGGCGGCAAAGTCATTATAGACGGCTGCTTGTTCGACGGGGTCTTTACCACTGACAATTATACTTTCAGCTGTGGAGGATTTGTCGGATATTCAGAAAACGACTCTGTCACTGTCAGCAACTCACTGATGCTGCCTAAACGTGTGTCCGAAGGCATGATTTCTAACACCTTTGTCAACCCCACTAGGGCCCATGCTACAATTACCAACTGCTATTCTGCAGCCCCCGCCAACCTGCCAGGCGACCAAGGCAAGCGTGCGCGTTCGGTCAAACCCGGTGATGAATATGTTATCATCAAGTCTGTCAGCCCTGTAGGCGCAAGCACAGCTTCATACAACGTCAGCGGCATTACCACATATAACATGGGTATGACCTGCGACGGCACATTCTACTACGGCAATGAAGATGAGGTGGTTCTCACGCTCACCAATACAGCTGTCTGCCCTGAGCCGGGCTACAGCTACGGCTACAGTGTCAGCGCAGGCACACTCAATGGCAGTAACCTCAGGATGCCGGACGAGGATGTGTTCATCAGAATGGACATCCAGACTATAATTCCGGAGGATTGGGCAAACGTAAGCACAGGTGACAAAGACGACCCTTATATAATCTATACCGTAGAGGGTCTGAATCTGCTCGCCCAACGTGTCAACCAAGGCAATCAAAGATACGAGGGAAAATTCTTCAAACTCGGTGCCGACATCACTTACAGCCATACTACAGCATGGAACGACGCTACAAGTACGGAGAATAACTTCACTCCGATTGCTTACTACAATAACTTTGGTGGCAATTTCGACGGTGCCGGACACACTATCAGCGGTATCCGCATCTATAGTAATTCTGACACGAACACCAATCCGGTAGGTCTTTTTGCGAAGACAGACATGAACGCCTGCATCCGGGGCGTCACACTCTCCGATACACGCATGTTCGGCTACATGGTGATTGGTGGTATCGTAGGTTACCCGAGCAATAGCAACATCACTGACTGCCACGTAACAAATACTGTCTGTCTGCGGTCTCCCGATTATCTTTTAGTAACGGTCGGAGGTATTGTCGGAAATAATTACCGCAGCAATATCAGTCATTGTACCAGTTCTGTCGTCATCACAAGTACTGCCGGCACTCCCCTGATTCAGCAGTATGGAGGTATCATAGGACAAAGTAGTAATTACGAAAGTCTGACAAGTGAAAATATGGTTGTCGGAGCCGTCATCCCAACGTCCTTGAATGGAAGCCATGGTGCAATTGTCGGTTCAAGTTCCGGCGAACATCTCCGTCACAACTATTATACAGGTTGCACTGTAGCCGGTGTGGAAAACGCCACCAACGTAGGGCATAAAGGCGCAGACGTGCAGGAGAATGACGGTGCCGTAAGTATATCACCAATCGCCGGAAGCGGAACAGAAGCCGATCCTTTCATTATATCTTCTACAGGCGAGTGGAACCTGTTTGCGTATACCATCAGAACCGGCAACAGCTATAGCGGTCAGTTCGTCAAGTTGGATGCTGACATCAATGTCTCGACGATAGCCGGTAGTCAAGAAAGTCATCCTTTCAGCGGCACTTTCGATGGCGGCTTACACACTATCACCGCCACCATTACCGACAGCGCTGACTACACCGCTTTGTTCCGCTATATCAATGGTGCTACAATCAAGAATCTCAAAGTAGCAGGCACTATCGACGGCGGTCAGTACGCGGCAGCCATAGTGGGCGCAGTACAAGGCACAGGCGATAACACTATTGAGAACTGCGTGGCAACAGCCAATGTTGTAGGCGGCTCGCACATCGGCGGTATAGTAGGCAATGGTCAGGCAGGCAATGTCAGCATGACAGGCTGCGTGTATGCCGGCCTGATGAAGGGCGGAACAGAAGCCAAGGGCGCACTCTTCGGCTGGTGCGATAACGGTGGCACCAAGACTGCTACCGACTGTCTGTATCTTATACAGGAAGAGCAGAAAACTGATAACCTTGACCTCGTGAAAGGTGGCGGTGAAGTTACGTTGACCAATTGCTACAAGACCGACCAGGCAGAATACGACAGAGCACATTCAGCTCCAAGACGAAACCGCATCGCACCGGAAGACGAGAGTTGGGACTATGACGAGTTGTACTATGGTATTTGGGCAAATATCTATGATGTCATGCCCGACTACTTAGGTCAGCTTTGGGTGGACTACGGTTTCTTGAAAGTGTATGACGGCGGTTTGGAGTACGAAGGTTGGTATATCGTTGCATGCATCAGCCTTGCCGACGATAGCGACAATAACGCACTCATAGAGTTGGCTACAGACTATATTGTCGATGTAACCCTCACCGACCGCACGCTCTATAAAGATAACGCATGGCAGACCCTCTGCCTGCCGTTCAGCCTCGACGACTTCACAGGCACACCATTGGAAGGCGCTACAGTGAAGACACTCGTTGGCTCGACATACGATGAGAGCACCGGCACACTGACGCTGGACTTCTCCGACAACCTGACGGCTATTGAGGCAGGCAAGCCGTATATAGTACGCCGCCCGAATGGAGTAGAACTCGCTAACCCGATGTTCAGGGGCGTTGTTGTAAGCACCGAAACTGCGGATGTCCATACGACATACGCTGATCTTGTAGGCACCTACAGTCCGGTTGTCTTTGGAGAAGAGGCTCCAAACGTTTTGATCTTTGCCGAAGATGCCTTGCTACGCAATCCGCAGGCAGATGATGTTCTTGGTTCGTGCCGCGCCTTCTTCCGTCTCAGCGAAGGTCTTGCCGCAGGCGAGCAGCTGCGTGTCGTGCTGAACACCGGCGAGGACAGCCAAGCTATCGACCTGCTGAATGAAGAGAAGGAGCAGACCGTTAAGTTTATCAAGGACGGCAAGTTGTATATCCGCCATAGCGACAATACATACGACGCAAAAGGACGGAGACTTTAGTGATAAATAATAGCGCCGAATGCTTCACAGAGAACGGAATTCTCTATAGCGGTCATACAAACCGAGAAGCGTAGCCAGCACGCCTATTGCGATGCAGGTATTGCATGCCCAACAACCGCAATACAGCACTTTTATCATGCAGAAATAAGATAGTGCTGCAACCAATACCAACAGCACTTTGAGTGCCCAAAAGAAGCGTTTCATACAACCGAGTTTTTATCCTCGGTTATGGGAACAAATACCGTGCCAAGCAAATCTCTACCTGTCATCCTTGGGGGCGACTGTTGTTAGCCTTTTCACTCACTTTCGAAGCGCCTGTCTGGATTTTCAGGAAAACATCTCTCCTAAGTCTGCTTATTCTGCCTAAAACATGCAAATATTGCACTTCCCCAAGCGCTTTTTTACCAAAACTCTTGCATATATCAAAAAAAAGTTGTATCTTTGCAGCCAGAAATTGCAATGACGTTTAGCACATGGCACGGGAAGAGCGAAATATG
>JAFSPC010000060.1 GCA_017443075.1 Paludibacteraceae bacterium
GAAGAAGATAGCGGTGTTCTTGCCCTCCATGTCAGTGTTAGCCGAGCAGTGCATCGAAGCGATGCCTTTCAGCGGCAGGTAGTAGTTCTGCATGGAGAACATACCTTTCTTCATCTCGCCGCCATACCATGTGTTCAGGATCACTTGCTCACGGCTGGTGGTGTTGAAGGCTACGCAGGTCTCGCTGTTCAGGCCGAGCTCCTTGTAGTTCTCAACCTTAGCGAGCGATGCATTGTAGATTACAAAGTCAGGTTTGAACTCTGCCAACTCAGCCTCGCTCGGCTGGATGAACATGTTCTTAACGAAGTGAGCCTGCCATGCTACCTCAACGATGAAGCGCACTGCCATACGGGTATCTTTGTTTGCTCCGCAGAAAGCGTCAACTACATACAATTCCTTGTTGCTCAACTCCTTTACAGCCAGCTCTTTTACCTTAGCCCAAACATCCTCTGACATAGGATGGTTGTCGTTCTTGTACTCCTCACTCGTCCACCATACAGTATCCTTTGAGTTCTGGTCCATCACGATGTATTTGTCCTTAGGCGAACGGCCGGTGTAGATACCGGTCATCACGTTTACTGCACCAAGCTCGGTCTCTTTACCTTTCTCATAGCCAGTCAGAGCAGGATTTGTCTCCTCTTTGTACAGGTACTCATACGACGGATTGTAGGCTTTCACCGTTGCACCGGTGATGCCATACTGGGTTAAATCTAATTGCTTCATAATTGTATATGTTTTATTTGTTACTAATTCTTGGATTGGGCGGCCGGTTGACTATATGTCTGACGGGCTATCCATCCGGCGCCATTTTATCACGTTACAAAATTACAAATATTTTTATAAATATGCAAATTTTCGCTCAACTATTTTTCATAAAAGCGATTTTTTTACGCCACATATATCAAACAAGCGCCCCAAAGGACGCTTGTCTGACACTTTTCACATTTTGCTGTATCTCTTATTGCAGCATAAACTTCTTTCCACCTTGAATCACTATACCCTTATACTCTTTGCCAACCTGTACACCCATGATATTGTACATCGGCTTGCTCAAGTCAAGTTCAGTATTCCGGGATGCATTCTCTACTGCATCAAACGGAGTGAACGAGGGGTCTTCATCCCACATAGGCAGATGATCGCGGTAGGTATTGTTGTATGTAGAGAAACTGAACGAGTTGCAGAACAACTCCATGAACTTGCCTATATACGTCTTGCCGTCATCGCCCACGAGGCGGAACTGACCGGTATAGTAGCCGTAACGATAGCCTTGCTCGGCTTTCTCTTCATCATAGCCGTCAAACTGCAGGCGCACCTCGGCATCCGTAGCATTGATAGCATCTGCCTGACGACCGTTGGTATTGATATAACAGCTCTCCAAATCCAGATTCTCACGGGCTACATTATATACACCGGATATAGCGCGTTCTTTGGCTGTATAGAGCAGGAAGTATGGCATTGGCATTCCTGTTCCGCCTTCCTCGCCGGTGGCAAACGATATGAGCCAGCCATTCTTACCCTCTTGGTAATAGCCGCTCGCCTCATCCAGATAAGCAGCATCCATACCCCATACCTCCATCACAACGGCATCCTCCGGCACATCAGCGGCTTTCGATACGAAGTCATTGCCTGCTACAGGGTTACTTGCTGCGAAATACTTGCCGGTCGAGCCCTTGGTGAATGGCTGCACTGTCCACGACCATGTGGCATTCTTAGGCATCGTGGTTGTCTTGGTTGTGCTATACACGGTAAGGCGCGAATAATAGTCGCCATCGGCATACAGCATCAGCTCATAGAAGTCCGCCAAGGTCTCAGCCTCCCAGCTAAAGGTCACATTGTCACCGCCAAACACTTCAGCGTGCACATTTGTCGGCTCATAATTGTTGACGCCTACGGTAAAGTTGCACTCCACCTCGCCGCCTAAGGGGTTATTGTTTTTGTCCAGAATCTGCACAATGGCGTTATAGGACTTACCCTCTACGACGTTCAGTGTCAGCGGACTTTCCGCACGTTGCTTGTTGTCCTCGAAGTTGTCGTATGCCACCGTCTCACCGGCGCGTACACTCACATATACGCGCTCACCTGTTGATAATGCCGGCTGGCTCCAGCTTAGGGTGGCAGTCTTCTTGTCGGCTGACACCTCAGCCTTCAGATCCGACACGACCTTTGCCACTAACTCAAACGGGATTGTAGCCAGCAGATCGCCACGCCCTGCCGTCGTACTATAAGCATATACCTGCACTTGATATTTGCCCGGCTTCAAACCCAGTGTCGGCGAAACGGCTGTACCGATATTGATGACGCAATTTCCCCATGCATCCCCTTTGGCTACACCATCGTCATCCACATTCAGTATCCATTTGGTCGAGCAGTAATAGTGGTTTTCATAATCGTCATCTGCCGAGAACTTGACACCATCACTATATGCAAAGCGGTCGCACTCACCGGTGGTAACCACTATACCTCCAATCAGCGATTGGGCTTCGGCATCAAATAATCCGATAGCAAACGCCTCTGAATTATACGAATACCACGTGAATTGCGCCTCGCAATACGTCATTCCGTAGATGGCGGCATCCGGCAGTTCTTCCTCTGACGGGTCGATCTCACCCGACTGCCCAATCTCAGCCACTACGAAGTTGTCCATACTCAGCCCGCCGAAATCACTTGAGCCACCGGCAAAACGGAAGGCTACAAACTTGGCATCTGCAGGCAACTCAGCCAGCGAACAGGTCTCACGCTTGTAGGTCAACGTCTGCTCAAGCGTCTTGAGCGAAACAAAGGTCTTGGCGTCCGAAGGATTAGTCATATAGCCTATCTCCGGCACACCATAGCTGTCACTAACCATGCTGGTCTTGTAGTCGAAGGCTATCTCCAGCGTGTTCAGTTGCGCCTCAAAGGCAGGTAAGGCGAACACTTGTGGGGTGTTCTGACCGCCGCCACCGGCAAACAGGTGTGCTTGACCATATACGGTCTGGGCATTGCCCTCTTCATCATAAGTCTTGTCGGCTACCACCCATACCTGAGGATTGGCAGACGATACAGTCCAGCACTCGGGTTCTACTTCACCTGTCGCATCACGAGTGAAGGTCTCTAACCATGGCAGAGATTGCAAGCCGCAGATCGTCTTGAACGATGCCTTGGGCGCCAAGCTCTGCTCTTCTTCGGAGCAATAGGCACGCACATAACAGTCGAACGCCATCTCATCACTCAAGCCGGAAAAAGTAACACTCTTTTCGGTTGTCAGGGTTGCCATTGTCCAATCGGGTGCCTCACCAGCAGGCACGAGGGCGTACTGGTAGGATGTAGCCTCGCCTTGCCATGTGACGGTTGCACCCTCGTCGGTAATATTGCTTACCATCAGGTTAGTAGGGGCATCGCAGGTCTCACTGCCGGCAAGGCTGACACCTTTCACATCGTCAATATAGATCTTTTCCGCCTCACCATACTGATGGAATGCCACAAAGATGCGTTGTCCGACATAAGCACTCAGATCCACACTGCAACTGCTCCACTCCGTTTTCCATATTCCGTTGCTCGCGGCATTGCGCGAGGTATAGAAGGTCTCTACTACGGTAAACGAAGATTTGTCCGTACCGGTTAAGGACACTTCAATACGCAACTCGCCCTTAGAGGCATAGTCACCTACGCGGGCATCGAAGGTCAGTTTCTCACCGGCCTCGGGTTTCAGTTGGGGCGTAATCAGATAATTCTCGTATCCGTACGTACCCGGCACCATGGCACAGGTGCGACCTTCTTTTGTTGTCTGCGTCCATGCCGAATACTGATTGGCATTGATCACCGTCCAACCTTCAGGAGGAAAGCTCTCACCGTCAAAACTCTCTTTGAGCTGCTGCGCACTCACGCTTGAGCACAACAACGCAACTACAAGAACACTAAATATCTTCTTCATCGTATTATATGTAATATTTGATGGCGCAGCCGTGCATCTGACGATGCATCGGCCACGACCATTGTTGAGGTGTTATTTTACGCTAACAC
>JAFSPC010000061.1 GCA_017443075.1 Paludibacteraceae bacterium
GTGCGTCGGCACTGACGTTCTCCAGACTGACAACATAGTTGGTTTTTTCCGTTTTTGGCAGCAAGCCTTCGAACGAGTAGCGGAGGGCGTCCTCCTCTTCCGTAGTCAGATTGACAGCGGCTTTGTCCTCTTTGACAATCAGGTTCTCGATGACATCCGAGTCCACGCGCACGAAACGGAGAGAGCCTTTTTTGTCCTCGCCAATCTTGGCTTCGGTATTTGCGGGCTCGCCAAGATTGGCTTCGGTATATTTCTGCTCGAACTGACTCATGGCATGTACATCCAGTTCGCCATCCATGAGCAGGACATCGTAGCCTTTCTCTTTGGCGCGTTGGATATAGGTGTAGTTGGCATCGGCATCCTGCGTGTAGAGCATGATCAGGTCACCGTTCTTGTCCGTTTGGGCATCTTTGACCTTGGCTTTGTACTCATCGAGGGTGAAGTATTGTTTGTCCACATTCTTCATCAGGACAAAACCGATGGCGCGGTCGTAGAACTTCTCGTCGGAGAGCATACCAAACTGGATGAAGAGCTTGATGTCATCCCACTTCTTCTCGAAATCGGCGCGGTCGTTCTTATAGAGTTCTGCCAATTTGTCAGCCACCTTCTTGGTGATGTGTGACGATATCTTCTTGACATTATTATCCGACTGCAGATACGAACGGCTGACGTTCAGCGGTATATCCGGGCTGTCGATCACGCCATGCAGCAAGGTCAGGTACTCGGGCACAATGTTCGAAACCTCGTCGGTAACAAAGACCTGATTGCAGTACAACTGAATCTTGTTGCGGTGCACATCGAGGTTGTTCTTGATCTTCGGGAAATAGAGTATACCCGTCAGGTGGAAGGGATAATCGACATTCAGGTGGATGTGGAACAACGGCTCATCGAACTGCATAGGGTAGAGTTCGCGGTAGAAGGCTTTGTAGTCTTCCTCCTTCAGATCGGCAGGCTTGCGCGTCCATGCAGGCGTGGTGTTGTTGATGATGTTTTCCTCGCCGGTCTCTACCTGCTTGCCGTCCTTCCATTCCTTCTTCATGCCAAAGGCAATCTCTACGGGCAGGAACTTGCAATACTTTTTGAGCAGTCCTTCGATAGTTGCCTCCTCAAGGTACTGCGAGAACTCATCGCTGATATGCAAAACGATGTCCGTGCCACGCTCGGCTTTGATGGTCTCCTCCATCTGGTACTCAGGCGAGCCTTCGCACGACCAGTGCACGGCTTTGGCATCGTCGTTGTAACTCTGCGAGAAAATCTCAACCTTGTCGCTGACCATAAAGGCACTATAGAAACCTAAACCGAAGTGCCCGATGATGGCCTCGGCTTTGTCCTTGTACTGGTTGACAAACTCCTCGGCGCCGGAGAAAGCAATCTGGTTGATGTACTTATCGACCTCCTCGGCCGTCATGCCTATACCATGGTCGCTGACGGTGAGTGTCTTCTTATCCTTATCAATTCGTACGCGTACGCGGATGTCGCCAAGCTCGCCTTTGAACACACCGGCGGTGGAGAGCGTCTTGAGTTTCTGCGTGGCGTCCACAGCGTTGCTGATC
The DNA here is from genome assembly GCA_017443075.1 of Paludibacteraceae bacterium. Classification (GTDB taxonomy): domain Bacteria; phylum Bacteroidota; class Bacteroidia; order Bacteroidales; family Paludibacteraceae; genus Colicola. Next base: position 1,554 of record JAFSPC010000061.1, read on the forward strand.
AGCTCACGAAGAAAAATCTCGTGATCGGAATACAAGAATTTTTTGATGACGGGGAAGATGTTGTCTGATGTTACCCCAATGTTACCTTTGCTCATATTGTCGTTGTTTAAGTGTTTACTATTATTCAATTTGACTAGTTGACTAGACGACTAGTAAGAACAGCCCATTCTGTCAAATGTGGTGCAAATATCGTTCCAAATACTGCCAAACTGACATTATGGCATAATTTTTGTAGTAAATTTTGGTAAGCGACACGTGTGTTCTGCCAAAGTCAGTCACCCGGGTTTTGCCAAAGAATCGTACAAATAAATTAAATCGTATAGAATCATGAAACTAACAGTTCAACCAATTAACTTCGAGATTGCCAAGCAGCTCGAGGATTTTATCAACAAGAAAACCGCACGTTTTGGCCGTCATCTGCGTGAAGACGACGAGTTGAATATCCGTTTGTCGGTAGTTAAGCCTGCCACCAATCTGAACAAGCAAGCCGATGTACGTATAGGCGACATGTTTGCGTCAAAGACCTGCGACACGTTCGAGCAGGCTATAGCTGAGGCCTTGGATGCGCTGGATGCGCGCATTGAGAAACGCAAGGAGAACGCGTGATGTGTAGGTGAATGCAGCCAATCTTGGCTGCAATGCGATGATACAGAAAAAGGATGCAGCAACCTGCATCCTTTTTTGATATAGAAATACTTGTGTATGTTCGCGATTGTTACTGCGCCGTCATGAACAAACGGTTTCATATCTGTTCAAAGCGGGCATTCGTTATTGCCGATTTGAAACATACTCCCGGGCTTCGGACCATCACCTCTATCCCGTGTCCTGAGTCATCACCTATGGTACCGGCTCAGGTGCCCCGCCGGTGCCGGGCATAGACATCAAGTAGCTGTTGTTAAGAACATGCACTTCCGTCACAGGAGTCAGATAGAGCTTATTGTTGTTTTGCATAATTGTGGCATTTTAGAGGTTAGTTACTATCTTGCCCTGTGCATCGTACAGGATGCCGTCGCGCAGGATGAAGAGTTGACCGTCTATAATCATTTTCTCTACAAAATCTGTGCCACGATTGTTGTTTTCGGTTGCATCAACGCCAGTAGCAATATTATTGATGCGGCGAACGACTTGCAGCGCGTAGGTTGTGTCGGTGCCTGCGTTGAGGTCGAAGGTATAGTCGCTTGTGCTCAGGTTCCATACGATGATGCCGTTGCGGGTCAGATAGACGTCCTCGTCAGGCTGGTTGTCGATAGTGAGCGTGTAGGTGCCATCTTGCGGAGCGTACATGTTCAGCGGTACGATTGCTGTCTCGCCATTGAAGGGCATATCCACTGCACCGAGCACGGCTTGCTTGGCGTTGGTCCACATACGTGCGACCTTGGCATCTGTGGTTGCGCCCATCTTCAGTACATCCCTGCCGATGGTGTAGGTGGCTGATGCATCCTCGCTGCAGGTTACGAACAGTTTGTCACACACCTTGTCAGCATTGCGGAGCAAGAGGTCAATTTGGCAATCTTCGTTCTCGTCGTCTGTGCGTTGCGGTGCGCGCAGCAGATTCGTCGTTTGGTTGCCGGCATCCACCATCGTCAGTGTGCTGTTGGCTTCAGCCTGCACGAAATAGGCTGCACCAACAACGAAACTGTTGTTCTCCGTGCGAATCATCTCGTAGGTGTTGTCCGTATGGTTGAGCATCTGTGCGTAGCGCGGTGTCGAAGCATACGATACGTAGGTCATCGTGCCATTGCCGATGCAGTTCCAGCCCTTGTTCTGTGCATCCCCCTCGGAGGCTGTCAGGTTGTGCGTTGTGTTGGTGTTAAACGTGCTGCCTTTAGCCATCTGGAAACGGCATCTGTTCATACCTAACTCGTCGTCCACGGTAATCAGGTAGCCGGTGTTCGGCTGCAGGATGTTGCGGTACTTCTTCCAGCCGTACTTGCCTTGCGCACGCAGATCCTCATGATAATCCATGATGGCATAATCCTTCTCGTTGACCATGGGCTGCCATGTGCCGTTGTCGTAGCGTGTAATGCCACGCAAGGCATCTACAGGGAATGGAACGGTGATGTTGTACCAGCCGTATGTAGCCACGCCGTCCTTATCCAGATCGATGATGAAGTATGCCTCGCCGTGTGCATTGAGTTGCCCGGCGTTGCTGACCTGACCGGATTTGGGGTTACCGCCAACGAAGGTAGAGTAGAGAGTGAAGTCGTTGACCTCCACATCACCTGCCCCGAGGATGAGTTGACCGCCCGCCTCAACGATGATGTTGCCGTAGGTGGTGCGAGTGAGTGAGTTGCCTGCCCCCACGGTGAGTACGCCACCATCCTTGACGGTGACGGTTTTGTTCTCGTTGATTGTCAGAGACTCGACCTCTACCTGATCATCAGCAGTGATTGTTACATCGGCATCAATGATGACACGATCGTTAGCAGTAGGTTGTGCACCGCCCCAACTATTATCGCTCCATGAAGAGCCATTGGAGCCATCGAATACAATGCCATCAATAACTGTGAGGGTCAAGTCTGCCGTAGAACGTTCGTAATAGTCGGTCTGAGCTATAATTGCA
>JAFSPC010000062.1 GCA_017443075.1 Paludibacteraceae bacterium
CCTAAAATTCATACATATTTTATTTTAATTATCGTTGGTGTCATTGATAGGTGCACTATACCATGATGCGTACATGGCGTAGTTGTGGGCAATCTTTTTGTTGATCTCTGCGGTCTGTTCGGGTTCGGCTTTCTTGATGAACTTAGCAGGTACCCCACCCCATATCTCGTACTCGCCTATCTGCGTCCCTTTGAGCACCAATGCTCCGGCGGCCACGATAGCGCCTTTGCCCACATGCGCGCCGTCAAGCAAGGTGGAGCCCATGCCGATGAGCGCGTAGTCGTCGACATCCGCGCCGTGGATAGTAACGTTATGCCCGACGGACACATAGTCGCCGAGGGTGATAGTGGATTTCTGATACAAGGTGTGCAGCACCGAGCCGTCCTGGATGTTACAGTGCTTGCCGATGGTGATCGTGTTGACATCGCCGCGCAACACGGCATTGAACCATACCGACGAGCCTTCGCCCACCGTGACATCGCCAACGACGGTGGCGTTATCCGCCAGAAAAACGTCGTCGGCAATGCAGGGCGTCAGGATCTCACCGTTGCGGTTGATGGTTTTGATTAGAGCCATAATTTCTAATGTTTAGAGTCCCCGACAAAACTTGCTCAAGCAATGTTTTGACGGGGAGAGCGGAGACACGCATCGCCTTTATGCCGCATGGCGGCATCTGTGCGACTGCGTTGTCGAACGCGTTAGCGGGCATTGATGATCGCCTCGAACTTCTCGGCTACGAGTGCAGCCCCACCAATCAATCCGCCATCTATATCCGGGCAAGCGAAGAGCTCGGCTGCGTTCTTCTCGTTGCAGCTGCCGCCATAGAGGATGGTAGTGTCGTCAGCAGCCTGCTGGCCGTACTTGCCGGCTACGAGCGAGCGGATATACGCGTGGATCTCCTGTGCCTGCTCAGGTGTGGCTGTCAGGCCTGTACCGATAGCCCAAACGGGTTCGTAAGCCAGCGTGATGTTTGCCCACTGCTCGGCGCTCAGGTTGAAGACCGAGCCCTCGAGTTGTGCCTTAACGACCTCGTTCTGCTTGCCGGCTTCGCGCTCCTCTTTCACCTCGCCGATGCAGAAGATCACCTTCAGCCCGTTAGCCAGGGCGAGCTCCACTTTGTTCTTCAGGATCTCGTAGTCCTCATGATAATATGCTCGGCGCTCGGAGTGACCGAGGATGCAATACTCAGCACCCGTTGATGCCACCATGGCGGCACTGACCTCACCGGTGAAAGCACCTTTCTCCTTGTCGGCGCAGTTCTCCGCAGCGACCTTGATAGGCGAGCCCTTCAGCAACTCGGCTACGGTAGCCAGGTGGATGAACGGAGTGCCGATTACAACGGCGCAGTTCGGGTTCTTAACATCATTCTTCAGTTCGGTAGCCAGCGCTACCCCTTCTTGCAGGGTCTTGTTCATCTTCCAGTTGCCTGCAACCATTCTTGTTCTCATTGTTGTGTTGTTATTTGTTTTGATTAATTGCTATAGAGGAACACAGCCAAACTTGGCTGTTGCATGCTGTAGTGTGTGCTATCTGACATCGTTGATATACGCTCCTTGCGGCTGCAACACATAGTCGCGCAACTCGTCGCTGTACTTGAGGTTACGGAACAGCACTTTGGTGGTACGTTGGCCCTCCTTGAGCGTGATCATCGTAGGCTGGTACTCGTCGGATTTGGTTACGTGCTTCACTTTCATTGTGATCAGGTCAATAGCCACGCGCTCCTTGGGGATGAATGTGATGGTCGTTTGGTTGTGCTCGGTCTTCTCCGTCACCTCGCATGCCTCCGCCATGGCTTGGGCGAACAGTAGCGGGTTGGCTTGGTACAGCTCGTCGCGGGTAGGCGTGCTGAGAGTCAGTTCGTTGGCGTCCTCGTTGTACATATACAGCGTTGTGCCGTCGTAGGAGGCGAGAGTGCCGAACGCCTCAAGCATAAACTGCTCGCCATGCATGGTCAGCGAACCGGTGTAGGTGATAGGCTGCGTGGCGTACTCCTGCACCGTGATGGTAAAATCGGTAGTCATCGTCTTCTGCCCCAGCAGAGCGAAGAGCGATTGCAAAACTGTAAGTAGTAGTATCTTCATCTTTGTAATTTTTTATGTGCCTATTTCTTCCGGGCTGCTATCACTCCCATAAAATAGTCGGCCATCTCTTCTGACGAAACATTGTATGTAGGTTGCATCAGTTCGAAATCTTTGGGCTTGGGATACAAAGTAGGGGTTATCAATGCCGACAAGACGGTTTTTGAATGAACCTGATGTCTGGTAAACTGCAACGCATAAGCCAGCCCTTCGTCAAACGAGTAGCCTGCTTGCAGCAACGAATAGATATCATAGTAATCGCGATAAAGACTTCTAACGGTAATTGTAAAGAGCTTCATGCCCAACGCGTCTTGTGCGCTAACCGTTTTGAGATTATTGTATATTAAACCTGCATGCAAGGCTGGAACGCGGTTCTTTGGTGCAAAAAACGATAGTTTAACACGATCTCCGACATAGAACTGAATATGTTGGGGACCCAATATCTCACGTTGGCTATCAGGAAAAACAGAGACCAATTCATTACAAATGCCGGAGATATTCAGATGCTTGATATCCCCTCTGTAGTTCAGTAGTTCGAAATCCAAGTCTTCGCTTTTACGATGCTGCAATAGCAAAGAAATGCCTGTGCCGCCACATAGATACAAGTCTTTTATACAATTCATTTGGGAAACCCTCTCGAAGACCTGCAACGTATTTTCGCGAAGTCCGTTACGCCACATATTTTGATACATATTTCTTTGGTGATTTGATGTGGAAGAAGAGTGCAGCTAACAGCATGTTGAGCGTTCCGTAATATTCAGGATACGGTAACATACGTCGCTGCCAAACTTGTTTGATCTGGCGGTAAGGAAATGCATCGAATAACATCGGCATTTCCTCAAACTCAAGATGTGATAATCCATTCAAGATCAACTCTTCGTCAGGAAGAATAGCATTTCCTGTAGTCTCGTAGGACCACAGGTAACCGCTATTGTACAACTGCATGGAGAGCTGTTGTTTCTTTGCTATACTATGCTTTCGAGCGGACATAAATCCTTCGCCATTACTGCTTCAAACTGCAAAGATACAAAAAAAATGCCACATTTGCAAGTTTTGCGTACATAAATTTTCGCCAAACTGATTTTTTTTCACATCTGCCACCCAAATCCCCCGAAATGCTAACCCGAATTGCACTTTTTCAGGAAATAGAGGTGCAATTTGCGTTTTCATACTACTTTGCATTGCATAGTTCTAAAAAATGTTGTATCTTTGCCTTCGCGTTCGGCAAATGGTGCTTACAGATGCCTGACTGCTTTCGACTAACGACTATCTACTAATCAACAAATCTTCAAATATATTCTATTATGGAACAGAAGAAACTAACCCGTAGTGCCAACAAGATTTTGGCAGGCGTATGCGGCGGTATTGCCGAGTATTTTGACGTTGATCCCACACTCGTTCGCGTGTGCTATGCAGCGTTGTCTATTTTTACAACAGGTTTCCCCGGAGTGCTGCTCTACATCATTATGATGCTTCTCATGCCCCGTTCCGATTACGAACAGTTGAACTAACCCGTTTGTATGGTAGAGAATATCAAAAGCCAGATGCGCAAAGGGATATTGGAGTATTGCATTCTGTCGATCATCAGCCG
>JAFSPC010000063.1 GCA_017443075.1 Paludibacteraceae bacterium
GACAACATATCAATCAACGCCTGCGGTGCATGGTCGCGACTGAGCTCGATTAGTTTGCTCAGGTAGATGATCTGATGATCGCCCCAATAGCCGATGTTCGACCATGGGTCATCGGGATTGATCACCTCCCAGTCGATGCCCTCAGATGTTATACGATAGGGGTTGTAGCCGTCAGCCGTGGTGGCGTTCAGGAACTTGGCAATGATAGCATTGATATAGTCGGGATACGATGCCGACAATGCTTCCCAGTTCTGAAAGATGTCACGCCAATTGCCCTGATAGGCAATCAGCGGCTTACCCTCTTCGTCCTTTACGCGTATATCAAAACTATTCCACGGGCGTGAGGGATCGCCATGACGGCGAGAGAACGTCAGTGGCAGGTACTCCATGAACAGTCGGTGCAACTGATGATCCATGCAATCAATGATTCGTGTCTCCAACTCACTGCGGCGCAGTTGCTCGGGCAGAGAGTCCAACATCGGCTTGTACTGCGCAAACAACGCATGGTTGAACACCTGCAAATGGTGCGCAAAGTCAGCCGAATGGATTGTATAGTCGTCAGCATAATAGCCACCACGCATTGTGTTGAACAGCACGTTGGCAAAGTGGCGTGCATCTTGCGCCTCATCGCCAGTCGTTTGCATACCGTCGTTATGCGCGACGATACAGCGCAGGTTGGCGGTAGTGGCTTTAAGGGCGTCCAGAACAACTTGTTTGTGGTCGGCATGGGTTATCTCATGCAGCATGGCATGTACAGCCGTAGCATCTTTCTCAACATCCATCACCAGCATCCATTCCCTACTCTCACCTACGGCCATGTTCATCGCCTTGTACAACAGGTATGCCCCCTGCACACCTTTCGACTCCGGCTCCGGCGTGATTGTTCCGCCGTGACGGAAAGCGTCTAACTGCCTGGACGATGTCAGCACAACAAAGTCATTAGCATCCATGCTATATACGGTGTTGCAAGTCAAGCACTCACTCGGCTCCGCCTTATCCACCATGATTGCTTCCATCCTAAACAGCACTAATGGAGTAGAAAGACCACTGTCTGCTATTACTTGCTCGGTCTTCTTGTAACCATCCACCAGTGTGGAATATACATTCTGCGTCTGCCGGTTAACGCCCGACGGCAACACGTTCTGCACACCATCTATCAGTTCGAACTCTTGCGGCCGTGGTGCAATGTTCTGAATGTACGATTTTCTTACCCAACCAAAGCGGTCAGCTGCCTGCCAAGAGTAGCGGAACAAGAGTCCAATGGTCGTATTGCGCTCCTCAAATATGATTGTATTACCCGTAACGGATTTGAGTATGCGGCGCTCAATGGCAAAGACGGCATCATTGTTGATGCTGAACGGCTCCCAAATCAACGACCGCTCGCGCTGCTCGCTCAAAGTAGAAAGACCGCTTCGCTCAAAGACTGCTTCGCCCAAAGACTTCACGCGCACCAGCGTACGCGGGCCAGTATACGTGTAGTTCTGCGTTATCTTGTCATCCGTGTAGTACGGGAACAATGCAAAATCCGGACTACGTCTTCCGCATGTCAAGCCGCCAGTAGATGACAGGTACATCCATAGGTCGGTATCCGATGCCAGCGACAGGAAGAACGGTTGCATGGCATCGTAATTACGAATCTCGTAGTACTGCTCACCGTTGAGAGTTATGTATTTGCCTGAAGGAGTTTTCATTATTTGGTGTTGTTATTGTTTTTGGAGTTGATCAGAATATTTCTACTATACAGATGACTCCGATTACCCATATTATTCTTTTGCACGCTGGCTATCCAGTTCGGCCTTCATCTGTGCCATGGTGCTGTTGTCCAGATTATAGAATGCGAGGAAGATTGCACATGATGCATAGAGCACACCGGGCACGATGCCAAACATCCAATGGAAGGAGTTCATAATCCCGGCGTTCCCCTGAATCTCAACGATGCTCATCTTGTCGGCATTGAAGCCTACGAGGCTCATCACCAATCCCCATATTGCAGCACCAATCGACCAGCCAATCTTCTGCGCAAACACGGCAGCCGACAGACAAAGTCCGGTTGTGCGGCGTTGGAACTTCCACTCGCCATAATCAGCAGCATCCGCCAGCATCGTCCATAGCAGCGAGATTGCAGGAGCATAACTGATCTTACCCAAGCAGTTGAAGATGTTGATTAGCACAAAGTTTCTGCCGGCAAAGAACAGCAGGCAGAAGAATAGTCCTGACAATAGCGAGCACACTATATACAACTGCTTGGCACCGAAACGCTGCACAAGCGGTTTGGTCAGCGGGATGGCAATGATCAGTGCCACCGTGCCGATGATATTGAAGATCTGCGTTTTCGACTCGGCGTCAAGGTAATACTTGAAGTAATAGGTGGCAGATATGTTCTGAATAGCGAACATGATGAACGACACTATACCTACGAGCGTAAGCATCACCCATGGGCGGTTCTTGAACAGGTACTTGAAGTCCTGCCCCAAATGGCTGTCCTGACGCTTAGGTGGCTGCACACGTTCTCTTGTCGTAGCAAACGTGATTAGGAACAGCACGATGCCAATGCAACCGAAGATGGCTACCAGATACCTAAAGCCGATGATATATGACGAACGAACCATGGCAGCATTGTCGGGCGACAACTCGAGGAACGCCTTGCGCGCGGCATCATCCGCCATCACGGCATAATCCATACCCGTTGCCTGCGCGCCGAGGTAATACACGATATACAAGGCAAAGCCCGACACGAGCAACTGACCTATATTAGCTGCCACAAAGCGATACGAGTTCAGTCCTGCGCGCTCAATCGAGTCGTCAGTCATCACAGCCCCCAGTGATGAGTAAGGAATATTCACTATGGCATAGATGATACGCAGGCCAATAAACATCGGCAGTATATACCCGATCAGAGCATCGCCTTGGAGGTCAGGTCCGAAGAAGGCGAGGAAGGCAAACAGCGCAAAAGGTACACAACCGAACAACAGGAACGGTCGGAACTTACCCCAACGCGTGTTCGTGCGGTCAGCCCAGATACCTACCACAGGATCCATCACGGCATCCATCACCGTACCCAAGATTGCAATGGCACTGGACCATGCCGGGCTGATACCGAGTATATCGGTATAGTAGAATATCAACCAGAAATTAACCAAGTCCCACACAAAGTGTGACGCGGTATCACCAAGGCTATAGCCGAGTTTCTCTTTTATACTGAGTTTCATATCGTTTATATTTTTTGCAGTCTTCTACGCGATCGGTTGACCGAATACTTGTTTACTCTACTACTGCTTTTCATACACGCGTATGTAATCCACATACATCTTCACAGGTGTGCCGTCCGCCGGCAGGGCGGTGACAGGTTCAAGCAGTGAGGCATCAATTACATCCGAGTATTTAGCGGGGTTAGGCATGCCGGGGAAGAATCCGCCCACAGACAGGTTCAGCACCAGATAGAAGGGGTGGTTGAGGTAGTGCCCCGGTTCGTTCACGCCCTTACTGCGCAGGCTGAGAGCAAAGTACGGTTGTGCCTCGGGGTTCTTGTCCAAGTCGAGATACATGGCAATGCTATCCTCCGTCCAATCCAAAGTAAACAGGTGAAAGTCCTCCTGCAACGAATAATCGGCAGTGCGGAACTCGCCCACATTGGGATAAGCCCCGTTGTTGAACGACTCGCCCCAGTGGCAGGCGCCATTGTAGTAGCGGTCCTGTGTGCCGTTGGCGATGCCGTTCTTATGTCCCATCTCACATATATCTATCTCACCGCACTTGGGCCACAGCACCCTGCCCTGCCCTGCTAATACGGAAGCCAAGTCATCCACCGAGTCGTCATCCCCCAGATCGGTTGCAAGGTTATTGCCCAACATCCAGAATGCGGGCCACAAGCCGTCAGCCGTCTTCGGGAAAGCAATGCGTGCCTCAACACGACCGTAGCATACCGTCACTTTGTCCTGCGTATTCAGTCGAGCCGAAGTACAGGGGCGATAGCCTCGCTCATCGTCCAAGGTCGTATAATAGTAGTCCTCACGCTGCGCATTCAGCACAAGGCAACTCTCACCGCTTACAGGGTGGCGCTCAATCGTCACATTCTTCGGCGCATAGTACTGCAACTCGGCATTGCCGCCACCTCGGGCATTGTCGTCCACGTTCCAGTAGGCGGTGTTGAGTTCGGGAGCATCAAAGGTGTCCTCCCAGACAAGTGTATACCCCTGCTTGGAAGTACAAGCGGCAAGCAGCAGAACTACAGAGATTGTAAATAATGTTTTTTTCATTGTTTATCTATACTCGAATTGTTTAGGATACTATCGGATAATATTGCCTTGCACATCGTAGAGCACCTCACCTCGGCGAATGAGCAGTTGTCCATCACGCAGCACTTTCGTGCATTCGGCTTTCGATTGTTGACTTTCGAGTGTTTCTATACCGGTCTTTCCCTCAGGTTCGATATCATCGGATGCCGATGGGCATACAAACGACTGCCCGGCATCGCCACGCTGATAGATGCGAATCCAGTCAATATACATCGATTGCGGACCATCAGCCAAGGCTGTAATCTTATTAACATCATGTATACCGGGAAAGTTTCCACCGATAGCCAGATTGGCAATAATGAAGTTCGGCTTGCCAAACACGAGGCTACGGTCATAATCGGGATTATCGTTCGGGCCAAGGTCAGCATGGAAATATGCTTCATTTTCGGGATGCGCCTCTTTGTCCATGTACATATCGATGGATGTGGGCGTCCAGATCAACGTTACTATATGGAACGTATCCTCCACCGAATAGGGCCACGTTACCGCATTGGCATCGCTCCACACAGTGTTCCAAGCCGAGCCCACGTGCATAGCTCCGTTGAAGTAGCGGTCCTGTGTACCTTTGCCAAAGGCAGACTGATGTCCCAGTTCAATAATATCCGTCTCACCGCATTTGGGCCAACCTACCTGACTATAGTTATTCCCCATCTGCCAGAATGCAGGCCATAGGCCATTGGCAGTCTGCGGGAACTTGATGCGCGCATCAATACGTCCGTACGTATAATATGCCTTGCCGAGTGTATTCACGCGGCCGGAAGTGCATTGCTTGCCTCCGAAAGTTTCTTTGGTTGCCGTCAGGATAAGGCAATGCTTGCCTGTAGCAGGCTCAACGCCCAGTCTGACACCACGGTCGCAGTAATACTGCAACTCGTTGTTACCACCGCCGTCAGCATTGGTCTCAATATTCCAAACCTGGGTATCCAATACCTCATCAGTAAAATCTTCGTTCCAGACGAGTTGGTATGTTTCCTGTGCCCACATTGCAGGAATACATAGCACAGCCATTAGAACAATAATACTTTTTTTCATCGTATATATCATTATTTCCAATAAATGGTTGACAGGTTGCAGAAGCCTTGCTGCATTGTCAGACGAATGGTATGCTTTCCTTCCGACAACGGATAGCTTACCTGTTGCGTTGTCCAATCAGCGGAATATGGCAATACTATCAAGTACGACTTACCGCCATCTACTTGCAATGCTATAACCGGTTCGCCTGTCGATTGGTATCTCACTTGCAGAGCAGATTTGTTCTCTTTTGCCTGCATAGCATATTCCACCCATTGTCCTTGCAAAAAATTATACATCATCCATACGGGCATATTCGGCTCCGTGTCATCAGATAGTCGAAAGTGAGGTGCAGAGCACAATCCATCAGCTTGCAAATAATCCGCTTGTGCACATGAGGCAAACAGAATCGGATTCATGGGTTCGCTTGCATCATGTAGCTTGGGCTGACTCATATTGGGCAATGCCTCAAACAATAGCCCGAGTTGCGTCAATTCGGATGGCATACCGTGGGTGAGTAATTGGTTATATGGCATTTCATCCACTCTGCGATCAGTTCTGGGCATAAACCATGCATATCGCTCTATGCGGGGATTAAGTTCCATATACGTAATAACATCGGCCATATAATCCATCTGACCTGTTTCTCCGGCTACGCCACCGTCCCATGCACAAAACTCTGTCATCCATATTGGTAATTCATATTTATAAAATCGCTCCACGTAACCTTTGACAGCCGCTGCGTTATTCATATAGCAATGGATAGCTATCACCTTTATTCCGCTCTCTGCCAGAGGAATATACGTAAAGAATTCGTCCAACCACTTGATGGGATCACTATAGCCGGCTAATGTTCCGTAGTTCATTGCAGGACTAACCAATGCCACTCCCAATGAGTCGGCCAGATTTTTTAAGCGCGGCCATGCGTCTGCCACCTGACGGGGAGTCATGTTGCACTGATCTGTCAGATTCGGCTCGTTGAAGCCGAGTATATATTTGGTTGACGGGTGCGCATCAATCCATGCTGTGATCTGCTCTGCACTGAAGTTAGCCGTCCACGCCATGGGAATAAAAGCGATATCCGTCATGTCCATATACTGCGCGACGCCATCATCTTCCGCCGGCCCCCAATTGTAGCTCCATGATACGAAATCCTTCATTAGGAACACATCTTCAGGAAAGGCAAAATTAAAACTCACGCCACGTTTCGGTGATTTGGCGGGCAACGGCACGGGGTGCTGTTCGCTCTGCGTCTTTTCCTCGTCAGGCGAAGTGACAGGCGTGACTGATGGATTGCAGGCACACAAGCAGAACACGCCTAACAAGCAAAGCATGTAGGCACACACACTAAACACCGTTCGAATACCAAACGAACAGCTTTCGAACACCCGTCGAACATCTATAATACCTGCAGTCATGACACTCATGATTATTGTATTTCTTCACGTTGATATACGCGTACCCAATCGACCTTCATCAGTCGGGGCTCGCTCCAGATAGCATCGTTTATTTGTCCTCCCAATGAACCACCAACTGCAAGATTGATAATAAAGAACTCCGGTTTGTTGAACGGCCAATAGTCGTTGTTATCAATTATCGACTCAACTTGCTCGCTATAGACCTCACCATCAACATAGAAACGGATTACATCACGACCTTTCGATTCCTCTTGTGTCCACTCGATACCATAAACGTGAAAATTATTTTCGATATTGTTCAATCCGGTATATGCTCTGCTGCTATGCCCTCCATCACGGTCTTTATTCGTATGCAAAGTGCCAAGAATGCGATTGGGCACATTTCCTACATACTCCATTATGTCTATTTCACCGCAAGCGGGCCAATTGCCATTACCTAACATCCAGAAGGCGGGCCACAATCCTCCACCGGAGGGCAGATTGATTCGTGCCTCCATCTTGCCGTACGTAAACTGTTTTTTGTCTCTTGTGATGATTCGAGCGGATGTGTATTCGCTGGCTTCGATAGTCTCTTTGCGCGCCTCGATTACCAAACATCCGTCTTCAACCCTGAGATTCTCTTGGCGATCGGTGTAGTACTGTTTTTCGCCATTCCCCCAGCCATTGTTTCCAATGCCTTTTTGCGCTGTCCACACGTTGGAATCAAGCGTAGTCCCCTCAAATTCATCACTCCACACCAATTGGTACTCCCCCCAATGGTGTAAAACGGAGACAAGTGCCTGTACCGTCTCGCCACCGGTCGTCAATGTTATATACGCTATACCCGGAGCTATTGCAGTCACCAGTCCACTCTCGTTGACCTGCGCCACATCGGGATTTGTGCTTGACCATGTCATCGGCAGATTATACGTATTGCCAAAAGTCAGTTGGCTCGTCTCGCCCTTGTTCAATTCCACATACGCAGGTGACACACGCAGCGACGAACCGTCAGAGCCGGTGACATACACATGTGCAGTAGCCTTCTGTTCACCTGCAGCAGCTGTGATATAGGCATCACCTATTGCATTTGCCTGCACCACACCCTGCGTTACGGTGGCTACTGATTCATCCGATGTCGTCCACACTACGGCGGACTTCGCGCCACTGACCTTGATGATGCCCATATCACCGACTTTCAATGTCAGTGTTGATGGCGACAGGGTTATCACAGCATCAGGCTCAGTAGAACTATTTGGTGTGCATGAAAAGAACATGCTTACTGCAATTAATATAGACAACAATCTGTACTTCATATCATAATCGATTTTATTTCTTTTGTATATCTCGTGCCAAGAGGGGGTAATCATCCCCCTCAAGGCTATAGCCTGCTAATCAACAGATGATTACTTCTTGTAGAAGTAGCATGCATCGATATTCAACTGCGTGCCGGTTACACCACCTGACAAGAAGCTGAGAATATTCACACCTTCGGTGAAAGACAGAGCGGATATTGCTGCGCTCATCGATGACATAGGCACTTCAATACTTTGCCATGCACCGTTACGCTTGAAATCATACTTGGCTTGGTGAACTGTACCTTGGTCAACGAAGTCGGTAGGACCTACTACTACATCGCAGCCCGGTGTCGAGCCAAGCAAATAGAGCCAGTGTGTAGCGTTATCCGTTGACTTCATGCCAATGTGGAAGAAATAATCATCCGGAGCAGCAGCAATTTTCCCAACCAACTCATTCAACTTGGCATTATAGCTACCATCCAGCGAGAAGCCACCACCTGACCAACCGGCAGAAGCTACGGTCAGTGATACATACCCTTCTGTATTGCCAAAGAAGTTCAGCCCCGAGCCGTCACCGGCCAGATAGGTCTCGCCGGCCGTCCAGATATAGAGGTGACTGGTTTCATCGTTTACTCGGAAATCAGCTATAACCTTATCTTTGTTAGCCTCATAGGTCACGCCATCCAGCACAATCGGATAGATTTCAGATGCTTCGATTGTTTTTGCTGTTGGACCTTGTTCATCGCTGCTTACCTTAATGGTGCAGAACTCCTGCTCCTCACCAACGGATGCAATCAGCGTTGCAGCACCTGCGGCAAGAGCTGTAACCACGGTCTCTTCGCCTTCAGTAGCGCTGATCTTCACAGAATTAGTTGAACTTACTACAGTCCATGTTACAGCTTTGTTAGCCTTAACCGTAACCGTCTCGTTCACTTTCAGTTCAGCACTTGCCGGAGTAAGGGATAGAGCCGTTGTCGGTTTGTTTTCACCCTTGTTGTCGGGGTTGTTCTGACCGTTCTGATTGCATGATGTGAACATCATGCCGAACATTGCAACACTTGCCAAAACGGCAAATAACTTGTTTGTTTTCATGTTTTTGTTTTTAGAATTGTTTATAATTAGGGTTAACTATTAATATCCGGGGTTTTGTGTCATGTTCGCATTCAATTCGCGCTCCTTCAGCGGAATCGGCAACAACTCATGTTTGCCTTTCTGGAATCCGCTACCCAACGATAGCTGATACCTGTAGTCGCTCGTCTCCGTTGCTTCGTAAGCAGTCATAGTCTCGTAGGCTATTCCCCAACGCACCAGATCAAACCAACGATGACCTTCCATTGCAAGTTCGCATCTGCGCTCATGACGCAACGCAGCCCAATCAGCAACACCAATATTACTCAGCCCGACACGTGCACGTACTTCATTAACATAATCAGCTGCCTTTGCAGCATCGCCCGCACCAAGATATGCCTCTGCCTGCATCAACAGCACATCAGCATAACGTATCTGACGATTGTTAAGTGGTCCGCGAGTGGCATGACCATTCTTATAAATTGTCACACATGTGGCAGCATCAGCTTCTGTATATACAGTGTTATATAGCCCATACTTACGAGATAAGTAGGTATTGCCCAGGTAAGTTTCCTCAACAGGCGAAGTCATTTCATCTGTCTTAGGCTTGTATATCGCTACCGAGCGGCGAATATCACCAGATTCAAACTCATCATACAAGTTCTGAGTTGGTTTGTTGAATCCCCAACCATCGCCTAACGTATTGATTTTCGATGAACGGGACCGGGTCAACACAAGTGTGAACGTACCGCGAGTTGCACCATAACGCTCATTATCATTAGAGCCATAGTCGCCTGTGCCATCGCCTTCGTTTCCTATATATTGTATCTCAAATACTGACTCCTGACCATTCTCGCCTTCCAAAGTGAAATTGTCGGCATATTGCGGGCACAAGCTATACTCTGCACTGTTAATAACCGAATCCCCCCACGCTATGGCAGCCTGATAGTAGTCAATAGCCGACTTGCCGGCAGCACGATTGGCAGCATTGCCGTCGGATGCCAAATAAAGGTTGACTTTCTGGAGCATTGCTTGGGCCGCACCCTTGGTAGCACGACCAAGGTCAGTTGCATTATACTCGCTCTTCTTGCATAAGTTAGTTGCTGCATACTCAAGGTCATTCAGAATAAAGGCGTAAATATCCGCTGCGGATGAACGCGCGATGCCCCACTCATTGTCTCCAGATATCACATGATCGACCAATGGTACACCACCAAAGGCACGTACAAGGCGGAAATAATAGTACGCACGCAGGAAACGTACCTCACCTACCAAGCGTTTTTGCAACTCAGGTGTAAAGGTTGTATCGGTTGCCATCTTTGGGATATATGAAAGCGCAAGGTTACAACGTGATATGCCAAGGTAATTGGCTTTCCAGTACGAGCGGACAAGCGAGTTGTCTATCTGTGTCCGCCAATTCTCCAAATCGTACGCATCTGCCATATCATTAAGCGAGCCACCACCTTTCACAGCGTCATCACTCATAACATCACCAATGAACCACTCGGAGAAATATGTTTCTCCATACTCCCACTGCAATGGAACATAGCACGCTGTTACATTTTGTGTAGCTGCAGAAGCTGAGGTGTAATAGTCATCCAGCTTGGTCACATCCGGCTGCTCCTCTGTCAACCATCGTGTACATCCGCTACATAGTAACATGGCGGCAATATTTGCTATTATATATCTCGTTTTCATACGTAATTTATTTCTTATATTTTTCTTAGAAGTTCAGATTCAAGCCGAACGTGTACGTGCGGCTCTGAGGATAATTACCATAATCCACGCCACCCGTACCCACTTCAGGATCATACCCGGAATAACGAGTGATAGTGAGCAGATTGCTCGCGCTGAAAGACACACGCACTCTATCAATTTTTGCTTTGCGCGTATATTGTTGCGGGATAGTATAACCAATCACCAGATTCTTTAAGCGGAAGTATGCACCAGACTCCACAAGGCGGGAATTGTTAGACATATTCGTGGATGCCCCGTTAGGGTTAGGGATGGTACCATTGCGATTCTCCAACTTGCGATAGTCCACACCTTGCTCCAATAGCGATGCCTTAACCAAATCCGAATAACCAATCCACACATCACGCATCGAGGTGGACAAAGTAGCATCCTCGCCTGTACCCTCAATGCGCTCGCGCAGAGCATTATAGATTTGGTTGCCATATACACCTTGGAAGAACAACTGGACATCTACTCCATAGAAGTCTGCGCCGAAATTCAAACCATAGGTCAGCCAAGGGAACGGATTGCCGATAACCTGCATATCGTTTTCATCAAGTTTGCCATCGCCGTTATAGTCTTCGTACTTGGCGTCACCTGCATTCAACCCTGCTGAATTAGGGAAGTATGCCTGCGCCTCCGCATCGGTCTGGAAGATACCCAAGTACTTGTAGCCCCACAAGGTGTTCAATGCCATACCTACATCAGTTTTGCTACGGTCGCCATACAAAGGTGAACCTCCGTTCAACGCAGTTACTTCATTTTTGATAAAACTGATGTTTCCACCTAACGAATAGGAGAATTTACCTACATGATGGCGGTGATCCAACGCAACCTCTATACCCATGTTACGAATGTTACCAACGTTCTTGGTGAGTGGGAACTGATTGCCGGTATAGGCAGGAGCATTCACATATAGCAACGCATCTTTCGTGTCACGGATAAAGCCGTCAATATTACCGGACAATTTGCCATTCCAGAAGCCAAAGTCCAAACCTACGTTCCACTGCTCATTGGTTTCCCACTTACCATTCAGGTTAACATACGTGAGGACAGTAGCACCGGATTGCAGCACCTGAGGATTACCAAACGGATAGGCGTAGAACCAGTTGTTGGACGAACCCATTGCCAGCGTGAAAGCATTGTCGCCTACACCATCATTACCCACTTGCCCCCAACCGGCGCGGAGTTTGAGTTGATCCACAAAATCAGCATCCTGCATAAAGTTCTCTTGACTGATGCGCCATGCCAAAGCGACAGAAGGGAAAAAGCCCCAAGTATTCTGTGGGAACTTGCTACTGCCATCAGCACGGAAGGTTACTGTTGCCATATACTTGTCGGCATAATTGTAGTAACCACGGGCGATGAAGCTTGCACGTCGCACACGAGCAACACCATCCGAACCATTTGCGTTCAGGTCTTCTGTGGCATTATTTACATACCAGTTTGTTTCCTTTGGGTTAATGATTGCTGAACCACTGGCTGAAAGACCATAGTAATTATACTCCTCTATGGTCTGGCCCGCCATGACAGAGAAACTATGCTTCTGAATAGTCCTTGCATAGGTCAAGGTAGCCTCTTCAGTAAGCGTACTATAGCGCCCCATTGACGAAGTGATAAAGTTCTTGGTCATCGCATCATATTTCGAGTACGTGTATTGGTCCTTGAATGTTCGATCGCGGTTGATGGTCAAATCATAACTTACACTCGGGCGGAAAGTCAACCCCTTAATTGGCACTATTTCCATATAGATGTCCCCTACAAGACGCTCATTATTGTTCTTCGGGTGCGTATTCTCAACCATTGAGAATGGGTTTGTCACCTCTTTCTTGTTAGATCCGGCAGAAATTTGGCCACCTAAATCATATCCGCTCGGGGTAAGATAGCCGGCTTTGTAATGCGTAGGATCCCATGGTGCCATAGCTATAGCGGCAGAAATAATTGAGGCACCCGGGCTGGCGTTGTTATTCATCGCATTACGACCTCCTGAAGATGCAAAACTAATGTGCTCGCCTATTTTCAGCCAATCACGAACCTGAAAAGCCGAATTGGCACGGATGGTAATACGATTGTAGTCCGAACCGATGATTGTTCCTTCTTGACCATAGTAACTTGCACTGATGGCGTAATTGTAATGGTCACCTGCGCCATCAACCGACAGCGAGTAGTTGTGCATCAAAGCATTACTATGGAACACCTCATCCTGCCAATCCGTATTAACCGATGAATAGTCAAAGCCATTGGGATACATTGCAGTTTTTGCTGTCGGAAAGAAATCCGAACCTGCCAACTTATACGTCTGTAGCCACTCGTTAAACCCACTCTGCATATACGTTGCTATACCACTGCTAACGGGGTCTTTCGAAGAAACGATTTTCAACTCTGTCAGAGCCTGTTCATTTGTCTTCATTAGGTCTAGCTTACGCCAACGGTTTTGCAGTCCCCATGATGCATCAAACGAGATATTTGCTTTTCCTTTTGTACCATTCTTCGTCGTCACAAGAATCACTCCGTTTGCTCCACGGCTACCATAGATAGCGGTAGCAGATGCATCCTTCAATATCTCAGTTGCTGTAATATCCGATGGTGCGAGGAAGGAGATATTGTCCGTTATCACACCATCAACGACATAGATAGGGTCACTTCCGCCTAAAGCTGAGCCGATACCACGAATACGGATGGTGGCACTTGCACCGGGCTGTCCAGAGTTGGCATTGACGGTCACACCGGCAGCCCTACCCTGCAAAGCCTGATCAAGACGAGTGGCACTTGATTTCTTAAGGTCCTCGGGATCAACCGAACTGAGTGCGCCCGTCAGGTCGGACTTCTTCATCGTACCGTAACCAATGGCTACAACCTCCTCCAGCATCACGTTGTCGGGAACGAGGGTGATGCGCATCGGTGAGGCGGTTGCCTTCACCTCCTGCGATTTATAACCCATATACGACACCACCAGCACATCGCCGGCCTTGGCCTGCAACTCAAAGTTGCCGTCGAAATCGGTAATCGTACCGATGGTCGTACCTTTTACCATGATATTCGCACCGATAACAGGATCCGGCTCACCTTCCGCCATCACCACACCGGTGATAACATCCGCCGATACCGCCATCGTCGCGAACAGCATTGTACAAAACAAAAGTAGTTTTTTCATGTATATTTTATTTTTGTTATTGATATACAAATTTACGATTAATACACAAAGTTACGAAACATTTCGAAATAAAGCAAATAAATTTTCATTTTTTATTTGATATAAGATAATTATTTCACTTTTTTCGTCAAAACGCCACTTTTTGCCCCATTACGGTGTACAATTTTCCGTTTTTCAGGATATAGATTCTCCCCTCATGCATCACCTTTTGCGCTTTGCATCCTGCTGCCGATGGTGAGGATTCTTCGCCTGCCTGCGGTATGGATTGCATCGGCTCATCGGCTACGGACTGCAAATCTGAATATACAATCGGTTCGCAGCGCCCTGAGCCATATACCTCAATCTCATACAACGACGACCCGTACCCTGTGCTACGCGTCTTGCACAGCAGGCGCATATACTGCCCCTTGCTTCCGGCAGGCAGGATAATGCGCTCTGTACCACCCTTGGCGCCCGTAGCGGAATATGCTATCTCATACTCCACCGCA
>JAFSPC010000064.1 GCA_017443075.1 Paludibacteraceae bacterium
CACATAAAACATCATACATAATACATCAAACATCACCCATGTCTTACAGCGATGCATTAACATATCTTTATTCCATAGCTCCACCTTTTCACGAGGTGGGTGCTACTGCGTACAAGCCCGGCTTGGACACCATGCGCCGACTGATGGCTGCACTGCACCCTCAATCCTCAACCCTCAATTGCCCCGTCATTCATGTGGCTGGCACCAACGGCAAGGGCTCAACCTCCCATCTTATTGCTTCGGCATTAGCTGCATCAGGACTTAAGGTCGGCCTGTATACCTCGCCGCATCTGGTCTCGTTCTGCGAACGCGTACGAGTCATAGAACAGGCAAATAGCACACATCAAACATCCAATATCACCCCTCACCTGATTCCCGAGGACTATGTAGCCCGATTTGTTGAGGAGCATCAGTCGCTCTTCGCGCAGTTGCAGCCCTCGTTCTTCGAGATCACTACAGCCCTGGCATTCTGTTGGCTGTCTGAGCAGCAGGTTGACATTGCGGTTATTGAGGTCGGCTTGGGCGGACTACTGGATGCTACGAACATTGTCATGCCTGTCCTCAGCGTCATCACCAATATCGGCATGGATCATACTGACCTGCTTGGGTGCACGCTTGCCCGGATTGCCACGCAGAAAGCCGGTATAATCAAGCCCGGTGTGCCATGTGTGATTGGCGAGACGCATCCCGAGACGGCACCCGTCTTCCTTAGCAAAGCCGCTGAGTGTAGCATCCTTGGCGATGGTTTGGAGACTACTGACTGCCGCCTTTGGTTTGCTGACCAATGCGAGTTCCTACGTCGCCAACGTCTGCGCCTCGCACCCGATTGCGAATTGCATGGCGATTACCAGCAACGCAATCTCCAAACGGCGTATGTCGCACTAATGGCTCTCAGTCAACTCTCAACCCTCAACGCTCAACGCGCACCCCTCCACTCTTCAATTCGCGACGGCTTTGCCCATGTGGTGACGTACACCGGCTTACGCGGACGATGGGAAACGCTCGCCGCCCGCCCGCTCACAATCTGCGATACAGGACATAACAGCCATGGTATAGCTACGTATGTCGAACAACTGCGCCGTATCGGCAAACCGATGCATATCGTTTTTGGCATGGTGGCTGACAAGGATATAGACCATGTGCTGCCACTCTTGCCGGCTGAGGCTGCGTATTATTTCACACAGCCTGCCAGCCATCGTGCTTTGCCTGCCGGGCAACTTCTTGCCAAATGGCAGGCCTTACATCCTGCATCCAGGGCGCAGGCTTTTTCCTCTATTGATGAGGCGCTCACCTGTGCACAAGCTGCCGCGTTTCCCGACGACCTGATCTTCATCGGTGGCAGCAATTATGTCGTAGGTGAGGTTATCAAGATGTATGATAACATAAAACAGAATCAAAGATCCTAAATTTTCAATCTTAAATTTTCACTTTTCATTTTATTCCCCAATGGTAACCGTCTTCTCTATCATACTGCTTGCTATCGGTCTGACTATCGATTGTTTTGCTGTCAGCATCGCCCAAGGTATTCAGGGGGTGCGGTTACGTTCGGCACTGGTGATGGCTGTTCTGTTCGGCGTGTTCCAGGGGGGCATGCCACTCATTACGTATTTTGTAGGAACGTTGTTTGCCGATTTCTTTACGCGTTGGAGTCCGTGGATTGCGCTGGTGCTACTCACGTTCATTGGCGGCAAGATGCTTGTAGATGCATACATCGAGCACCGTCGCTCATCCTCTTCATGTAACCGCTCATCTGCCCCATGCAATCGCTCAACTGAGCAGGATTGTCAGCCTTCAGCCGACAACAATCAGTCTTCAGCCATTAGTCCTCAGCCCTCAGCCGTAGGTGTCGGTACGATGCTATTGTTGTCCGTCGCCACCAGCATCGATGCGTTTTCCGTTGGCGTATTGTTCGTTCCTGTACCTCAGCTGCTGTGGCAGGCTATAGCACTCATTGCCCTTACCAGTACGGGCTTTTCACTTGTCGGTTTTGCCTTGGGTAAGATTCTCGGTCGCCACTTGCCGTTTGATGCCAATATACTCGCCGGGTGCATATTGATTGCCATAGGCATTAAGATTTTTATAGATGGGCTTATGAATTAGACTATTTCCTAAAATCGCAGAATTTGTTAGTCCACTATAGTCCACCCTTTAGAAGTCTTTTTATCAAGTACCTTATAGCAAAATACTATTAACAAAAGTTGTGTTCTGTATATGAATGGTTAAAAAATCTTAATAAATTGCACTTTTTATGAGCTTGTGACAAGTTATAGCACTTGCTTGTCGTACCTTTGCATTGTCAAACAAAAATAGTTCTGACAATGTAGCAAACAAACGATAAGTTTAACCTCTAAATGCACAAGATTATGACACGTACAGTTTATCAAGAAGCAATCGCATCACGTGATGAAGCCCGTTCCAATAACGAACTGACGAAAATGCAGCAGTACAGAATCCAACTCAAATCTATCAGCAACAAACTGCGTGATATGGCGCTGGCGTCAGGTCGCGCCAAAACATCCAGCAACGAACTGTTGCGCGAATGCTACCAACTCACCAACACCGAACTTGATACCTACGAAGGTTGGAATGCCAAGGGGGGGCAGGTGCGCAAGGGGCAACATGCCTACCTCTTCTGGGGAAAACGCACCCAATCGCCTGCAGGATACTCTTACTACCCGGTGCAGTTCTTGTTTGCCAAGGAGCAAGTATCTTTCGCAGTCTAAAAGTGCTAAAATCAAGTATCTTTCGCACTCTATAAGTGCCAAAATTATAAATGCAAGATAAGCAAACCGATATTGATGTGTACAGCATGGCGGAGCAATTCGCCATGCTTACCGGTCGTCCGATGTTTCTCACTGGCAAGGCGGGTACAGGCAAAACCACGTTCCTGCGCAACCTGCGCCTGCGTTCGCCCAAGACCATGGCTGTCGTTGCGCCCACAGGCGTAGCGGCAATCAATGCCGGTGGCATGACTATTCACTCGCTTTTTCAACTGCCCGTACGTACCCTTGTACCTACGCCGGAGTCTTACCGCCAACTGTTTGCCGAACAACGTATGCATCAGCGCAAGCGGAACATGCTCTATCACCTTGAGATGCTCGTTATTGACGAGATCAGTATGGTGCGCGCCGATGTGCTGGATGCCATTGATGCAGTACTCAGGCATTATAAGTACCGCCGTGACGTGCCTTTCGGTGGGGTACAGGTGGTGATGATTGGTGACCTGTTCCAGCTCTCGCCTGTGATCACCAAGGGCGATGATGAACTGATGATGTCGAAGTATTACGAAGGCGCATATTTCTTCCATGCCAAGGTTATGCAGCAGGTGCAACCCGTGTATGTTGAGCTTGATCATGTCTTCCGCCAGAGCGATCAGCAGTTTGTCAGCCTGCTCAATCAGGTGCGTAACAACTGTCTTACTGAGCAAGGACGCCAACTGCTTAATGCACGCTACCTGCCGCACTTCAGTAATACGGATAATGATTTTCATATCACCCTTACCACGCACAATCATCTGGCTGACCGCATCAATGCCGAGCAACTTGCACGGCTCAAGGGGGCAGCGCTTACTTTTGGGGCAGAGGTGAAAGGTGATTTCCCCGATACTATCTATCCCACCGACGCGCGTTTGGAACTCAAGATAGGCGCCCGAGTGATGTTCATTCGCAACGACGACCAGCCGCACCGTCGTTTCTATAACGGCAAGATAGGTGTCGTCATCGATTTTACGGACGATGGCATTGTTGTCCGTTGCGATGACGGTGTTATAGAGGTAGAACAAATGACATGGAGTAATATCCGTTACCGCGAGGATGAAACGACCGGCAAGATTACTGAGGAGGAACTCGGTACGTTCATCCAGTACCCGCTTCGTTTGGCGTGGGCGGTAACTATTCATAAGAGTCAGGGGCTGACGTTCGACCGCGTTATCATTGATGCCGAGCGTGCTTTTGCGGCAGGGCAGATCTATGTTGCCCTCTCGCGATGCCGCACGCTGGAAGGTATAGTGCTCACCTCACCGCTCACTCATGTCTCGCTCGCTAATGCGCAGAGTGTCATCCGATATACGCAGGAACAACCGTCTATCGAGCAAGTCAGCCAAACACTTCCTCAGGCGCGCAAGGAGTACGAACTGCAACTGTTCAGCGCCCTCTTTGATTTCCGCCGTATCATCTCGCTGGTTGAGCAGTTGAGGCAAAAATGCAAGCAGGCGGTATCTTTCTCGGCGGAAACCGTACCATTCTTGGAGTCACTCACACCGCGTTTCACCGAGTGGCAAACAGTGGCGGATAAGTTCCAGCCGCAACTGTCACGGTTGCTGCTTTCCGGTGATAGACAACGGCTGTTGGAGCGCGTGCAAGCGGCAGCGAACTATTTTCTGCCCAAGCTTGCGTTGGCGGCAGTGGATGTGGCGAAACATCCCTGCCGAAGCAAGAACAAAGCCGATGCATCGGATTTTGAAACCTTGTTGAATGAATTGTTTCTCAGCCTGCATCAGAAGATGCACCTGATGAAATCGCTTATTCGTACCGATCAGCCTTCTGTTCAATCCCTCTTGCAGGCACGCTGCACTTTTTCAGCACCCGTGGGCGAACTGCATCCCGTTTTGGACAAACCTGCCAGAAAATCTGCAACCAAGTCTGCCGGCAGCAAATCTTTGCGTCCGGCATCGTCACCCCTGCAGGCGGGGGAACGTTGGAGCGTGGCGGATGATTGGCAGTTGGTTGCACTCGCCAAGCAGGGGGCATCAATCGCCGACATGATGCAGGCTTTCTCACGCTCGCGAGGTTCGATTTCTTCCCGCCTGCGCAAACTCAACCTGAAATAGAAACAAAAACAACAGATATCGGCTCTTTCTGTAGAGTAGATAACGACTTCTTCTGTGTAGAGTAGATAACGACTTCTTTTGTATAGTAAAGCTGTTGGTATGTATATTACCAAATAGCTTGAATAAGTGCGGTTGTCATTAGTCCGCAGCACACCAGTTTGAGTATTGTGCCACACAGCAAACCGATAAAACTTCCCCAGCCGGCGCGCAGCGCTTGTTCTACCTCTTTGCCTGCCAGCAGTTCGCCAATCACAGCACCTATCAGTGGCCCGACAATCACACCCACTGCGCCGAAGAACAGTCCTATAATCACCCCTATCGTACTTCCCCACACACCATACTTGGTACCACCGTATCGTTTTGTCCCCCATGCAGGTACAACATAATCCAGCACGGAGACAACCACAGTTACTATACCCCAAGTCAGCAACAACTGCCAACTAAAGTCCACTCTATCAGTGGCTTGTGCTATCCATAATCCTGCATACGCAATGGGTGTCCCGGGCAGCCCTGGCACAATACAGCCGATGATGCCTATCAGCATACACAATCCGGCTATGATCAGTAGTGTTATTTCCATAAATGTTGAGTAAATGTTAGTTACCGCTTTGCGGTGTTGGTGACTTCGTGTTGGTTGCCGCTTTGCGGTGTTAGTTATGGCTACGCCATGTTGGTAACTGCATGTTAACAGCCGTTAGGCTCAAACAACAACCGCAGGTTAGCAAAAAAGTACAAGAAACGTGCCTTATTTGCAAGTTTGCATGATTTTTTTCAAAAATAGCTATAATTTTTTGCTTTTCTCATAAATTTTATGTACCTTTGTACTCGAATTGATAATGTTGTGCTTATGACTAAATCAGAAACGTATCAACAACTTCTTCCGCAGATTCAATCTCTTGTTGCCGATGAGCCTGACATGATCGCCCGAATGGCAAATGTGGCAGCCGTCCTGCACGATGCGTTTGGATTTTGGTGGACCGGATTCTATAGGGTAGAGCATGATCCTGCCAACGGAGAACAGGAGGGCACCTTAGTACTCGGACCCTTTCAAGGTCCCATCGCTTGTACACGTATTCCTTACGGGCGTGGGGTGTGCGGTACGGCGTGGCAGCAGGCACAAACGCTTGTTGTGCCGAATGTACATCAGTTCAAGGGACATATAGCCTGTTCCTCGGCATCCAATAGCGAGATTGTAGTACCGCTCATTCACGAGGGCAAGGTTATCGCTGTGCTGGATATCGACAGCACGGATTTTGCTGCCTTCGACGATACCGACCGCCACTACCTCGAACAGATCGCTGCAACATTTGATTTGTAACCGTTCCCGCGACGAGTTCAATCGGACTTAAGTCGGAGTTTCAACAACATTGATTGCGCAGTCGGGCGCACTCGACCTTTCGACTTTCAACTTTCAACTAAATAAAATGATTCTTATCTTCGATTTAGACGGCACCTTGCTCAACACCATCACGGATTTGGGTTATGCTTGCAACTACGCGTTGCAGCAAGCCGGTTTTCCGTCGCATCCTATTGAGGCCTATCCGGCTATGGTCGGCAATGGCATCAACAATCTAATCCGCCGCGCACTGCCTGAAAACGAGCGCACCGAAGAGACTATCCTTCGTGTGCGTGCGCATTTCGTCCCTTATTATGATCAGCATAACTGCGACTATACACGCCCCTACGATGGTATACCGGAACTCTTGGTGACACTCAAGAGCCAGGGACACATGTTGGCTGTGGCGAGCAACAAGTACCAAGCCGCTACCGAACAGATAGTTGCACGTTTCTTCCCCTGCATCTTTGATGTCGTTCTTGGTGAGCGCAATGGTGTACCGCGCAAACCCGACCCGCAGATAGTTTTTGACATCGTAAGAGATCTTTCAGGCAAGGCCGGTCTATCAGTGAAACGGTCTGTCAGTGAAACGGTCTATCAGTCCGAAGGACGGTCTGTTTTGTACCTTGGCGACAGCCTCGTTGACCGCGATACGGCGCGCAACGCCCATCTGCCCTTTGTCGCTTGCTCGTGGGGCTTCGTGCCACGTGAGCGACTTGTTGGCGAAGGCGTACAACATATTGTAGATAACCCTATTGATATCTTGAATTATGTCCACTGATAACGAAATTATCTCCGAGCGTCAATCGAATATGCCCTACGAAATTATCTCCGAGCGTCAGCAGAAAGTGCTTGAGTACCTTACTGCCCACGATATATCTTTCACTACCTACAATCACCCCGAGGGCAAAACCATCGAAGAGGCGAAGCGTTGGTGGCACGATGATGGCAGTATGCATTGCAAGAACATCTTCATGCGCAACCATAAGGGCGACCAGCACTATCTCATTTGCTTCCCGTGCGACGATGATCTGGCTATTCATGATATTGAGCATTGGCTCAAGGATATTCTTGTCTCGCAGGGCAAGAAGGCGCCGGGCAAACTCTCTTTCGCCTCGCCCGAACGCATGATGCGGTATCTTGGGCTTGAACCGGGCAGCGTCAGTCCGTTCGGGCTGATTAACGATACCGAGCATCATGTCATTCTTTTCCTTGACAGCCGTCTGCGTGGTGCCGAGTCTTTGAGTTTTCATCCCAACGACTGCCGTGGCACGGTCGTCATCACCCAGGCCGCCTTTCAACAGTATCTGTCCACTCTCTCAAACTCCGTTGAATATATACACACAGTATAATCATTAAACACTAAATCATTATGTTACCAGTATTGTTCACTCTCATCGCGCTCCCGTACGCCAACGATGCGTTGGAGCCTGTTATCAGCCGTGAAACCATTGAGTATCACCACGGCAAACACCTGCAAACCTATGTTGACAATCTCAATCGCCTTGTGGCAGGTACAGAGTATGAAACTATGTCGCTGGAGCAGATCGTCTGCCACGCGCAGGGCGCGGTGCTCAACAATGCAGGCCAGATTCTCAATCACAACCTCTACTTCACGCAGTTCCGGCCTGCTGCTGCCACTGACTATTATGCCATTAGCGATAGCGAACTGATGAAGGCTATCGTACGCGATTTCGGTTCGTTTGAAGCGTTTCAGGCTGAGTTTGAGCAGAAAGGCATCGGACTCTTCGGCTCGGGTTGGGTGTGGCTTGCTGCCGACAAGGACGGCAAGCTTGTAATTACGCAGGAGGCGAATGCCGGTAACCCCATCACCCGTGGACTGCGTCCGTTGCTGACGATGGATGTGTGGGAGCATGCCTATTACATCGACTACCGCAACCGCCGTGCCGCACATCTGCAGGCGCTGTGGCAGATCATCAACTGGAACGAGATCAACCGCCGCTATACAGCCAAGTAACTTTTTTGATAATTGTTGTTAATTGTTGACTTAATCACCACGTAATCATGCGAATAGTCGTTCAACGTTGCACCCGTGCCGAGGTGCGCATAGCCGGTGCCATAGTTGGCAAGATTCAACAGGGGTTCATGCTTCTGGTGGGGATAACGGATACGGATACCCCCGCCGATGCTGATATCCTTGCCAAGAAAATTGTACAACTGCGCGTGTTTGAGGATGCAGACGGCAAGATGAACCTTGCTCTGGGGGATGTAGGCGGTGCGGTACTCAGCATATCACAGTTCACGCTTTATGCCGACTGCCGCAAGGGAAACCGTCCGTCGTTCATCCGTGCCGCGCGCCCCGAGCAGGCTTCGCCGCTATATGATTATTTCAACCGGACTCTGCGCAACACGTATGGTCTTCAGGTTGAGACCGGTAGGTTCGGCGCGGATATGCAGGTGGATTTTGTCAACGACGGTCCTGTTACCATCCTGCTTGACACTGCAGAACTGAAATGAGAATAGTTATTTTCACCCTATAAACCCTTTACGATTATGCAAAACTTAAAAGGAACA
>JAFSPC010000065.1 GCA_017443075.1 Paludibacteraceae bacterium
CATGAATAATCAATTATCTCTGGTAGTTCTCCCACTTCGTGTTACGCATATCACCTGTCTTCAGGAACTCCTCATGCATCGCAAAGGCGCACGACAGATTATGCTGCGTCTGCCCGTGCTTGGCGATCTTCAGGTAGTCACGCAGCATCTCTTTGTACTCGGGGGCTACGCAATTGTTGATGATCTCTTCGGCACGCTGACGAGGACTCTTGCCACGCAGATCGGCTACACCTTGCTCGGTTACAATCACTTTCACCGAGTGTTCCGAGTGATCAAGGTGCGTCACCATAGGCACAATCGATGATATAGCACCGTTCTTTGCCGTCGACGCGGTCGTGAAGATGCTCAGATAAGCATTGCGAGCAAAGTCACCGCTACCGCCTATGCCGTTCATCATCTTGGTTCCGCAAACGTGAGTCGAGTTGATGTTCCCGTAGATATCTGCCTCCAACGCCGTATTGATCGCTATCAGACCCAAGCGCCGGATGATCTCCGGATTGTTCGATGTCTCTTGCGGACGCAGCAACAGCTTGTCGCGGTAGAAATCAAGGTCAGACAGCACCTCGGCCATCTTGCTCTCTACCAGACGCAGCGAACAACCCGACGCAAACTTGCAATGACCGGCTTTGATCAAGTCTATCACTGAATCCTGAACAACTTCCGAATACATCTCAAACGCAGGGATATGAGGATTCTTCCCAAGCTCACCTAACACTGCGTTCGCCACATTACCCACACCCGACTGTATCGGCAGGAAGGTGCTGGGTATGCGACCGGCATGCATCTCTTTCTCAAGGAACAAGGCTACGTTCTCACCGATCTTCGCAGTCGTCGCATCTACCGGAGTAAACGCGGCTATCTCGTTCGGACGGTTCGTCTTAACCACTGCCGCTATCTTCTTCGGGTCAACCTTGATATGGTCCGAACCGCAACGGTCGGATGGCTTGTAGATGGGTATCTCCTTGCGGTAGGGCGGATCCAACGGCTCATACAAGTCGTGCATGCCGCGCATGCTGGCGGGGAACATCTCGTTCAGCTCAACGATAATCTTCTCTGCCATATTGCAGATCGTAGGCATGATACCTATACCTGCAGCCGGCACAATCACACCATCCTCACCTACATACGACGCCTCAATGATAGCCCATTTCGGACGGGGCAGAAAGCCGTAACGCAGATCCTGCGCCATGTGCGACAGGTGCATGTCAAAATAGTGCGTCCCCTCTGCATTGATCTCCTCGCGCATCGATTTGTTCGACTGATACGGTGTACGGAACTCCACGGCATGTGCACGTGCCAACGCACCGTCACAACTGTCGCCCATTGATGCACCGGTCTCCAGACCTACGCGGAAAGGCTTACCCTCGGCGTGCAAACGCTCGGCACGTTGCGCCAACGCAAACGGTACCGCCTTGGGCACACCGGTGGCAGTGAAACCACCCATGCCCAAAACGTCACCATTCTGTATTAACTCAGCAGCCTCTTCGGCTGTCATAAATGGAAGCATAACTGTCAATTATCAATTGTCAATTATCAATTGTCAATTACTCAGCCTTGCCGTCCGAGCCCAGCACGTTGATGATCTTGTGCTTGTACAGCTCCTCCATCAGGTCACGAGCAGGACCGCAATACTTGCGCGGATCAAACTCACCCGGCTTCTCGGCAAACACCTTACGTACTGCTGCAGTGAAAGCCAGACGGCTGTCTGAGTCGATATTGATCTTGCATACTGCACTCTTAGCGGCCTTGCGCAGTTGCTCCTCAGGTATACCTACTGCATCAGGCAACTTGCCGCCGTACTTGTTGATCATATCTACATACTCCTGCGGAACGCTGGACGAACCGTGCAGCACGATCGGGAATCCGGGCAGTTGCTCCATGATAGCATCCAATACGTCAAATGCCAATGGAGGAGGAACGAGCCTGCCGGTCTTCGGGTCACGCGTGCACTGCTCAGGAGTGAACTTGTATGCACCATGGCTCGTACCGATAGAGATAGCCAAACTGTCGCAACCGGTGCGGGTAGCAAAGTCGATAACCTCTTCAGGCTTGGTGTAATGGCTTACCTCTGAGGCTACCTCATCCTCTACGCCTGCCAATACGCCCAACTCTGCCTCTACCGTTACATCGTACTGATGAGCATAGTCTACCACCTTCTTCGACAAGGCAATGTTCTCCTCATACGGCAGCGACGAACCGTCAATCATCACGCTCGAGAAACCAAGGTCAATACAGCTCTTGCACAACTCGAAACTGTCTCCGTGGTCCAAGTGAAGAACAATCTGAGGCTTCTCCCAGCCCAACTCCTTGGCATATTCTACTGCACCCTGTGCCATGTAACGCAGCAATGTCGGGTTAGCGTAGTTGCGAGCACCCTTCGATACCTGCAGAATAACAGGACTCTTCGTCTCTGCCGATGCCTTTACGATAGCTTGCAGCTGCTCCATGTTGTTGAAGTTGAATGCAGGGATAGCATACCCTCCCTTGATTGCCTTGGCAAACATCTCACGGGTGTTTACAAGACCTAATTCTTTGTAACTTACCATAATTTTGTTTGTTTTTTTAATTGTTTGATAAATATTTGATAAATAATCGTTTTTATACCATTTCACCGCAGCGCGACCGCCACCGTTCTTGGTCGTTTCAGACGCTTGCCCAACGCCAGACTTTGTCCTTGCGCAGCGCGCGGTTGCATCCACGCGCGGGAAAATCTCGCACAAAGTTACAAAAAAAATCTCACATTTGCAAATTTTGAACGCTTTTTTTTATATATTCTTTCTTTTTTTTGCAAATGTCATTTTTTTTTCGTACCTTTGCAACCTAATTTTCAACACTATGCGTACACAAGAAGAATTGCAGGGCGTCAGCCTGCTGGGAAACAAGCGATCAGCTATCCCCACCACCTATGCACCCGAAATATTGGAGACGTTTGTCAACAAGCATCAGGACAACGATTACCTCGTCACCTTCCATTGCCCGGAGTTCACCACACTCTGTCCGCTAACAGGGCAACCCGATTATGCCACCATCGTTATCTCGTACATCCCGCGCGAAAAGATGGTCGAGAGCAAGTCACTCAAGCTCTACCTCTTCTCTTTCCGCAACCACGGGGATTTTCACGAGGATTGTGTCAATATTATCATGAAGGATCTGGTCAGACTCATGGACCCCAAGTATCTCGAAGTCACCGGCATTTTCATGCCGCGCGGCGGCATCAGTATCTACCCCTTTGCCCAGTATGCCGACCAGGACTACCAGTGGCTCAAGCAGCAACGCTTCGCTGCACAATGCGGACAAACAGCTTTCAACAAATAATCCACCTATCGCACATTTTCAATGGCATTAAAAAACTCAATCATTATCCTTTCCGGCGGCATGGATTCGGTTACGATGCTATACGACTATGCCGACACCATTGCGCTGGCCATAAGTTTTGATTACGGCAGCAATCACAATGGCAAAGAACTGCCCTTTGCGGCTTACCACTGCCAACAACTGCATATCGAGCACATTATCATACCGTTAGAGTTTATCAAGCAGTATTTTCACTCGTCTCTTTTATCCGGTGCTACCGACATTCCCGAAGGCCGGTACGACGACCTCAACATGCGCTCTACCGTCGGTCCTTTCCGCAACGGCATCATGCTTGCCATCGCGGCTGGCATGGCTGAAGATAGAGGTCTCAGCCGTATCTTGATGGCTAACCATAGCGGCGACCACGCTATCTATCCCGACTGCCGCGCAGCGTTTGTCGATGCCATGGCGGACGCTGTACGGCAAGGTACATACAACGGCGTCGAGCTATTCACTCCTTACACCACGTGGACCAAGACGGACATTGCACGCCGGGGCAAACAACTCGGCATCGATTATTCCAAAACATGGAGTTGCTACAAAGGTGGCGAACATCATTGCGGCAAGTGCGGCACTTGCCAAGAGCGCATCGAGGCGCTGCGCGACGCCGGCATCGACGACAACACCGTCTACGACATCTAACATCCGCTTCCCAGCGGATTAATAGCATCCGCCAAGTTTGGCGGATCCTCAACCCCCACAACATCCGCCGCAGGCGGATCAACAACATCCGCTTCTCAGCGGATTAACAACATCCGCCACCAGGCGGATCAATAGCATCCGCCAAGCTTGGCGGATCATCAACACCATCGCTTATGTATTACGTTCAAAAAACAATCACCATCTCCGCAGCGCACAACCTCACACTCAGCTACGAGAGCAAGTGCGAGCAACTCCACGGACACAACTGGGTCATTACCGTCTATTGCAAGGCCAAGGAACTCAACTCCGACGGCATGGTTACTGACTTCACACACATCAAACGCATCGTCAAGGACACCTTCGACCACAAGTACATCAACGACATTCTGGACGTCAACCCCTCTGCCGAGAACATCGCACGCTGGATCTGCGACCACGTAGAAAACTGCTACAAGGTCTGCGCACAGGAGAGCGAAGGCAACATCGCCATCTACGAACGAGACGAATAACCTCAAATGCACACCTATCACATCAACGAAATATTCTATTCGCTGCAGGGCGAAGGCTTCCACACAGGGCAGCCTGCCGTTTTTGTGCGCTTCGCAGGCTGCAACTTACGATGCCCGTTTTGTGATACCGATTTTTCCCATTCCGAGCCGATGACGGCGCAGCAGATTGCCGAGCGCGTCTTTACCTACTCCACCGATCCGCACACCTTGATTGTTCTCACCGGAGGCGAACCGTCCTTACAGGTTGACAATCAGCTCATCAAGGCACTACATGCCCATCACATGGCCATCGCTATTGAGACCAACGGCACCCGTCAAATCCCCGATGGCATCGATTGGGTCACCGTATCACCAAAAGCCGATGACTCCGTCACCACCTCAACAAAAGCAGACGGCTCCGTCACACCCCTATTACTCACTCGTGCCAACGAAGTCAAGATTGTCTTTACTCCCCAAACATTGCCGCTGTTGGACCACTGGCGCAGCACCATTCAAGCCGACCACTATTTCCTGCAACCCTGCTCATGCGCCAACACCGACGAAGTCATCGCTTACATCCTTGCGCACCCCTACTGGCGGCTT
The DNA here is from genome assembly GCA_017443075.1 of Paludibacteraceae bacterium. GTDB lineage: Bacteria > Bacteroidota > Bacteroidia > Bacteroidales > Paludibacteraceae > Colicola. The sequence continues at coordinate 5,088 of JAFSPC010000065.1, forward strand.
TCACTACAAACGCATAAGTACCTCCACATCCGCTAAAGCGCATTTTGTCTCTGTCCGCCCCCATCGCCCTCCTATCACCGGGCCGCTGTCGAGCCGTTTACGAGTCGTTGTCGAGCCGTTGTCGAGCCGTTTACGAGCCGTTTACGAGCCGTTGTCGAGTCGTTGTCGAGTCGTTGTCGAGCCGTTTTCGAGCCGTTTACGGACCATCTCCGTATGATAACCACAGAATAACCATTGGATAACCATAGGATAACACGACTTTTTTGCATTTATTCACCTTACACTATATATACTACGTATATATACTTTTTGACGATGATATAGCAACAAATCACCTGATTTTTAACGACATTACAGCCCAATATATACCCTTTTGCCTTTAGTAAATAGTTGTTACGCCTACAATAACAAGAGAACCACCCTCTCGGATGGTTCTCTTTTCGTAGCGGGACCCAGGATTGAACTGGGGACCTCATGATTATGAATCATGCGCTCTAACCAGCTGAGCTATCCCGCCATCACCTTGTTGTAGCATGACGTCACACACAAAGCGGATGCAAAAGTACAACAATTTTCGCGTATTTGCAAATTTTCCGCACAAAATCGCACTACACCCGCTCACTTTTTCGTTATTTCGCACATTAACTTGACATTTTCAATAGTCAAGGCATCACCTACTACGCGGAAATGAACATTCCAGCCTGCATAATCCAAGCCATATATGCGTTCGGGCGCATCCTGATACGCCGGACGCGGATCTTGAACCAGTATCTCATTCAGTTCATCCGCAGGACAATCTGCAGGAACATCTACAGCCCACTGCACTTCCAACGTTTTCTTCGGCGTCGTATCCACAAAACCATTCCGGCTGTCAGGGTGACTGTCGTACGCACTTACATAAGGCTTGATATCATAAATCGGCGTGCCGTCCAACATATCCGCACCTGCCACCACAAGCACTGGTCCCTCAGCGCCACGCTCAATGCCTAACAGGCGCACCGATGTCAGACCTATCGGATTCGGACGAAAGGGCGAACGCGTCGCAAAGACACCCACGCGCTCATTGCCGCCCAAACGCGGCGGACGAACAGTTAGCGACGAATGACCACCGGCTGGCACGGCATGGAATCCCCACACGAGCCACAGATGCGAAAACGCTTCTATGCCGCGTATGGCATCCTCGTTCCGGTACGATTTGCAAAACACAATGCGCGTACGCAAATGGCTTTGCTCACCCGCTTGGCGAGGTATACCGAATTTGTCAGTAAATCCGTTTCGCGCATAAGCTATGGGTTCGATTGTCATAGTATTTACACGATTTTTATCATTCACAATGCATTTTTTTCACGTTCACGCTGCAAAGTTACAACAAAAATTTGATATATACAAGTGATAAGCAGAAAAAAAAATTTTTATCACCTCAAAAAAAACTTGCATAAATGCATTTTTTTTCGTATCTTTGTACCGACTTACACTCCCAACCATTGCGAGTCACACTTTTAACACCCTTATATATGTTCATCATTGGTATTGCCGGTGGTACCGGTTCCGGAAAGACAACCGTCGTCCGCAAACTCACAGAACGCCTGCCTAAAGGCGAAGTGGTCATCATTCCTCAGGATTCGTATTACAAAGACAGCAGCCACGTACCCGTCGAGGAACGACAAAACATCAACTTCGACCATCCGGATGCTTTCGATTGGCCCCTGCTGACCAAGCACATCGCCATTCTCAAGCAAGGCGAAGCTGTCGAACAGCCTATCTACGATTACATCACCTGTACGCGGCAGAAGCAAACAGTACATATCGAGCCTAAGGAGATTATTATCGTGGAAGGCATCATGGCGCTCAGCGACCGCAAGCTGCGCGAACAGATGGACCTCAAGATCTTCGTTGACGCCGATGGCGACGACAGGCTCATTCGAGTCATTAGTCGTGACATAGTGGAGCGCGGACGTACGGCTGAAGCCGTCATGGAGCGCTACCAGCGAGTGCTCAAACCTATGCACGAACAGTTCATCGAACCCTGCAAACGGTATGCCGATGTCATCATACCACAGGGAGGACACAACAATGCCGCCATCAATATGTTGGTTAAGTTTATCAAGCAGGAACTGCGTGAACGACGCACGCAGAAAGCCGAATAAAACCGTTTGCCGACTCACATATATAGCCGATTAGCATTTACACGATAATTATCTCTCGTATGAAACGCAACCGATTCACCATTTTGTTGGCAGGAATAGCTGTTTCCGCCACCCTTGCTGCGCAGGTCTATCTTGATCCGCAGGCACCTGTCGAGCAGCGAGTTGAGGATGCACTTAGCCGCATGACTCTCAACGAAAAAATAGCACTCATACATGCGCAAAGCAAATTCTCCTCACCCGGCGTGGCGCGACTGGGTATACCCGGACTATGGTGCACCGACGGCCCGCACGGCATCCGCGCTGAAGTCAAGTGGGACGAGTGGGATCAAGCCGGATGGACTAACGACAGCTGCATCGCTTTTCCAGCGCTGACAGCACTCGCGGCTACGTGGAACACCGACATGGCTGCACTGTACGGCAAGAGTATAGGCGAGGAGGCACTCTACCGCGGCAAGAACGTACTGCTCGGACCAGGAGTGAACATCTACCGCACTCCGCTCAACGGACGGAACTTCGAATATATGGGTGAAGACCCCTGCCTGTCAGCAACGATGGTTGTGCCGTATATCCAAGGCGTACAGCTGAATGGTGTGGCTACCTGTGTCAAGCATTTTGCTCTGAACAACCAGGAGGACGGCCGTCACGTCGTTAATGTCACGCTCAGCGAACGCGCCTTGTACGAGATATATCTCCCTGCCTTCAAGGCCGCAGTACAACAAGGCCGCAGTTGGAGTATAATGGGCGCATACAACCGAATATGGGGGCAATACGCCTGCCATAACCGGAGGCTACTTGTGGATATACTACGCGGCGAGTGGGGATTTGACGGTGCAGTTATCTCCGACTGGGGCGGCGTCAGCAATACCGACGAGGCTATACGCAATGGACTGGATCTGGAGTATGGCTCATGGACTGACGGACTCACCGAAGGCAGGTCGAACTCCTACGATGCATATTACCTTGCTATGCCGTATCTTGAGAAGATTCAACGCGGCGAGGTGGGCACCGACGAACTCAACGAAAAAGTGCGCAACGTGCTGCGACTCATTTTCCGCACATCTATGAATCCGAATAAAGGCTTCGGCTCGCTCTGTTCCGATGCACATGCTGCTGCCGCAAGGCAGATTGCTGGCGAGGGCATAGTGCTGCTGCAAAACAATCCTGTAGGCAAAGGCAAGCAGGCACAACCCGTTCTGCCTATAGATGCAAGCAAGCGTTCGATACTCGTGGTTGGCGAGAATGCTATCAAGCAGATGACTGTTGGAGGAGGCTCCAGTTCGCTCAAGGCGAAGTATGAGATATCACCGCTGCAGGGCATACGCGAGCGAGCTAAACTCAACAATGCCGAGGTCCACTATGTACGCGGATATGTAGGCGACATAGGCGGCGAGTACAACGGCGTCACTACCGGTCAGAACCTGCGTGACGACCGCACATCGGCACAACTCACTGCCGAAGCTGTCGAGGCGGCCAAGACTGCCGATGTGGTGCTCTTTATCGGCGGACTGAACAAAGCCGACCACCAGGACTCAGAAAGCTTCGACCGCCTGCAATACCACCTCCCCTACAATCAGGACCAACTAATCAGCGCTTTAGCCAAAGTTAACCCGAATATTGCAGTCATCATCCTCAGCGGCAACGCCTACGCTATGCCGTGGCTGGCAGATGTGCCCGCACTCCTGCAGGCATGGTTCTGCGGGTCGGAGACAGGCAACGCCTTGGCGGATGTACTGTTTGGCGATGTCAACCCTTCAGGACACCTGCCGTTCACCATCATGCCTGCACTGGAGGATTATCCGTCGCACCAGTATGGCGCCGCAGCTTACCCGGGTATCAACAACGAGGTCGAGTACCGCGAAGACCTGTTCGTCGGCTACCGCTACGCTGACCTCTACGGACAAAAGAAACCGCTCACATATACCGCTGACGGACGTAACTTCACCATCTATCCGCCTAAGCATAAGCCCCTGTTTGCTTTCGGTCACGGATTGAGTTACACCACGTTCAGCCTCAGCAATATTCGTCTTACCGGCTCAGCGGCTCAAGGCGTACAATCCGTTGCCGTCACTGTCAGCAATACGGGTGCGCGCACCGGCAAACAGGTCGTCCAATTGTATGTCGCACCTCGCAAGCCGGGTATCGTCCGCCCAAGGAAAGAGCTGAAAGCGTTTGCGAAGGTAGAACTGGAGTCAGGCCATGCAACCGATGTGCAATTCGAAATAACGGATGAGATGTTCCGCTACTTTGATGCTGACAAACATGAATGGGTTACGGACAAAGGGGTGTACGACCTGTATGTGGGGACGGCTTCTGACAACCTGCCAACGAAAATAACATATACCGTTAAGTGATAACATATATACCGTTAAGTGATAACATATACACCATTAAGTGATCACACTTACCATTACGTGAAGATGAAAAAGATTATAATCCTAATCTCTGCCGTGCTACTGACAATGAGTGTGCAGGCGCAAAATTCGATTGTAGGCGATTGGAAGACCGTGGATGACAAGACGGGCGACAATTATTCCATCGTCACCATCTATCAGGGGGCTGACGGCTTGTACTACGGCAAGATATCCAAGATCCTTATGGGACCCGAAGATGTGCGTTGCACCCTATGTCAGGGCGAGGATAAGGATCAGCCCATGCAAGGGCTTGTTATCATACGCGGCATGCACATGCAGAATGGCGAACTGAGGGGCGGCAAAGTGCTCGACCCCAACGAGGGAAAATTCTATTATGGCAAGATATTTCTCAAGAACGGCAATCTCGTCTTGCGTGGGTCACTGGACAAGTTAGGCGTCTTCGGCCGCAACCAGACTTGGATTCCTGCCAATTAATACGCCCCATCACCAATCGTAAATTTTATATTTTCATCATAATTCACTCTCCGTGTCCCGCTACCCTTTATATCTCGCTCCGATGGAGGATGTTACGGATCCTGCTTTCCGATTGCTGTGCAAGCGATTCGGGGCAGATAGGGTCTATACCGAGTTTGTCAATGCCGATGCCGTTGTGCGTGACATAGCGTCCACGATGCGCAAACTGCGCATCAACGATGCCGAACGTCCAGTGGCTATTCAGATCTACGGTCGCGAACCCGAATCGATGGCTGAGGCGGCACGCATAGTGGAGCTGGCGCACCCCGACATCATTGACATCAACTTCGGCTGCCCGGTCAAAAAGGTCGCTGGCAAAGGTGCCGGAGCAGGACTGCTGCGCGATGTACCCAAGATGCTGGACATCACGCGCGCTGTAGTCAATGCCGTGCACACACCTGTCACTGCCAAGACGCGGCTCGGGTGGGATGAGAGCTCGCTCTACCTGCCTGACGGCACACCGTTCATCGTTGACCTCGCCGAGCGCCTGCAGGATTGTGGCATCACCGAGATCGCCATCCACGGCCGCACACGTGCACAAATGTACCGCGGAGAGGCCGACTGGACTCTGATCGGTGCAGTCAAGAGTAACCCGCGCATGCACATACCGGTTATTGGCAACGGCGATGTTACCACACCCGAACGGGCGAAACAGTGTTTCGACCGCTACGGCGTGGATGCACTCATGATCGGACGCGCCACCTTCGGTTGTCCGTGGATATTTGAGGATATACGCTTATTCCTCGATGGGCAGCCTGCAGCGAATCGCACCATGGCATGGTGCATGGATGTGCTGCGCGAGCATGTGTTGCGCAGTATCGAGTGGGTAGGCGATGAGCGCAAAGGCATAGTGCATAGCCGACGGCACTTTGCAGCCAGCCCTGTGCTGAAGGGGTTACCTGATTTCCGACAGACACGCATCGCGCTGCTGCGCGCGGAAACAAAAGACGAGGTCTTTGCTATCATGGATTCTATCGTACGCGAATATGACCGTTAAACAGTTCTTTGACAAATATACGTTGGGACTATCCATGCTGATTGGCGCAGTGGGTTTTCCCGTCTTCAGACATCTGACGCCCATTCTGCCGCCGATGATTGGCTTGATGCTGTTCTTCACGTTCTGCAAGGTCAACCCCTTGGATCTGCGTCTGCACGTTTGGCATTGGGCTGTACTCGCCGTGCAAATAGTGCTCACGGCATGTGTGTATTACGGCACCTCGGCACTTTGCAGACATTGGGACGTGAGTGCTGACAACGCGGCTATCATCAGCCAGGGGCTAATGGTTTGTTTTGTCATGCCGACTGCCACAGCAGCACCTATCATTGCAGGCAAGTTGGGGGGGAGCATCCAGAATCTGACCACCTTCACCCTGCTCAGCAATGCGGCCACCACTGTCATCGTTCCGGTGTTCTTCCCTTTGGTCAACCCTATGGGGCAGATGACTTTTCTTACCGAGGTAGGACTTATCCTCAGGCGTATTGCGCCATTGCTGCTCTTGCCGTTCTTTGCCGCTTGGATGCTACGCCTGGGCTACAACGGATGGCAACGCCTTCATGGCTCTGACCGGCGCTTCGTCCTCTCACGCTCATGGGCACAGGTACCGTTCTACCTGTGGGCTGGCACACTGGTTATACTGATGGGCGATATTACATTTTCACTTCTGCATGCGCAATACAACTGGTGGGCGCTGCTCGTGTTGCTTGTCGGCTCATTGATAGCATGTCTTGCACAGTTCTTTATCGGCAAGGCGATTGGATATAGCCTGCCCGCACCGAGCAAGGGCAAGGAGTACGAAGATGTGGTCATCAATCCCGCTGCCGTACCCACTACCATGGCGGGCGTCAGCAGAATAACCGCCGGACAAGCGCTCGGGCAGAAGAACACCACCTTGGGCATCTGGATGTGTCAGGTGTTCCTCAACCCGTTGGCTGCTATCGGACCTGCGGCATACATCTTTTGGCAAAACATCGTCAATGCCATGCAACTCTACCGTGCTGCCAAGGTCAAGGCATGAGTACACGCATACGCATGGTTACCCGAATACTGACTATCGGAATACGGATGAGAACTATCTCACTGTAAGAATAACAAACAAACAAGACAATGCAAAAATCGATTCGCATCATCTCTCCTGCCGGTGCTTTGGATGCTACGTTCACGCTGCGCGCAGCCGAACGCCTGCGTTCGGAAGGCTTTGTTGTGGATGTAGCACCGCACGCCTGCGGACTGTACGGCAGGTTTGCTGCCACACCCTGCGAACGCACGACGGATGCCGTTGATGCACTCACCGACCCTAATGTAGGCTTGGTGCTTTGTACGCGAGGCGGGTACGGCATGCAGCAGATTATCGACCGCATCGAGCAAGGCGTACGGCAACGCGGATATAACGGGGCGGCGGTATGCGGATTCTCGGACATAACGGAGTTACATCAACTGCTCAGCCGACTGGGGGGGACATCCGTACACGGCATCATGTGCAAACCGATTGCCACACTGCCGGACGAGGCAGAACCATGGCAAGCCCTACTGCGTGTGCTTCGCGGCAAGGCGCTCAACTACGATGTGCAGCCCTCCGAGCTGAATAAGCAGGGAGAGGCAACAGGCATACTGCGGGGCGGAAATCTGGCGGTGCTATGCGGATTGTGCGGCACACCTTACGACATACGCGAGACTATTGGCAGAGATCTTGAGCAGGGCAAACAAACCATCCTGTTCATCGAGGATGTAGGCGAACACCACTACAAGATCGACCGTATGCTGCACCAACTGCGCCTGAGTGGCGTGCTGGCCGCCGTCAGTGGCGTGGTAGTCGGGTTGTTTGCCGATTGCGACGACGACCCCTTGATGGGTAACACGCTGCTTGAAGGGATAGCCGATATACTCCATTCATACGATTATCCTGTGCTGTTTGGTTTTCCTGCCGGTCATGTTACCGACAACATGCCACTCGTCTTAGGCGCTAAAGCACAACTAAAGGTAACAAAAAACGCAGGCCTACTGACCTGCGCTGCGCTCCCTCTAGGACTTGAACCTAGGACCCCCTGATTAACAGTCAGATGCTCTAACCGACTGAGCTAAGGAAGCATTTTTGCTCAAAGCGGTTGCAAAGGTACGACATTTTTTTGAATTTTGCAAATATTTTGCCAAAAAATAGTGTAATAAACTGCAAAAACTAACAATTTGTAATATATGAAACGCATTATTGGATTAGGAAACGCTCTTACGGACATTCTTATGCAGGTATCAGAGGATGATTTGCGCGAGTTAGGATTGCCCAAGGGTAGTATGAATCTCATCTCGATGGAGCAAGCCGGTACTATTCAGGCACGCTTTGCATCCGTGCGCAAGCACATGGTTGCTGGCGGCTCAGCGGCTAACACCATCTCCACCATTGCTGCGCTCGGTGGCAAAGCCGCCTTCATCGGCAAGATTGGCACTGACGAGGTGGGAGACTTCTATCGCGACGATCTCGTCAAGAGTGGTGTCAAACCCTTGTTGCTCACCCATCCGCAACTCATGTCAGGCTGCTCAATCGTGCTCATCACCCCCGATGGCGAACGCACCTTTGCCACCTACCTCGGCGCATCGGCAGAGATGACGGAGGAGGATATAACCAAAGAGGCATTTGTCGGCTACGACATTTTCCACATCGAGGGATACATGCTGCAGAACCATGCGCTCATCGAAAAAGCCATTCGACTTGCGCGGGAGGCAGGATGTATGGTCAGCCTTGACCTTGCCTCCTACAACGTGGTTAACGAGAACCATTGTTTCCTGAAGGAACTGATACGCCAGTACGTAGATATCATCTTCGCCAACGAGGACGAGAGTTTTGCCTATACGCATCTCAACCCAGAGGAGTCCGTAGCCAAGATGGCTAAAGAGGTGGATATAGCGGTAGTCAAGGTCGGCAAGCGCGGGTCGTACGTGCAGCAAGGCGAGCAACGCTATCATATCGGCGCTATCACCACATCGTGCACCGATTCCACCGGTGCGGGCGACCTCTATGCCGGAGGGTTCTTGCACGCCTTGGCAGACGGATTCGATATACACAAGTGCGGTGAGATAGGCACGATCGCAGCCGGACGGGTGGTGGAGGTTATCGGCACAAAGCTGAGTGAGGAGAACTGGGATGAGATTCGCCGTATCTGCGCCCTCTATCGCGGCTTCATGATGAAATATACGGTATAAGAGATATAAGATTAGGTACTATGAAATATCTTTACTATTTATATCAATACCTGATAGCGCTTCCGCTATTTGCCGTGCTGACGTTGTTCACGGCCATCATTACTATCATTTGTCAACACTGGCGTAATAGCTGGTGGCTGCATGACATACAGGCATTCTGGTCGCGGTCGTTCTGCTACCTGTTGTTTCTGCCCGTCAAGGTGACAGGCACGGAGAACATCGACCGCCACACCTCGTATGTGTTCGTCGCCAACCACCAGTCGATGGTGGACGTCTTCCTTGTGTACGGCTGGCTACCGGTTATCTTCAAGTGGCTGATGAAGTATGAGCTGCGTCGTATCCCGTTTGTGGGTACTGCCTGCAAGGCTGCAGGGCATATCTTTGTCAAGCGTGGCAATACAGCAGCAGCTGCACAATCCGTTCACGCTGCCGAACAGATCCTGCACGATGGCGTATGTACTGTTATCTTCCCTGAGGGCACCCGTTCGCTCAATGGGCAGGTGGGACGCTTCAAGCGAGGTGCCTTGCAGATTGCTTTGGACCTCAAGTTGCCTATCGTACCTATCTCGCTATCCGGCTGCTACGAGGTGATGCGTAAGGGCGAGTGGCACGCCAACCGCCATGCCGTCCACATGCACATAGGCAAGCCTATAGACATCTCCACCCTTGCCGACGAGGATGTGCAGCAGGCGATTGATGACTTGCGCGAGGCTGTGATTGCCGGCATCGACAAGTAACCTGATTGATGTGTCGCAAGACATACAGAGTATTGGTAGTGCTGGCATATATATTGTGCGCATGCACCGCTGATGTGAAAGAGTCACGGCATACGCTTGCCGTGGCGGACAGCCTGCGTGTGCACGAGGGCAGGCTGTATGACGACAGTTAGGATTATTTGCTCGTATTATCAGCAAAGTCAGCGCAACAACTATCATACAATACATTAAGCGTATCAACTACAGATCGATTAGAAGAATCAAATTTGCGCTGGTTTAATTCCGCCTATGGTTAGTAATATTGTTGTTTAGCGTTTGCAAAGATACGAATTTTTTCAACAGGATGCAAAAAATGTGCAAATTTTTTCAATAGAGGTGAATTTTGCGTGTGATGCAGATGAAAAACACTATTTTTTGAGGGGAAGAGTTGCAAATGTGCATTTTTTTTGTATCTTTGTAGCCCCGTATCGCCATATCATATCCATATCACCATATTGTATATTATAAAAGAGTCTCATGCTGAAAGCCAAACATACAGATCTGCATCCGATACTCAAGGTTAGCGAATGGCTGCTCATCGCCGTCATATTCACTGCAGCCGTGTTTGCCCTGTGGCAGGTGTTGCCGATCAACCACAGTTCGATCGGTGCGTTGCTGCTGTTCCAGGCCTTGCAGGCTATCGGATTATTCATCGTGCCTTCGCTGGCAGTAGCTTACCTTTGGAGTGATCAGCCGTTGGTGTGGTTGCGATGGCGGAAGCCGGAGGAGAGATGTCCTATGCCGGATATGAGCAGTCAAGATCATGCCCCGGCGAAAGTGGGTGCGCACTCCCGCCAGTCAGCTGTCAGGTTGAGCCTGCTGAGCATGGGGATAATCGTTACGGCTATCCCGCTGATCAATTGTCTGGTGGCATGGAACGGGATGTTGCGCCTGCCGGAGAGCATGAGCGGACTGGAAGACTTGATGCGGCGTATGGAGGAACAGGCAGAACAGCTGTTGCAGCACTTTCTGACCTATCAGGACGGGGCATGGTGGGTGTTGCTGCTGAATCTGCTGGTACTGGCAGTGCTGCCTGCTATAGGCGAGGAACTGACATTCAGAGGGGTTCTACAGGGGCTGATTGCCGGAAGACAGCAGTCAGCAGTCAGCAGTCAGCGGTCAGCAGTCAGCAACCATGTGGCGGTGTGGGTAACGGCATTTGTGTTCTCGTTTATACATTTTCAATTTTACGGGTTCGTCGCGCGTATGCTATTGGGCGCGCTGTTAGGTTACGCCTTGCTGTGGAGCGGCAGGATACAATACAGCATGCTCATGCATGCCACGAACAATGCGCTATCCGTCATTCTGTTTTACCTAAGCACGTACGTTTGGCATCTGCCCCAAGCCGAGATGGATGCCTTGGGCACAGGGCAGACATGGTGGATAACAGCCCTTAGCACGCCTATCATGGTGGGCCTGATATATTTGTTTTTTGACTGCACCTGCGGTGCTCAAAGAAAAAAGACCGCTGCACTGAAAGAAGACAGGCCGCAGCCATAGCTGGCTGCTCAAAGATAGCGACAAATCATAATAACATGAAAAACATATATTTATCCTTATTCGTACTGGTACTATGTGCCTCCTGCGCACAGAAGCAGATGCCGGCACGCGACTTTTTGTGCGGTGGTGACATCAGTTCGCTGACATACTTAGAGAATAGCGGCGTGCGCTATGCCGATGCCGAAGGGACGGTCTATCCCGATGTATTAGATCTGCTGAAATCCAAAGGTGTGAATTGCATCCGTCTGCGCCTGTACAACAATCCCGGCACATGGGTGGAATATCGCGAGGGAGAGGAGATGTACCGTTTTCGGACAGTAGTGACACCCGAGGCAGGGCGTCCTGCAGGCGGCTACCAAGGTCAGGAGGATATATTAGGTTTGGCACGCCGCGCGAAGGCGCACGGCATGCAGATATGTCTGACATTTCACCTGAGTGACTTCTGGTCGCACGCAGGATTGCAACTTATCCCTGCCAACTGGGCAAGCATAGCCGACAACGAGGTGCTGGCTGACAGCGTCTATACCTTCGTACGCGGATTCATGCTACGCATGCAGGCACAGCAGACGCTGCCGGCGATCGTGTCGATAGGCAACGAGTCGAACGGCGGCATATTGTTCGGCTACACATACATGGACGGCGATGTCTATCACCCCGAAACAGCCTTGCCCTACGGTGGACATTACAGCTACGCTGCCGGCATGCGCCGGCTGTTTAGCAGTGCAGCAAAAGCTATACGAGAAGTGGCACCTGAGACGCAGATAGCAGTGCACCTGAATGGCTCTCACGCGCAGAACATGCAAGCATACACATGGTTGTTACCGATGATTGCCCCCGAAGACTTTGATATCATTGCCGGTTCGTACTACCCCTATTGGGCACACGAGCAACATGCTACGGACGACACGCCTGCCACGATGGGCGAATGGGCAAAGCAGATATGGGCAACCTTCCATAAGCCCGTGCTGATCATGGAGACCGGCTATGCATGGACGCCGTATCGTCCGGCAGGGCGTTACGGCGGCGAGTATGAGGGGCAGTTGCATCGGAATGGCAGCTACAACGAAGCAACGCCGGAGGGGCAGCGACGGTTCATCGAACAGCTACACAGCGTGATAGATGCCGACGAGCATATACTGGGCTACCTGTATTGGGACCCTATACTGGTCGAGCAGCAGCGAGACGGCGAATGGCTGCGCATAGGCTGGGTGGAAGATGGCAACAACGATGTGGGCAACACCACATGGTTCGACTACGAGGGAAAGGCGCTGCCTATCCTGGATGCCATACTTGAGCATTCTATGCATGCAGAGACGTCGGCACACTCCGACAAATAGATTCGAAAGGCACGAAAGATTATGTGGCACACAATTGTGGAATGTTGAGCGTAGAGTGAAAATTTTGTAGGATTCACCTACGCCGGCTCACTATGAGTGAGAGGGTAAGCGGGAGAATCATCACATATAAAATAGCGTTTATTGACGCTTTGTGTTTGATGCACTGAAACTTCGCAACTTTCAAGAACATCTCAAGACCAAAGTCGCAATAGATGCCTATGGGTATGACTATCATACCTGCTTTGTCATTCTTGGCAAAGCAGTTTGTCATATCGGCGTAGGTTTCCTGTTGTTTATTTGAGTTTTTAGGCAATGCGAAGGCCTCGGACTGTAGATAAACAGCACGAGGTCTGCGCTTTTTTTGTGTGCATATATCTCATATTTCTGTTAAATTTCGAGGTTCGAAAGATAGCAGATAAAAGGCAGATATGCAGATAGTTATAAGCGCGTGCAAAAGAGCAAGGTCTAGGATCGGCTCGGAAACGGATCGGAAGCGGCTCGGAAACGGCTCGGAAACGGCTCGACAACGGCTCGGAAGTTATATAAAGAAACAGGCACCGACCATTGTGGTGGTGCCTGTTTGCATGTTACATTGCTCTTTGGGATAACCAATTGAGCAGATATAGTTCTTACTTTACTCTCGCGCCTTGGGCGTTATATACCTTGCCCTTACTCGAAGCGGATGTTCGCGCGTCGGTTGAGGGCACGGTTGGCGCGGGAGTCGTTGGGAGCGATAGGTTCGGTCTGCCCCTTTGACTCGCAGCGGATCTGCTCCGCCGGCGCACCTTGTTTCACCATGTAGTCACGCAGTGCCTCGGCGCGTTGCATACCCCATATATTGAGGTTCTGCTCGGGGTCGCCGTAGCTGTCGGTGTGGCCGATGACAACGACCTTGTACTCCTTGTTATCTTTAAGGAACGCGCAGAGTTCGTCGATAGCGGCTTTGTCCTCATCGCTGATAGCGGGCACTGTTTTCGAGTTCTCGAAATAGACGTTGATACCATCGATGCGGTTCTTGAAGGCGTTCCATGCCGCCTCTTTCTCCGCTTTCTCGCGTGCCAGACGGCCTGCTTCCGCCTTCTCGCGTGCAGCCTTTTCAGCGGCTATACGCTCCTGCTCGGCTTTGGCAGCAGCCTCATGCGCAGCCTTCTCAGCGGCTTCACGTTCAGCGGCTTCGCGTGCCAGACGCTCTGCTTCTTCATCGATAGTAGGCAGTTGTTCCTCTACCGGTGCTTCTACCACTTTCTCCGCTTTGGGCCAGCCGAAGTCGATAGCCACTTTCACGCCTAAGCGCAGGAGGTTGGCTTTGGAGGTCTCGTCGGAAGCGAAGGTGCCGGAGTAGTCAATCTGCTGTTTCTCGTTGATGATGACCATGGGGGTCGTTTTCGCCTCTGCTAACAGGTTCGTGAAGCCGTAACCGGCGTAAACGCCCATGTACATGCCCCAGTTGTCGTTGAAGGCACATCGGAAACCGAGGTCGGCAATGGCGGAAGCCCCCACTTTGGCGAGGTTGGTTATCTTGCCTCCTTGTGTGGTCGTATAGGTGTCAAAGCCGTGTTCGGGCAGGTTGGAGACGGTGTAGCTGCCTAATTTGGGGAAGACGCCGGTGGTGGCATACGTACCTCCCAGAGGGCTGTACGTGCCGTGTAGGGGGAAGTCGAGCGACAGTCCTACGCCGCCGATGAACGCCCAGCGGTCGCTGAGTCCTTTGCGGAACAGCACCTCCACGGGGATACTGAGCACGCCCACTGTCTGACGCTCGCGCCAGTCGGTGTAGGTGGTGTTGAGGTTGTAGAGGGTGTTGGGGTTGTTGGGGTGCGTCAGACCGGTGCTGACCTCGTTGTAGTTATAGAACGCCGAGGCGTTTGCCCACGTGTATTGTAGTCCTACGCCCAGACCGACGGTCTGGTTGAAGAAACGGCCGTAGAACAAGCCGGCATCAATACCACCGCCAAGGGACTGCGTACCGTTGGCAGGCTTGTACAGCATGGTGTTCATGCCCCCGCCGAACGACACACCTAAATAGTTATCATGTGCGCTCTGCTGAGCACTGACCGAGAGGGTCAGTGCCGCAGCGGCGAGGATTGAAAATAATCTTTTATTCATAATGCTTGTGATTTTTTCGTTATTACGTTATTACGTTATTACGTCATTACGAAGGTTATTACGTCATTACGGTATTACGGTATTACGGTATTACGGTATTACGAAGGTTATTTCTTCATGACTTTGACTACGATGCCGTCCACGGAGATCATGTAGTTACCTTGCATGTAACCGCCCATGTCCACCTTGGTCTCGTTGCCCTCGAAGGTGCTCCTGAGAACTTCCCATCCGTTGAAGTTGACAACGCGGAGCGTATGCTCGTAGTTGTAGCTGTTCTCGATGGTCACGGTGGTGGTGTTGACAACGGGGTTCGGGTAAGCGCTTACCTTCGCCTGCTTGGTGTCGCCGTAGAGGCTGAGATCTTCCTGCGGGCAGGTGTAGGTCGGCACGCCGTTCATCTTCGCATGGATGAAATACTCTCCGGAGAGACCGCCTTCCTGCTTGTAGTAATACCCGGTCGCACCTTCGATAGCTTGCCACTGATCGGTGCTGTTAGCACGCCAGTACCACTGGATGTCGGTGAGGCACTCGCAGGTATCTACCACCGCCATTACGTCGTCGAAGAGCGCCACTACGTAGGTCTCCGGCAGATTGACATGGAACGTCACGTTCAGCGCGTTGCTCTCCAGCCAATCGAAGCGGCTGTCACGGAAGGTAGCCGTGAAGGTATAGTCGCCTGTAGGCATGTCAACCGGTATCTCGATGTCGATGATGCCGTCCTTGCCCGGAGTGGTCAGGTTGGTCCAGTCCACATCGGTGAAGCGCGGATCGGCGAACTCGATCTTGTACTGGTCGGGGTTACCGCTGTTGAGGTGGTAACGCAGGCTGTAGCCGCTGCCGTCGCAATAACCGTATGCGTGAACCTCGATACCCTCTTTCACCTCGGCTTCGTCATCCTTCTCATCCGGGTTGTTGTCCGGGATGAACTTCTCGATGATGACGCCCTCGGCAGAGAAGACATCGGATGCCGGAGTCAGATCGTAGTTAGCCAGCAGTTCGGCATCGCCCGTCAGTTCGTAGAAGAGTGTGATGGTCTTACCCTCGCCTACAGAAGCGTCGGAGAACGAAGCGGTGGTCTTATGAGCGACAGCGTCATTGAGCTGGACGCCCTCCAGCTGACCGGCGTTGAGTACGACAGCATTGGTGTTGCCGTCCTCGAACTTGGCAATCTGTGCCTCGGCACCGGATACATAGACCGTAGCCTTGTTGACCGTCAGCGTAGCAGGAACGACGGTAATCTCGTAGTTGATATCCTCAGCCGCCGGAGTGATGGTATAGGTGCCAACCGGACTGCCTTGCTCGTAAGCGCAGACATAATCCATCACATCCAGCTCCAGCTCGTCGTCCTCGTTCTTAAAGCCCTCGAACTTAGCGGTGTACAAAGGAGCTTCGTCGCCGTAGATGACGGACTTGTCATCGGCGGTGATGGTCAGAGCAGCCTTGCTTACCGTTACCTTGCCGTTGACGAAGGTAATAGCATAGTCCGGGTTGCTGACGCCGCTCGGAATGATGTCGTAGTCGCCTACATTAGAGGTCGGCGCATACTCGCACGCATAAGCGATCGTGCCGGAGAGCACATCCGCATTGTCCTCGCCCTGCCATCCTTCATAGGTTACTGTGTACTCGGGTACGGCATCGCCGTAGATGACCTCTTTGTTGTCCGCGGTAGCGGTCAGGGCTGCCTTGGCGATGGTCACTACGACTGCATCTGCAGACTCGTAGTCAAGGTGGTTGGCGTCACCAACGACGCGGTAATAAACGCCGTAGGTATCGGCATTCTTAGCCTGCGGCAGAGCGGTATTCCAACTCTCATCGTCATTCGGAGTGAAGGTATATTCGAACGTACCGTGCTCGGTTGTACCGGCTGCCACCAGTGTCTGTGCGCCGCCGTTATAGGTCAGCGTGTTCGCTACCGGCTCCGTGAAAGCAGGATCGGCTTTGTAAACAACGAGTTTACCGTTGACATAGGTGATGTCGTAGTTAGCCGAAGTCTGTCCGGACGGAGTGACGTCGTACGAAGCTACGTTGCTGCCGACGGTATAGTCGCACGCATAGCTCAGTTCGCCCGTCAGCACGTCAGCAGGCAGGTCGCTGCCCTTCAGACCGCTGTACGATACGCTGAAGCCCGGAGCGGCATAGCCGTAAACAACCTCTTTGTTCTCCGCGGTGATAGTCAGCGCCGCCTTGGCGATGGAGACCTCAAGCGGTTCCGCAGCGATGTAGTCGTTGTGGTTGGCGTCGCCCTGTATCTTGTAATATACTTGATAGGCACCGGCATCGGTTACCTTGGGCAGGGTGTCCACCCATGTGCCGTTCTCGCCTACCTTATATAGGAACGTACCGTCCGCGCACTCGCCTGCGCTAATGAGCGCCTGCTTATCGCTGGTATAAACGAGTTCTTCCACTGCCTGAGGCAGGGTCACGGAAGAAGCAAGTGCAGTCTCGGTCACGAGGCGGACGGATAGACCATAGTGTAGATAATATGAGTTTTCCGGAAGGCACGCGCTCGCAGTGAAGCACAAGTCGTACGAAATAGTGCTACTGCTTGGCGTAGATGACCAATATAAGCCGGCCGAGCCCACATCGCTCACGGACGTACCATCGCGGAGACCGACAGCAGGCAGGAAAATGGCACCGGCTGCTTCCATTGCAGACCAATTGTTGACCGCACCTTCTGCAAAATACTCGTTACTTTCAAACGAGTTTTCCGAACCCGCTGTAAATGAGCAACCTTCCGGCAATGTCCAGTCATCTGGCAGAACTACCAAACCACGAACGCCATTTACGATTGCCTGACTTAACTTGTCTGCGGCATTGGTACGGGTGTTCAAGAGATACGCCCACTCGTCTTTGGTCAGTGTACGCCAGCCTGCACCCATGGTAGCCCCCCAATCTTTGAACTCACCGCTATAGGTGCTGCTACTATTGTTGTTATAGATGCCGTAGTAGGTAGAGGTAGTGCTCCAGCCGAACAGATCGACGGTGCCGTTCGCGGATACCGTACCGTTGTCGTTAATCTTGGTATTGGCAACAGCACTGCCGATGAGGTCATACTGGTTGGCGGCAAATGCCCATGTCCAGTTAGCACCGAGGTCAGCGGTCGTAGCCTGCAAGTTACCTTTGGAGAAGTTAACGACCTTTCCGTCGGCAACGGAGAAAGCGCCCTTCAGTGCACCTTCGGGTGCTTCGGATGCACCTCCTCCATTAACGTCGATGTCGGCTTTGGCGATGGTGGCATTGAGTGAGCCGGTGATGTCCTGCTCGCCCGCAGCGGTAGCCTTGTAATAAACGGTGTAACTGCCCGCATCGGTTGCGGTAGGCAGGTCGGTGCTATACTCTGCATCGCCTACCTTGTACTGATAGGTAAAGCCTTCTACATCGCCGGCAGTGACGAGCGTCTGCGCCTCGCCGGTATAGACGAGTCCGAGAAGTGCCTGCGGCAGCGTACCGATAGAAGCAGTCAGCGAATTTACCTCGCTGTCGTTGTGGTTGGCGTCGCCCTTGACATAGTAATAAACGGTATAGTCTTGTGCTCCCGTGCCCGTAGGCAGGTCGGTGCTCCAATTCTCTTTGTCGAGGCTGTAGTATAACGTACCGTCCTCGCACTCGCCGGCGGTGATGAGCGTCTGCGCCTCGCCGTTGGCGGTCAGTCCCGCTACTGCCTTCGGCAGAGTAACGGAAGCCGGTGCGGTCTCGGTCACGAGGCGGACAGAGTAACCGCAGAACCGAAAGTCGTTTATCGCAGGATTCACATTGTCCGGACCGAAGTACGCGCAGTACGCGGAAGACATATCGAAGGGGTCAGGCGAGGACGACCAATAGAAGCCGGCCCAGCCTGCAGCGGTCATACTCGTTCCAACGCGGTTGCCGGCAGCAGGCAAGAAGACGCAGCCTTTAGTCTGCAAAGCAGTCCATTGTGCAGTTGTACAAGTAGTCGTATAATTTGCATTTGCTGTATTAGGAGACCCTACTTCCGTAAATTCACTTGCAGCAAAAGTACCGCCATCAGGGAACAGGATAATACCTCTTACTGCTGATCCATCCGTATTAATGGTGGCTTGTGTATATCTGCAATCGGCTACACTATTTACAGTCGCTGCCTTATCGCCGGTACGGGTATTGAACAGGTACGTCCATTGCTCTGTTGACAGAGTGAACCAACCCTCGCCCATCGTGGTACCCCAGTCGCTCTTGAGAGCCTCGGAGTCACTGTTCCCGTAGCCGTCGGTGACGTTCATTGCAGCATCATCAAGAGCAGTGATACCATACTGCTTCAGACCGGTCCAAGTGGAGGACGCGCCTACCCAGCCGAACAGATCCACGATACCGTTGTTGTTTTCAATACCGTCATCAATAACGGAGGTGTTACCGGCGGCATCACCTACATAATCGTACTGGTTCCCGGCAAACTGCCATGCCTGCGTGTTGCTGTTATACTGCAAGTTGCCTTGTGAGAAATAGACAACTTTTCCGCCGGCAACGAAGAACTTACCCTTCAGTGCGCCTTCACTTCCGCCGAGGTTGATGTCGGCTTTGGCGATAGATACCTCCACCGAGCCGGTGATGTCCTCCTTGCCTTCGGCGGTAGCCTTGTAATAAACGGTGTATGTGCCCGCATCGGTTGCCGTAGGCAGGTCGGCGCTGTACTCGCCGTTCTCACCTACCTTGTATTGGAAGGTGTAGCCCGCTGCCTCACCGGCAGCGATGAGCGTCTGCGCCGCACCGGTATAGACGAGTCCGGCTACTGCCTCCGGCAGAGCCGGAGCTGCATCTAACTCAAACTCGATAAGTGAAATCTGCATAAGACTACTGCTAATACCTACCGTATCAGCCTCTCCTGTCCAGATTAAGGAAGTTCTCAGACTCCTGTCCAGTGCAATAACCTGTTTGAAGATTTTTCCTTTTGGAGCAATTAACTGAATTCCGTTTGTTGTCGAAGTAGAAAGCGTGATATAAATACCTGACATGTTAATAAAAGAGCCATCGACGATTTTCAACGTCACATCCTTGCATGTATGACTGCTGCCGTTCTCCAACTCAGGGAAGGTCTTGAAATCATCCGACCTCCAGAAAGTCCATGAAGTAGCCGGAGCCTCTTGCGGAGCTTGGTATTTAACGACTGCTTTTCCAAAAACTTTAGTTTCATTCTCCGCGGTGATGACGCCGGTCTCTTCCTCGGTACGGGTGTAATCCACTCCTTCTACCAGACCGGAACCATCATACTGCCAGAACATTTCTTCCATGCCATCAGCAGCCAAGTTATCATAACTGAATTGGGTATATTCATCCTTGAAAACATAACTTGCCGGTAGGTGATACAAGGAGCCGGTGGGGATAGTTACGGTATCTATTTCACGAAGATAGCTGCACCAACTCTTCTCGAATGTTGTCACAGGCGT
This sequence comes from Paludibacteraceae bacterium, assembly GCA_017443075.1. Lineage (GTDB taxonomy): Bacteria > Bacteroidota > Bacteroidia > Bacteroidales > Paludibacteraceae > Colicola. Next base: position 25,409 of record JAFSPC010000065.1, read on the forward strand.
ATTGAAGATAATATGTTGTGGAGTGCCGTAGTTGGCAACAAAATCTTTGTCAATCGAGGCGATGGCAGGTGCTGTAATAGTGACCGTGACAGATTCATCCGAACCTTTTCGATAAAATACAGATTGTCTACCTGCTACAAAAGGAAGTGTCGTTTTGATATCTGCAGCCTCAAACGGAGAGTTGGACGTATAATACATATACCAGTTCTCTCCAAAAGAATAGACCTTGCAGTCATCTGCAAACTCAAATCTCTTTACACTCGGGACATAGTCATGATCATTTGCCGCAAAAATACGAGCTGCTACGATGCCGGTACCGCTGACCATCACTAGTCCATTGTCATAGATGTCGTAGGTCATGCCGTTGTCAGTAATCGTCTTGGTAATAGCAGCAGGGATAGCCGCTTTAGTGCCGAAGTCCTTCCATACATCTGCGGCCTCGTATGCAGCTTTGCTGGTTCCGGGCACATTGAGGGTGATATTGGAAAGCGTTACTTCGCTAAAGACATTGGCGCTAATCGTCTGCGGGGTAGCTGCCTTGTTCGTAAATTCGGTGAGACCATAGCAATAAGCGAAAGCCTCTTCTCCAATGGTAGTAACCCCCGCCGGCAGCGTCATTGACGTAAGCCCACAATAAGTGAAAGCGTTAGCTCCGATAGAGGTAACACTCTCCGGCAGCGTAACCGATGCAAGATTCCAACACCCGTTGAAAGCCCACTCTCCTATAGACGTGAGACTCGGCGGCAGCGTAACCGACTGAAGTCGGTCACAATTAGAGAAAACACCGGTTCCCAAAGTGGTGATTCCCTCCGGCAGCTTAATCGATTCAAAACCGCAATATTCAAAAGCACTGCTCCCGATAAAAGTGACACCCTCCGGTATTGTAATCGCCCCAAGGTAATGACATCCGGTGAAAGCATTGTTTCCAATAGAAGTGAGACCATCCGGCAGCGTAATCGCCTCAAGTCGACCGCATTCTCTGAAAACATCCTCTCCTAAAGTAGTGAGAGTCGGCGGCAGCGTAACCGACTGAAGGTGGTTACAATGGGCGAAAACTTCATTTCCCAAAGTGGTGATTCCTTCCGGCAGTTTAATCGCCTCAAGTTGCTCACAGTTGAAGAATGCCCGCTCTCCCAAAGTAGTGAGGCTCCCGGGGAGCGTAATCTCCCTAAGGGCTATACAATTCATGAAAGCACTGCTTCCGATATAAGTAAGCCCTGAGGGCAACGTAATCGACTCAAGCTTTTCACAGTCAGCGAAAACGTAGTCTCTAATATAAGTGAGACCTTCGGGCAGCGATACCGAAGTAATACGTGCATTTAATCCTTCGTGCATCCAGGAAGGGTTATCCAACATTGTCCCGGTACCGCTGATGGTTAGCGCACCGGTCGTTTCATCCAACTCCCATGTCAGGTTATCACCGCATGAGCCGGAGGGGTTTTCTGCCCAACTAAGCCCTATACTTGCCGCGAGGGCGAAGAAGAGGGCAAAGATTTTTCGTTTTCGTGCCGCTAAGGCGCGAGTAAAAGAAAAAAGTATTTTCATTTTCTTTTGTTTTTATTGTTAAACTTGTTGTTAATTTATTCTGTTGTTTTGTTGTTGTTTTCCTTCAGTCAAAAATTATCAACAATTATCCAAAAATTTCTTTTATCCGCTTAATCTGTGGACAAAATAATATATGCTAAAAAAAGGCAGCGCATAGTACGAGACTACACGCTGCATTGATGCTGCGAATTCATTGATATTCTTTATGTTGCATCCATTCGTAATGGGGGGGGGTAAAATTGAACATGCTATTTGTAGTGAGTGTCATAGAGGGGTATATTTTTTCAAATCTTTTTTCAAATCCAGTACAAAGGTACAAATTTTTTTTGACATGTGCAAGTTTTTAGACCATAAAAGTTTAAGTTTGTTAACTTTTTTCGGGTTTTGATGACAAAATCAGCAGATTTTTGGGAATAAAAAGAGTATTTCCTGTTAGGAGACTCCGGCAACAGAGAATGTGGAAATGACGGTCTGGGGGAACTTCGCGCTCGCGTTCGGCAACAAGGTCGCAAAAGGTCTATACCGCTCCGCTAAACGCATCGGCAGACATGGCGGGAGGTTTATCCCTTACGCCATGTCAGTTGCCTTGTGCTGCCACTATGCCGATTTTGACATGACAAGATAGCGATATGTTCGTTTTTTGGCAGATAAAAGCGGTTGGGCACGATTTTTGTTGAGTATTTTAAGGCGGATATGCTGATTTTTAATATAGCATTCTGCGAGCCCAAGACTGAGTGGAAATAAAAAATAAAGGAAATTAAAAATAACTAAAAGATATGGTACAAGAAATTACTGATTCAAACCTTAAAGATCTGTTGGCCGAGGGCAAGCCTATGGTGGTAGATTGCTGGGCGCCATGGTGTGGTCCGTGCAAGATGATGCATCCTGTGATTGACGAGTTGGCAGCGGACTACGATGGTCGCGTAATCATCGGCAAGCTGAATGTTGACGAGAACAGCGAGACCTGCGAGCAGTACGGCATTATGAATATCCCGACCATTCTATTCTTCAAGAACGGCGAGTTGGTTAACCGCAGCGTAGGTTACACGCCCAAGGCGCGCATCCAGCCGCTGGTAGAGGCACTGCTGTAAGCGATGCCGTAACACGGCAAGCGCCGTGGGGTTCGGTAGCTCAGCTGGATAGAGCAACAGCCTTCTAAGCTGTGGGTCCCGGGTTCGAATCCCGGCCGAATCACACGCCTTCGGCAAGGCGGTCGCATCGGATGCCGCTCGGCGGCATAAAGGCGACGCCTGCCTCGGCTCTCCGAAAAACAACGCAGCGCGTTCTTTTTCGGGCATGGCAACCTAAGGGGTGCGTTGGGTGGCACGAACGGCACTTGTGTTCCGCAAGGCGGTCGCATCGGATGCCGCTTGGCGGCATAAAGGCGACGCCTGCCTCGGCTCTCCGAAAAACAACGCAGCGCGTTCTTTTTCGGGCATGGCAACCTTGCGGTTGCGTGGGGGGGGAAGGAACGGCACTTGTGTTCGGCAAGGCGGTCGCATCAGATGCCGCTCGGCGGCATAAAGGCGACGCCTGCCTCGGCTCTCCGAAAAACAACGCAGGCGCGTTCTTTTTCGGGCAGGGCAACCTTGCGGTTGCTGCTGAGTGAGGTGATGCTACCTCACTATGCGGTATGCATATAAGGGTTGCAGGATATAAGGGGTGGAGGACGATTGTGTTGCAAAAGATAGGATACAAAGATTGAACGAAAATATATGCGTCAATTAAAAATTACAAAATCAATCACCAACCGTGAGTCACAATCGCTGGACAAGTTTCTTCAGGAGATTGGTCGCGAAGAACTGATCTCGGTAGAGGAAGAGGTGGAGCTGGCGGGACGTATTCGCAATGGCGATATGGAAGCTCGCGAGAGGCTGGTGAATGCCAACCTGCGATTCGTAGTATCAGTGGCTAAACAGTACCAGAACCAAGGACTCAGTCTGCCTGACCTAATCAACGAGGGGAACGTCGGTCTGATAAAAGCCGCGGAGAAGTTCGACGAGACACGCGGATTCAAGTTTATCTCCTACGCCGTATGGTGGATTCGTCAGGCTATTCTTCAGGCATTGGCTGAGCAGGCACGTATCGTCCGCTTGCCGCTGAACCAGGTAGGGTCGCTCAACAAGATTCAGAAGGCATACTCGCGTTTTGAGCAGGAGTACGAACGTCGTCCGTCAGCAGAAGAGCTGGCTGAAGAGTTGGATATGCCAGTTGACAAGATTGCCGAAGTGCTGCGAATGCAAGGCCGTCATGTCAGCATGGACGCTCCGTTCGTGGACGGCGAGGACAATAGTCTGATAGATGTGATGGAGAATCAGGACTCCCCCCGTGCTGACCGCGGTCTGATAAACGAATCCCTCACTCAAGAGATTGATCGTGCGTTGGCTACGCTGAGCGACCGCGAGCAACGTATCATCCGTAAGTTCTTCGGTGTAGGCAAAGGCGTGCAGGAGAAGACATTGGAAGAGATCGGTGCAGAGGAAGGTCTGACGCGTGAGCGCGTGCGCCAGATTAAGGAGAAAGCACTGCACAATCTGGCAATGAACTCCAGAAGCAAGGTTCTGCGGACATATCTCGGATAATGTACAATTGATAAATGACAAATGATATTTCGCAATCACAGAGAAATGTCGATTATCCGTTATCCATTATCAATTTAAGCCTATGGCGAACAAGCGAAAGATCATCAACGATCCTGTATTCGGGTTCATATCCATACCCAACGAACTTATCTACGACGTACTGCAGCACCCCTATGTGCAACGTCTGAATCGCATACGACAACTCGGCTTGTCGTATGTCGTTTATCCCGGTGCGCAGCACAGCAGGTTCCTTCACTCGATAGGCGCTATGCACCTGATGAGCGATGCCATAGCCTCGCTACGGCAGAAGGGTATAGATATAACACCGGCTGAGGCCAACGGTGCGATGATAGCCATCCTGCTGCACGACATCGGTCATGCTCCGTTCTCACACGTGATGGAGCACACTCTGATAGAGGGCATAACACACGAAGAGGTGTCGCTGATCATGATGGAGCAAATCAATCAACAGATGCACGGCGCGCTGGATACGGCAATCGCCATCTTCCGCAACAAGTACCACAAGCATTTCTTGCACCAGTTGATATCCTCGCAGTTCGACATGGATAGGATGGACTATCTGTGTCGTGACTCGTTTTTTACGGGAGTGACGGAGGGTAGCGTGGCATCGGCACGACTGATCAAGATGCTGAACGTAGTGGATGACAGGCTGGTGATAGAGGCCAAAGGCATCTATTCGGTAGAGAAGTTCCTGATAGCCCGCAGGCTGATGTATTGGCAGGTGTACTTGCACAAGACCTCGGTTGCAGCCGAGCAGCAACTAATCAAGATCCTTGAGCGCGCCAAGCATCTGGCTGACCAAGATGTAGAGTTGTTCTGTCCGCCGGCGTTGCATTACTTCCTATACCGCCATCTGACCGGCAGTGCGTTTGCACACGACAGTTTTGCCCTGCAGCAGTACGCCCTGCTTGACGATTCGGATATCCTGTCCTCAATCAAGGCGTGGCAGGCGCATCCTGACAAGCCACTCAGTCTGCTGGCACAAGCGTTCATCAACCGCCGTCTATTCAAGGGCAGGCTGCTCGGCGAGCCACTGGCAGCCGACGAGCGCAATAGCATGCTGTGCCAATATGCCGACAGATTAGGCGTAACAGTGGAGGATGCGGCATATTTCTTTCAGGAGCACGTATCCACATCGAACACGTACTCGGAGAAAGATGACAGCATCGATATCCTGTACAACGACGGCATGGTCAGAAACATAGCTGAAGCCTCAGAGATGCTGAATCTGCAAACGCTGACATACAAGCCGCAAAAGTTATATCTGTTCTATTACCAATAGACGGAATTATCATTCGTAACATTACTTCATACTTTCATTAGATGCAATTTACAGCCCAACAGATAGCCGCGTTTGTCAGCGGCGAGATAATAGGTAACGCTTCGGTAGAGGTGCACGACGTCAGTCCGATAGAGCAAGGTCGTGCAGGTACGTTGTCGTACGTTACCGACCATCGGTTTGCAGCCGCCCTGTCCGACACCGAGGCATCGGTGGTGCTACTGACGCGCGAGCTATACGATGCCGCGCAGACCTATCGCCCTACCCTCATATTGGTAGATAACGCCCGTCAGGCTATCGGCCAGCTACTGCAAGGCGTAGCAGAGTTCCTGCGTCCGCGCAAGCGTGGCATTGAGCAGCCGGCGTTTGTAGCTGAAGGTACGGCAGTGCCTGAAGATGCCTACATCGGCGCGTTCGCCTACGTAGGCAAAGGGGTGAAGATCGGCAAGGGCGTACAGATATACCCGCAATCCTACATCGGGGATTACACCACTATCGGCGACAACACCATCGTATATGCGGGTGTCAAGGTGTATGACCACTGCACTATCGGGCGCGACTGCATCCTGCATTCCGGCTGTGTGATAGGCGCTGACGGCTTTGGCTTTGAGCCTGACGCACAGGGCATCAATCACAAGATCCCGCAGATAGGCACCGTGGTGATAGAGGATGATGTGGAGATAGGCGCCAACACAACCATTGACCGCGCGATGATGGGTGAGACGCGCGTGAGCAGGAATGTGAAGGTGGATAACCTCGTACAGGTGGCACACAACGTGCATGTAGGCGACTCCACGTTCCTATGCTCGCAAGTGGGCATAGCCGGCTCAACCTCGATAGGCAAGCATTGCATACTGGCAGGTCAGGTGGGTGTAGCCAATCGCCTGAACATTGCCGACAACGTTGTACTGGGTGCACAAGCCGGTGTGGCAGGCTCACTGAGTAAGGCCGGCAGCTACCAAGGCACACCGGCTATCGATGCCATGAACTGGCGCAGGTCGAGTGTCGTGTTCAAGAACCTGCCAGAGTTGAAACGCACGGTGGACGAACTAACCAAACAATCCAAACAAGACTAACAGATGAAACAGCATACATTAGCCCGCCCGTTCAGCGTAGAGGGCAAAGGCTTACATACCGGCGTATATATACACGCCACCTTCGAACCCGCAGCAGACAATTACGGCATCTGCCTGCGCCGCACTGACCTGCCCGACCAGCCTACCCACCACGCCTACGCGGATTACGTATCCGCCACTGAGCGCGGCACCGTACTGGAGCACGGCAGCTGGCGTATATCCACCGTTGAGCATGCCTTGTCCGCATTGTTCGCCATGGGGATAGATAACTGCCTGATTAGCGTCGATGGTCCAGAGATGCCTATCTTGGATGGCAGTGCCATGCCGTTTGTCAAGGCTATACAGGAGGCAGGCATTACCGAGCAGGAGTCGGATGCCGAAGTGTATGTGGTAACCGAACCGATAGAGTTCGTGTCTGAACACGGTAACCGCTTGCTACTGCTACCAAGTGACGAATATAAGATTGAGGTGCAAGTGTGCTACCCTTCGCAGATACTAAAACGCCAAAAAGCTGAACTGACCAACCTGAGCGATTATCCAAAGGAGATAGCCTCGGCACGAACGTTCTGTTTTGTGCGCGAGATTGAGCCGCTGCTGCGACTGGGACTAATCAAAGGCGGTGATCTGAAGAACGCACTCGTCATCTACGAAACGCCGATGTCGCAAGAAGGCTTGGATTATCTGACCGACAAACTCGGGCAGCCACATCTGGATGCCACCAAACTGGGGTACTTGTCCCCCATCCACTACCACAACGAACCCGCAAGGCACAAACTGCTGGATATAATGGGCGACCTGACGCTGGTGGGATGCCGGCTGCAGGCACGAATCATTGCCGAGAAACCCGGACATACATTCAATACCTCCTGCGCCAAGCAATTGCGCAACAAGATTTATCCGAAGCAAATATAAAGTCATAAACTACAGATTGTAAATTATTAAATCACAAACCAATATGATACATCCTTTAGCCTGCGTTGATCCCTCGGCTATTATTGACCCGACAGCGGAGATCGGCGCATTTGCATATATCGAAGCCAACGTAGTGATAGGCTCCCGCACCAAGGTGATGGCCAATGCCACCGTATTGTCAGGTGCTCGCATAGGCGAAGATTGCACCATCTTCCCCTCCGCAGTGGTAGGTGCTATCCCTCAGGACCTGAAGTTCCGCGGCGAGGATACGCTCGCCATCATCGGCAACCATACCGTTATTCGCGAGTGCGCGACGGTGCATCGCGGTACAGCCTCCAAGGGGCAGACGGTGGTGGGGGACTACTGCCTGATCATGGCGTATTCGCATGTGGCACACGACTGCCTGCTGCATAACCATATCATCCTGTCGAATGCCACACAGCTGGCCGGTGAGGTAGTGGTGGAGGATTATGCCATCATGGGCGGCGGATCGCTCGTACACCAGTTCACACATATCGGCGCACACTCGATGACGCAAGGCGGCACGAAGGTGAACAAAGATATCCCCCCCTACGTGATAGCCGCACGCGAGCCCGTATCGTTCTGCGGAATCAACTCGGTGGGCTTGAGCCGTCGCGGATTTACGCGCGAACAGGTAGCCGCCATTCAGGATACCTATCGACTCATCTATATGTCCGGGCTGAATGTATCGCAGGCATTGCAGCAGATACAGGACACCCTGCCGCCATCCGCCGAGCGCGATGAGATTGTTAACTTTATCACCTCTTCACCACGCGGCGTTATCAGAGGCACCATGTAATAACCGCTGCGCATGCGATAGGAATAAGAATGAATCAGCAAACAAATATACGACACGATATGGAAGAGCAAGAAAGGAGCCTCAATTTTATTGAGCAGATTGTTGAAAAAGACCTCGCTGAGGGAGTGAACAACGGACGTATACAGACGCGTTTTCCGCCCGAGCCGAACGGCTACCTGCACATAGGTCACGTTAAGGCTATATGCATGGATTTCGGTATTGCGGAAAAATACAACGGCGTATGTAACCTGCGTTTTGACGATACGAACCCCGCCAAAGAGGATACGGAGTATGTAGATACCATTGAGCGCGACATTCGCTGGTTGGGATTCAAGTGGGGGAAGATCTTCTATGCCTCCGACTATTTCGACGCACTCTACGATCTGGCTATCCGCTTCATCAAAGAGGGCAAAGCCTACGTTGATGAGCAAAGTGCCGAGCAGATAGCCGAGCAGAAAGGTACGCCTACTGAGGCAGGCACCAACTCGCCCTATCGCGACCGTCCTGTAGAGGAGAACCTGCGGCTGTTCCAAGCCATGCAGAATGGCGAGATTGAGGAGGGTAAGATGGTGTTGCGAGCAAAGATTGATATGGGCAACCCGAACATGCACTTCCGCGACCCGATCATGTACCGCATCATCACCTCCCACCCGCACCACCGCACGGGTCGCAAGTGGAATGTATATCCGATGTACGACTTCGCCCACGGCCAGAGCGACTACTTTGAGGGCGTGACGCATTCTATCTGTACGCTGGAGTTTGAGGTACATCGCCCGCTGTACGACTATTTCCTTGACCAGATTACGGGTGAGAACTTCGCAGGCCTGTCACCCTATGGTCCTGCCTACCGCCCCAAGCAGCGCGAGTTCAACCGACTGAATATCACCTACACCGTGATGTCGAAGCGCAAGATGCTACAATTGGTGAAAGAGGGCTTAGTGGCCGGCTGGGACGACCCGCGTATGCCGACCGTGTGCGGTCTGCGACGCCGCGGATATACCGCCACATCCATCCGCGAATTTATGGACAAGATCGGCTACACCAAGGTGGAGGGGATGATTGACCAAGGCCTGCTGGAACACACCATCCGCGAAGACCTGAAGGAGACGGCACCACGCGTGTGCGCCATCTTCGACCCGGTCAAACTGGTGATAACCAACTATCCCGAAGGACAAACAGAAACTCTCGTAGCCGAGAACATCGACGGCCATCCCGAGCTTGGCACACGTGAGATGCAGTTTGGCAGAGAGCTGTGGATTGAGCGCGGTGACTTCCTTGAGCAGGCGGACAACAAGTTCTACCGCTTGAGCCCTGGCGGACGCGAAGTGAGACTCAAAGCATCATATATCATCCAGGCCACCGGCTGCGATAAGGATGCCAATGGCAGTATAACCACCGTGTACGCCACCTACGATCCGGATACCAAGTCCGGCACGGAGGGCGGCAACCGCAAGACGAAAGCTACAATCAACTGGGTAGAATGCGGCTCAGCGTTAGATGCCGAAGCACGCCTGTACGACCGCTTGTTTGCAGTGGAGAACCCGAGTGCCGAAGAGGGCGACTTCCGCGACCTGCTGAACCCCGATAGCTTGATTGTAAAGAATATCAAGATTGAAGGCTCGCTGCGCAGCGAACTGCATGCACCGGTGATCGTGGATGGCGTAGAGCAGGAGAATCACTACCAACTGCTCAAGCAAGGCTACTTTGTAGTGGATCCTGACACAACAGCCGACCGGCTCGTACTGAACCGCACATGCTCGCTCAAAGACAATTACCTGAAGTAAGTGCCCAAATTATCATACGCCAAATAACAAAATGGTAAGTCTGTTTTGTCCGTTTCGCCGCAAATACGTTGCCGCCACGCCAGAGGAACATGTTCGGCAAACGTTTCTTCATGCGCTGGTGGAGCACTACGGCTATCCGCAATCTCTGATCGGCGTTGAGGTGCCGATAGCCGTAGGGGCAGGCGTGGACAAACGATGCGATGCAGTCGTCTATTCGCGCAGCCTGCAGCCGCTGATGCTGATTGAGTTCAAGGCACCGGAGGTAAGCATCACGCAATCAACGCTGGACCAGGCTGCGGTATATAATACAACGGTGCACGCCCCCTACCTCATCCTATCCAACAGCAAGCAGACCGTTGTGGCACACATTGATGACAATCAACAAATATCCTTCTTAAACCACATACCTTCATGGAATCAGTTATAACCCTGAACGAAGCCATTGATACCGCCGCCTTCTATGGCGTGAACAATGCGAATATCCTCTGCCTGTGCAACCAGCACCCCGAGGTACGCGTTGTAGCAAGGGGATACAAGCTCAAAGTGACCGGTCCGGAAGCAGCGGTCAAACGTTTTGCAGCGAATGTGGAGCGCTGTCAGGAGGTTTGCTTGCATCGCGGCTCGCTGAGCGAGGCTACGATATTAGACTTGGTGCACGGCACATCGCCTGAAGCGGTAACACATGATCACCTGATCCTGCACGGCGTGGGTGGTAAGCCTATCTTGGCGCGATCAGCCAACCAGCGCAAACTGGTGGAGGGATTTGAGACAGACGACCTGCTGTTTGCAGTCGGGCCAGCCGGATCGGGTAAGACATATACGGCCATTGCCTTGGCAGTCAGAGCACTCAAGAACAAACAAGTCAAGCGTATCATCCTATCGCGCCCGGCTGTAGAGGCAGGCGAGAAGTTAGGTTTCCTGCCCGGCGATATGAAGGAGAAGATTGACCCCTATCTGCAACCGCTATACGATGCGCTGCAAGACATGCTGCCCGATGGCAAACTACAGGAGTATATGGAGCGCGGCGTGATACAGATAGCGCCCTTGGCGTTCATGCGCGGTCGCACGCTGTCAGATGCCGTGGTTATATTGGACGAGGCGCAGAATGCCACCGTACTACAACTGAAGATGTTCCTCACCCGAATGGGCTTAGGCAGCAAGATGATCGTCACAGGCGACCTGACTCAGATCGACCTGCCGGCATCTCAGCGCTCCGGTTTAGCCGATGCCATGAGCCGGCTGAAGGATATCAAGGGCATACAGATTGTGCAATTCAACCAGCACGACATAGTCCGCCACCACTTAGTAACCCATATCGTCAAGGCTTATGCTGATTAACACCTATTCAGCCGCATCAGTCGGCATAGATGCTGTGATTGTGACCGTCGAGGTTCATGCCACGCCTGGCTACGACTTTACGATGGTAGGTTTGCCGGATGTAGCGGTCAAGGAGGGACATGAACGTATCCTATCCGCCATACAGATATCCGGCATACGTCTTCCCCAACGCCAATACACAATCAACATGTCCCCCGCCGACCTCAAGAAGGAGGGTGCCGCCTTTGATCTGACGCTGGCTATCGGGCAGTTGGCTGCCACTGAGATCGTGCACAGCCGCCTGCTGTCGCAATACCTGATACTGGGCGAACTATCGCTCGATGGCCATCTGCGCCCTGTACACGGGTGTCTGCCCATCGCCTTGGCGGCAAAGAACAATGGGTTTAAGGGCGTGATCTTACCTGCCGAGAACGCCAACGAAGCAGCTGTAGTAGATGGTATAGAGGTCTATGGATTTGAGCATCTGACGGATGTGATAGCATTTCTTAACAGCGAGCAGCCGGCTACACCGGTGCACGTGGATGTCAACGAACTGCTGAGCACCATGGCATTCCCTACAGATATCGATTTTGCAGACGTTCGCGGTCAGCAGGAGGTACGCCGCGCAATCGAGATAGCCGCAGCCGGCGGACACAACATTATTATGATCGGTCCTCCCGGGGCCGGCAAATCGATGATGGCTAAGCGCATACCTACCATCCTGCCCCCCATGACGCTGAGCGAGGCGCTGGAGACGACAAAGATTTACTCCGTATCCGGCAAGCTGCGCAAGACGCCATCACCATCTGCAGGAATGCAAACGGGTACATCTGCAGGCCTGCAGAACTCCCTGATTGTGCAGCGTCCATTTCGTGCACCACACCACACCATAACCGATGTAACCCTGGTGGGCGGGGGTAACAATCCGCACCCCGGCGAGGTCAGCCTCGCACACAACGGAGTGCTGTTTCTGGACGAACTGGCAGAGTTCAAACGCACGGCATTAGAGGTACTGCGTCAGCCGTTGGAAGACGGACATATAACCGTGGCGCGCAACAAACTATCGGTGGATTATCCGGCCCACTTCATGTTAGTGGCAGCCATGAACCCTTGTCCTTGCGGCCATTACGGCGATGTCAAGCACCCCTGCACCTGCACGCCGGCGCAACGCCACAGGTATATGAGCCGTATCAGTGGTCCCCTGCTTGACCGAATAGATATACAATGTCACATCGACGCCGTTGACTACGAAGCCCTGCGCCAAAAGGCTGACGGTGAAGCTTCGGCAGCCATCCGCGAACGCGTAATCAAAGCACGTGCCATACAAACAGCGCGATTCAGAGGTACAAGCATCCATTGCAATGCACAAATGCCACCGAAGATGGTGCGCCAATATTGCCAACCCAATGCGGAAGCCGAGCAACAACTGCGTATGGCGATGAACCTATACGGGTTGTCGGCGCGCGCCTACGACCGCATACTGAAGGTGGCACGCACAATAGCTGATCTGGATGCCGTAGTACATCCCGAACAGCCCGTATCGAACATCCTCACCGCCGGACAACTGCTGCAAGCCATACAGTTCCGCCAACTGGACCGCTCAGATTGGGGGGAGTGAGTAGCGGTGCCGGACAGAAGTAAGAGCAGAGAGACAAGAGATTACACATAACTAATAGCTTATACTATGGAACAGATCATTACATCATTTGCCCAGACCGATTGGGTGGGTGTCATATCCAAAATCGGCATGGCTATCATCCTGGGTTACCTGATAGGCATTGAGCGTGAGCTGCAGGGGAAGGTTGTCGGCACGCGCACGGTCACGTTGATAGCTATTGGTGCAACGCTGTATGTACTGATGTCGCCCAGCATCTTTGGGGGTGACAACTCGCGTATCATAGCGCAGGTGGTGTCCGGCATAGGTTTCTTGGGTGCAGGTATTATCTTCAAGGATGGCGACACCGTCAAAGGTCTGACTACGGCAGCCACAGTGTGGTGTGCCGCCGCTGTAGGAGGGTTATGTGGCTTCGGGATGTTTGCCGAGGCGATAATTGGCACACTGGCTATTGTGGTGATTAACATATTTTTCAAGCATCGGTTATCCAAGTTTGAGAAGGAAGAACGGCACACCAACTCGCAGAACAACAAATAATGCACCCTGGCATTGGGGGCATAGCTATATAGATTGGCATCAATATATATCGCTACCAAGCGCATACACTATATCGCAATTCATAACGCATACAACAAAAGACCGCAGCAGTTGCGGTCTTTTTTGTTGAAGTTTTGGATATTTTTACTTCTTGAAGTAGCGGTTGTACAGCCCTTGGAATCCTGCGCCGTGACGAGCCTCGTCGCGAGCCATCTCGTGAACGGTATCGTGTATTGCATCCAAGTCAAGTGCTTTGGCACGCTTGGCTACGCGGAGCTTGCTCTCGCATGCACCGGCCTCGGCCAGCATACGTTTCTCAAGATTGGTCTTGGTATCCCATACGACCTCGCCCAGCAGTTCGGCAAACTTAGCGCAATGCTCTGCCTCCTCGTATGCATACTGACGGAATGCTGCGGCAATCTCGGGATAACCCTCACGGTCGGCCTGACGAGCCATAGCCAAGTACATACCTACCTCTGTAGCTTCACCGATAAAGTCGGCATGCAAGCCCTCTTTGATAATTTCATCCTCTACGCCTTTAGCTACACCGAGTACATGCTCGCACGCCCATGTTATTTCTGCACTCTCATCGGCTACTTTCCACTCCACAATCTGTTTGCATTGCGGACAGCGCTCGGGTGCTTCTGTGCCCTCGTGAACATAACCACAGATCGGGCAAATAAATTTCTTGTTCATAATGAAGATATTTAAGGGTTAATAATGGTAGTCGAAAGACCATGCTATCGCACTCAAAGAAAAAAGAACGCGCTTTGCACTCAAAGCCTATAATGCCTGTGTATGTCAGTAATCAGGTATTTATCTTTTAGTAGCTGTAGGCTACGGTCTTGTTTCTTTCAGCGAAGCGGTCAATACTCAATAACTCTCCTCCGCCGACGGAAACGAACCATCCTTGACAGTACTGATGTATTCCGATACGGCGTTGTTAACATCATCGGCGAGTTGAGCGAAATGGCGGAGGAACTTCGGTTTGAATCCTCTGTTCAGTCCGAGCATATCATGCAGCACAAGCACCTGTCCGTCGGTAGCATTGCCTGCACCGATGCCAATGGTGGGACAACTGACGGCTTTTGTTACGCGCTCTGCCAAGGCTGCAGGGATCTTCTCCAGAACAATACAGAAGCACCCTGCATCTTCCAATGCACGTGCATCAGCGAGTAGTTTGTCAGCCTCAGCCTCTTCTTTGGCACGCAGTCCGTAGCCACCAAACTGGTTGACACTCTGCGGTGTGAGCCCGAGGTGTCCGCATACAGGTACACCAGCTACTATCATCCTGCGGATGGCAGGCACGATCTCTTGCCCGCCCTCCAACTTCACAGCATCGGCACCACTCTCCTTGAGGATGCGGATGGCGTTGGCTACAGCCTGGTCATCGGTTACCTGGTAGGAGCCGAACGGCATATCTACCACCACGAGCGCGTGTTGTGCGGCACGAACGACACCTTTGGACAGGAAGATCATCTCATCCAACGTGATAGGCAACGTATATTGGTTGCCACAAACGATGTTGGAGGCGCTATCGCCTACAAGTAACATATCTATGCCGGCTTCATCCACCAGTCGGGCAAGAGTGTAATCGTAGGACGTCAGCATGGTTATTTTCTCGCCCTGCTGCTTCATCTGGCGAATCTTGGTGGTCGTCAGACGCGTATTTTGAGTATGTACAGACATTATGTTTATTTTTTACGGCTTCGCCGTGTTTGTGACTACGTGTTTGTGACTACGTGTTTGTGACTACGTGTTAGTTACCGCTTCGCGGTGTTTATTATGGCCTCGCCATGTTGGTTACTGCGTGTTAACAGCCGCAGGCTTAACAACACGAAGTTGCCAACAGCCGACAGGCTAATCAACACGAAGTTGTCAACAGCCGCAGGCTCAACAACACGAAGTTATCAACAGCCGACAGACTAATCAACACGAAGTTATCATCAGCGAAACTCTTTTCCGTTGCAAAATTACAAAATATTTTTGACATTTGCAAGCAAAATGCATTTTCTTTTTAATTTATGACCAAAAATAGATATAAAATTTGCAAATATCGAAAATATTTTGTATCTTTGCGTGTTAAATGTGTGGCTAACGGCAGCACTATATATCGCTCTCCCCCACCTAACCATAAAAAATTACAATAATGAAAAATCAAAGACTTCTGACAATTTTAGTGGTCATCACGTTGCTCTTTAGCATTTCATCCACCATTCTGAATCTGCTAATCTTGAAACGCAACCTATTACGCGACGAGTTGATGCAAGCTATCGGTGTGATGATGATGGGCTCCGAACTTGATGATGAGAAGGCTAAGTCCACTACCGAACTGCAGCCATTGGCACAGGTGGAAGCAGTTGCTGAGACGGATGCCGAGCCTATTGAAGAAACGAATCAACCTGCTCGTCCCGCTACGACTACTGCACCCAAGGTGAGTACCTCTGCACCTATCGCTAAAGTGCAAGCAGAAGAGCAACCTGCAGCAGACAAACAACCTGCCGTTGTGGAGAACGTGTATGTAGATCTCGGTTTGCCCAGCGGTACGTTGTGGAGGTCGATGAACGAACAAGGCTTGCTAAACTTCAAAACCGCCAAGCAGAAGTACAAGAAGAACCTGCCATCGGTTAAGCAGTGGAAGGAGTTGAAGAAATATTGCGTTTGGGAGTGGACTGGCAAAGGGTATCAGGTGACCGGTCCGAACGGGTCAACCATCTATATGCCTGCTGAGGGTTATCGTAACTACAGCGGTATAATTGGTCAGGTGGACAAATTTGGCAACTATTGGTCATCTACTATCAAGGACTCCGAAGAGGCTTGGCGTTTCGGCTTTGAGCCGGATAAGTTCAGCATTGCGCCTAACAGCCGCGTATATGGCCGTTCGGTTCGTCTGGTACAGAAGCGTTCGCGAGTGCCGGATATAACCGATATCGAGTAATAACATCCCATTGAGACAGAGAAAAGAATACAGGATAATATACAATCCTGCAAAATAAAACGAACGCGCTTACTAAACAGTATGCGCGTTCGTTAGTATTATATAAGACGATACTTCTACCTCATAGGAGGAATCGGCGTATACAATCCTACTGTTTGGTGGAAAGCGCGGCGTGCATAGCGGCGGCAGCCTTGCGGCCGTCGGACATGGCCAAGATAACCGTAGCACCACCTCGCACGATGTCGCCACCGGCGTAGAGGATAGGTAGCGAGGAGCGCATTGTGTCATCCACAACGATAGTCCCCTTACGCGAAACCTCCAGCCCAGCCACACTCTTCGGGATGATCGGGTTAGGCGATACGCCTACCGCCACTACCACCATATCCGCAGGCATATTGATCGTCTTGCCCTCAACAGGCACAGGTGAGCGCCGGCCGGATTCATCCGGTTCGCCCAGCGTCATGACTTGCAGGACCGCCTCGCACACGCGACCGTTATCGTCGGCATGATACTCGATGGGGTTATGCAGCGTCATAAATTCTATCCCCTCTGCCTTGGCATGCTCTACCTCTTCGCGTCGTGCGGGCATCTCGTCCTCACTGCGGCGATAAACGATGATGGCATGCTCTGCGCCCAATCGTTTGGCAGTGCGCACGGCATCCATTGCGGTGTTGCCACCACCTATGACGAGCACGTTCTTGCCATACAGCACCGGCGTGTCGGTAGCCGCATTGGTGGCATCCATCAGGTTGACGCGAGTCAGATACTCGTTGGACGACATCACACCGTTCAGGTTCTCACCGGGGATACCCATAAACCTTGGCAGACCTGCGCCTGAGGCGACGAAGATCGCCTTGTACCCGTCAGCCTGCAAATTTTCGATAGTAATTGTTTTGCCAATGATTGTGTCGGTAACAAACTCCACGCCCAAGGCACGCAGGCCATCAATCTCCTTATCCACAATAGCATTCGGCAGACGGTACTCGGGTATACCATACTTGAGCACACCTCCTATGGCATGCAATGCTTCGAACACGGTGACCTGATAGCCATACTTAGCCATATCGCCTGCAAACGTCAGTCCTGCAGGACCGGAGCCAACTACGGCGACCTTCAGCCCCCTCTCCGGCTCTCCCATCGTGGGGGAGAGAGTAGTATGACTATCTGCATGATCGGCTACGTAACGCTCCAAATAACCGATGGCCACAGGCTGATGCCCCATCTTCAGGTGGATACATTGCGCCTCACATTGCTTTTCCTGCGGGCAGACGCGACCGCATACGGCAGGCAGCGAACTGGATTCGTGGATGATATCCGACGCCTTGTTAATGTCGCCAAGCTCAATCTGCTTGATGAACGCCGGTATATTGATGTTCACAGGGCAGCCCTTGACGCAGCCCGGGTTCTTACAACTCAGGCAGCGATGACTCTCGGTGAGTGCCTGCTCGGCAGTCAAGCCGAGATTAACCTCCTTGTGCAGGTACTTGACGCGCTCGGCAGGCGCTAACTCCGGCATAACGACACGTGGTATGGCAGCGCGCTCTTTCGCGCTCAGCACACTCGGAGACGGACTGACGCTCAGCGTCATTAACTCCTCGTGGCAGCTCGCTATCTCCACCGGACGCACTTCGTTAGCGTCCGTCGGGGACCCTATTTTGAGGTAGTTCTCGTAGGCAGTGGCTTCTTCGGGGCGGTAGGACTTGAGGCGTGATAGCATCTCGTCGAAGTCCACCTGATGGGCATCGAACTCGGGGCCGTCCACACAAACGAATTTCGTTTGTCCGCCTACCGTAACACGACATGCACCGCACATACCCGTACCATCCACCATAATCGTGTTCAGTGATGCTTCGGTGGGGATGTTGTATTTCTTTGTAGTGAGTGCCACAAACTTCATCATGATAGCCGGGCCGATCGTGATGCACTTATCAACATGTTCGCGATTGGCTACCATCTCCACGCCCTGTGTAACCAGACCTTTCGTTCCCATCGAACCATCGTCAGTCATGACGATGACCTCATCGGAGGTAGCAGCAAGCTCATCGTGCAGGATAATCAGGTCCTTGTTGCGCGCGGCAAGGATAGTTATAACACGGTTGCCTGCGCGCTTGAGTGCCTGCGCGATAGGCAACATAGGTGCTGCGCCCACGCCACCGCAGGCACATACGACGGTACCATAGTTCTCGATACGCGTAGCCTGGCCGAGCGGCCCGACCACATCTGCCAGACGATCGCCTACGTTCATGGCGCAGAGTTTGGCGGTACTGACACCTATACGTTGTACGACAAGAGTGATAGTGCCGGCTGCCGTGTCGGCATCGGCGATAGTGAGCGGCATACGCTCGGAATGTGCATCAACACGTACGATAACGAAGTGTCCGGCCCTGCGACTCTTGGCAATGAGCGGAGCTTCAACAACAAGCTCCGCCACATTGTCAGAAAAGAAACGTTTGGATATGATTTTGTTCATGTTTGCTATGTAGCAGCCAAACTTGGCTGCTGATATAGGTTAGAAATACTTCTGCTCGCTGCCCTCAATCGAAGTGAGCAGGTTGTTAGCCAGACGGCTGGCGCCGAAGCGGAAAAGTTTGTTGGTGAGCCACTCTTTGCCAAGGATCTCCTTAACAAGCGTGTAGTGAGCAACCGCTTCGTCGGTCGTGCTGACGCCACCGGCAGGTTTATAGCCCTTGATTTCGCCTGTTTTCTCCTTCCACGCTTTGATAGCCTGGCACATGATGAATGTAGCCTCCACAGTAGCGTTAACGCTGATCTTGCCGGTAGAGGTCTTGATGAAGTCGGCACCGGCAGCCATAGCGAGGATAGATGCCTTCCAGATGTTCTCAGCGGTCTTCAGCGCGCCTGTCTCAAGGATAACCTTGAAGTGTGCATCTTTCGCTGCTGCTTTCTGCTCGGCAATCTCATCGAAGCACTCTTGATACTTGCCCTCAAGGAACTTACCCTGCGACAGAACCATGTCGCACTCGGTAGCCCCATGACTGACAGCCATAGCCGTCTCGGCTACCTTGATCTCGATAAACGTTTGTGCTGCAGGGAAGCCGCCTACTACGGATGTGATGCCTACGCCCTCCGCCTTAAGGTTGGCTTTTACTACAGGTACCAGTGCCGGATAGACGCAGATGGATGCTACATTGTAATCCTTGAGATGGGGGTAGTGATCGCCGAAATAATTGACGCAGGCAGCCATCTTTTCCACACGTGCATCGGTATCGTCACCCATCAGAGTGGTGAGATCAATCTGGTGGAGGCACTGCTTCCATACAGTGGCGTTGTTGTTCTCTGCTGCATGCTTAGCAAGGATATCAGCGGTTTGAGCTTTGACTTGCTCATCGGTTAGCGCAAACGGATATTGCGCAAACAATTCTTCAAACTTGTTCATGGCGGTTATGTTTAATTGATGATTAACTATATGATGTATTGATCTGCTACGTTTGGCGGATATATTCCGCGTGAGGGGTTATTGATGCAGTTTGGCGATGACCGTTTCGTTGCCCCGAACGTTTTCGCCCATCTCGACAAACATCTCGGTATTGAGCGGCAGGTAGAGGTCAACCCGTGATCCGAGCTTGATGAACCCGAGGTGCGAGTTACGGTGGCACTCCTTGCCGGCACGGGCATAGGTAACGATACGTCGCGCCATAGCACCGGCTATCTGTCGCACGGCGATGATGGCATTGGACTTGGTTTGGATGACTACCAGCGAACGCTCGTTCTCAATCGAGGACTTAGGCAGCCATGCCGCTTTGTGATTGCCCGCCTGATGTTCGGATACAAGGATCGTACCCTCACATGGATACCAGTTGGCATGCACGTTGAAAGGCGACATGAAGATGCTGACCTGCAGACGCTGCTCGTGGAAATACTCGTTCTCCATAACGGGTTCGATCACTACCACCTTGCCGTCAGCCGGAGCGACGAGATAATCAGGATCGTCAATCGTAAAGACACGTACAGGGTCGCGGAAGAAATACACCACGAACACGAGTGCAATAGCCGAAAGCGCCAAGAGAATAGCTAAAATCCAATGCGGCCAGTAAAAGTATGCCGTGATGTTGATGATAAAGACCACAAGAGCTACGATAAGCAACATCCCACGTCCCTCGCGGTGCAGTCCTGTACGTTTGCGTTGTTTTGCCATTGTTGTGTTCGTTAGGTATCTTATATCCATTGTTCGAAAGGCATCTTTGCCATCATGTCGGCAGCCTGGTCCATACCCTCCTGAATTTTCTTGCCAGCCATCATGGCTATCATCATCGGCAGTTCGGCTTTGAGCGTCAGTTTGATGCGGCTGTCGTGCGGAGCGACCTGCTTGATTTGTATCCAAAAGTTGCCGTCTACAGGCAGGTTCTCGATGCCGAACTTGACCATATCCCCCGGTATGCGGTCCACTATACGAATGACTATCTTCTGCCCCAGGCCGTCCACCTTGAGGCGGACAAAATCGGTATCAGTTTCAAACTCCTGCACCTTATCTTGCGGTATGAGGTCGCGTACACGCTCCAGATTGCTCAGGTTGGAGACGACGGCGTAGATGGCTGCTGCGTCTGCCGCAACGGCGGCTATGTGACTTTCGTACGTTTTCATTATTCGTGATGTTTAGCTTCGTAATGTTCTATTCGTTGTGAGGCAAGGCGAACCTGCTGTTCAAGCTGATCGATGTCGCGCATTAGCAACCCGAGCCGGTAGGTCTGATCAAGGGCTTGTTTCTCGCCATCTGACAGGTAATATACAGTCCCTGCTTTGCTCTGACCCTTGGGTGTCACACGTATGCGGTCGCCTGTATGCGAGGATATGAAGTTCAGCACCTCTATCGCCTGATCGCCCTCGAGGGTAAGAATCTCGTGCCAGCCCTCGACCTCAAAGGCGTGATTGCTACCCTGTTGTTCTATAATCTGCTCGCCAGCCTGAAGTGCTACCGAGGTCTGGCGGAGAGGTTTGGCACCATAGTAATAACTCTTGACCAGCGTCTTGCGATCATCGGATACATAGGCCTGAAGGAAACAGCGGTTCGTGTTCCAACCTGTTTGCAGGCTGCGATAGACATACTGCCCATGGTCCTCATACGCCTCGCTCTGTTCGAACCGAAATTGCTTGAGCAACTCGTCTGCCTTTGGCAGAAGCGTCTGCAAGAGCGAATCGGCGTAGCGCAGCGACTGTTGCGATTGCAGATATACGATTGAATCCTTGACAGCCTTGGCCTGCCTGCGTTGTGCCACCTGCTTAGGGTATAGCGCATGAACAGAGTCAAGCTGCGAAAGCGCAGCCTCATAGCGGTGCTGACCGACCAGCTCGGCAGCATAATCAACATGAGCCTGTGCGGCGCGCTCCTGCTTGCGCCCTGTGCAGGCGGCAAGACAAAGCAATAGCGCAACAGCCAGCAGGCATCTAATATGTGAATAATACATGTGCATCGGTGCGAATCATAAATAGCACGTACAAAGTTACGAAAAATATTTCAAATATCCTAATTTGGCACTATTTATACCATAAATTATGCGTAAAAATAATATTTTTGTAAAAAATTAACGGAAAATTTGCATATTTGAAAAATTTTTATTAACTTTGCAGCCGATTAAAAGTGTAGTGCGCTCAATGCGGACGGCATACGAATGCGAAAGCACCCAAGGTAGAACAACTAACACACAAATTATACAATAAATCAACGAGTATGAAAAAACATTTTCTAATGTTGACAGCGATTGCTTTGGCAGTCCTGACATCTTGTAACAACACGCTGCCCAATCCTGAGCAGGTGAAAATCAACCCGAGCCCGATGGCTGTGGTAGGTGACAAAGTGAACGTGGACATCACGGGCACATTCCCCGAGAAGAAGTTCGCCAAGAAAGGCGTATTGGTAGTTACTCCCGTACTGAAGTATGGTGACAAGGAGTTGCTGAGCGACCCTGTAACCTACGTAGGCGAGAAAGCCAAAGAGAACGGTACACAAGTTAACTACAAAGAGGGTGGTACGTATCGTCAGCATGCAACGTTTGCATACAACGGTGCAATGGACAAGAACACCAAGCTCTACCTGCGTTTTAACGCCAAAGTTGGCAACAAAGAGATTGAGTTGCCAGACATGCTGATCGCCGAGGGCTTGAACTCGACCGCTAAGAACGTCAGCGCCCGCGACAACAAGCCCCAAGTAACAGCTGACAAGTTCCAGCGCGTTATCCAACAGATGCAAGAGGCTGACATTCTGTTCCTCATCCAGCAGGCAACCCTCCGTAATTCGGAGACCACCTCGCAGCAGATGAAAGACCTGCAGGCTGCCATCAAAGAGGCTAACAGCAACGAGCGCAAGGCTATCCACAGCCTTGAGGTTGCCGGTTATGCTTCACCGGATGGTGCACAGGCTCTGAACGAGAAGCTGGCTAAGAACCGCCAAGACGTAGCTCAGAAGTTCCTGGCTAAGGATCTGAAGAAGAACAAGATCAACCAAGCTATTGAGAGCAACATCACGGCTGAGGACTGGGAGGGCTTCAAGGCTGCCCTTGAGAACAGCAACATTCAGGACAAAGAGTTGGTTCTGCGCGTGCTGTCGATGTACAATGATCCTGAGGAGCGCGAGACCCAGATCAAGAACATTGCCGCTGCCTACAAGAACATTGCAGACGAGATCCTGCCGGCATTGCGCCGCAGCCGTCTTATTCTGACCACTGACCTGATCGGTAAGTCGGACGACGAGATCAAGGCGCTGGCTAAGAACGACCCTGCCGCACTGACCGTTGAGGAGTTGCTGTACGCAGCCACCCTGACCAACGACAATGCAGAGAAGATCCGCATCTACAAGAAGGTTACCGAGCTCTATTCAGGCGACTACCGCGGCTTCAACAACCTCGGTATGGCGTACATGAATGAGGGTAACGTAGCCGAAGCACGCCGTTGCTTCCAGAGCGCACTGCAGATCGAACCTAACAATCCTGACGTTAACTACAACGCCGGTGTAGCCGCTATGGCTGACGGCGACCTGAAGAAGGCTGAGGAGTACCTGGGCAAGGCTGCCGGCACACAAGCCAACCTCGCTGCCGCTATGGGTACATTGTACACCATGAAGGGCGACTACAAGAGCGCACGCGGTGCATACGGTCAGAGCGCAACCAACAACGCTGCTGTTCAGCAGATCCTGAGCGAGGATTATGCTGCTGCCAAGAAGACCTTGGACGCTGTAGCAGAGCCGAACGCAACGACCGCATACCTGAAGGCTGTTGTAGGTGCACGCACTAACAATCGTGCCGATGTACTGAGCAATCTGAAGAACGCCGTAGCAAAAGACGCCAACATGAAGGCTAAGGCTGCTAACGATGTTGAGTTTGCCAAGTT
This sequence comes from Paludibacteraceae bacterium, assembly GCA_017443075.1. Classification (GTDB taxonomy): domain Bacteria; phylum Bacteroidota; class Bacteroidia; order Bacteroidales; family Paludibacteraceae; genus Colicola. Next base: position 49,176 of record JAFSPC010000065.1, read on the forward strand.
TGCTGAGGATGCCGAGTTCTTGGCTATCATTAAGTAATGTCGGTACTATTTCCGAAAGTAAACAAACCTCGTGAGTGGGACTATCGTCCTATCTACTACGACGCAGAGAAAGAGGCGCGCAAGCAAAAACTTGCGCGCCTTCGGGCTTTGCGTAAAGATGCAGAGCGTGACGCCGAAGATAGCGAACAGCCCACAGAAAAGGAGCATGTGACCATGCTGCACCGCGGCTCGTTCCGCGAGGCACATGAGGCACAGACCAAGTTGCGGACGAACACTGAGCGTACATCCAAACTATCGTTCTGGATAGTGCTGTTAGTGCTGTTGTTTATCACGTTCTATTGGCTATTATAGTGCCCTAAGCAATGGATGTTATCCGTCTGTTACCGGATAGTGTAGCCAACCAGATTGCGGCAGGCGAGGTAATACAACGTCCTGCCTCGTGCTTGAAAGAGTTGGTGGAGAACTCGCTGGACGCGGGGGCTCGTGCTATACGCGTGCTCGTGCGCGACGCGGGCAAAACACTTATACAAGTGATAGACGACGGCTCGGGGATGTCGGTATCTGATGCCCGCATGGCATTTGAGCGTCACGCCACATCCAAGATTCGCGAAGCACAAGACCTCTTCCATCTGCGTACGATGGGTTTTCGCGGCGAAGCGCTGCCAAGCATCTGCGCTGTGGCACAAGTAACGATGCACACCCGCAGGCAACAAGATGAGATAGGAACGCTGCTGGAGATCAACGGCTCACAGGTGCAGACACAAGAGCCATGTCAGTGTGCCGCAGGCACCAGCATACAGGTGAAAAACCTGTTCTTCAACGTGCCAGCGCGCCGCAGGTTTCTCAAGTCCGACCAGACCGAACTGCGCAACCTGATCACAACCTTCCAGCACATTGTACTGGTTTATCCTGAGGTGGCATTCACGTTCGCCTCGGATGATGAGGTCATTTACGACCTGCCGGTAGGCACGTTCAAACAGCGCATTGAGGGCGTGTTCGGCAAGAGCAAGAACAAACTAATCACCTCCCAACTATTGGAGATCAAACAGCAAACGGAGTTAGTCACCATCCATGGTTACGTAGGCAAACCTGAGGCGGCATCCAAGCAGGCGCAGCAGTTCTTCTTCGTGAACGGCAGATACATGCGTCACCCCTATTTCCACAAGGCAGTCCTGCAAGCCTATACTGGCATGTTGCCTGCCGAACAGTTACCCCCGTACTTCATTTATTTTGACATCGCTCCAGAGTCAATAGATGTGAATGTTCACCCGACGAAGACAGAGATCAAGTTTGCGGACGAGCAGTCCATCTTCCCCATCTTGTCGGCTACCGTTCGTGCGGCATTAGGCAAGTTCAACATAGTACCGTCCATCGACTTTTTGGGCGGTGACATTGAGATCCCCGTATCCGACACTCAAATGCGCGCCAACGCCAAGGTGCCACAAATACATGTTACGGAGGGCTACAACCCCTTTACCCGACACCGAAGCATCACTGAGCAAGGAGAGCGCGTCAGTCCCCATTGGCAAGATCTGTACGAGCCGCTCAGGCATCAGCAGACGGCACCAGAAGCACCACACTATCCCGAACCGGCAGACGAGCCGAGGGATGAGAGTGCATACATCGACCATCCTCAGGCGTTGGCAGGCGGGTACATCGCCTGTGTAGCGGACGAGGGTTTAATGCTCGTGCACGCACGGCGTGCGCATATCACAATCTTATACTACCAACTGGTATCCCAACTACAGAACCGGCAAGGCGTGAGTCAGCAACTATTGTTTGCTGAGCAACTGACTATCAGCGCCGACGAGCAGCCGGTACTGGAAGCCCTGCTACCCGACTTGAGGTATATAGGGTTTGAATTGGAACGCGTGTCGTCCACGCAATACGACATCACAGCCCTACCCTCGGTGCTGGGCAACAACAATGCAGAGGCCTCGCTGCGCGCCATCTTGTCTCGCGTGGGCGAAGGCGATGCAAATATACAGCAAGATATCCAACAACGCATAGCTCTAACGCTGGCGCAAAGCGCCGCTATACCTATGGGCAAGCCGCTGAGCGAAGCTGAGATGCGCGACATACTCAGCCGCCTGTTCGCGCTGCCGTCCTACCGCATCACGCCTGACGGCAAAACGGTGGTAACATGGCTATCGGCCGAAGAAATAGCAAGGCGGTTTTAGCAAGTGTTTTAGCGAGTGGATATAGCAAAAAAAAGTTAATAGCACTGCAAATGTGCTTAACAGACGGCAAATATTTGCTTTTTCGAAGAAAAAGGCGTTACTTTGCATTTGCGCTCCGTTCCGGCTGTGCCGACGGGAGTGAACGGAATGGAACAAACAACAGATTAATTTAACCCAATAAAAATAACACATTATGTCTGAAATTGAATCAAAAGTTATTGACATCATCGTTGAGAAGTTAGGTGTCAGCAAGTCGCAAGTTACTATGGAGTCGTCATACACAGCCGATCTGAACGCTGATTCGCTGGACGTTGTTGAGCTCGTTATGGAGTTTGAGAAAGAGTTCGGTATTACCATCTCTGACGATGCTACCCAAAAGATCAGCACTGTAGGTGACACCGTAGCATACATCACCGAGGCTCTGAACAAATAATTCGGCTCACATAGCAAGTTGATACACCAGGCGATAATCATTCATGCTGAAACGAGTAGTCATAACCGGACTGGGCACGATCAATCCGTTGGGAAACGATGTACCATCGACCTGGTCGGCACTGATGGCCGGCAAGAGCGGTGCAGGACCTATCACCCTATTTGATCATACGTTGCACCGTACGCATTTTGCATGCGAAGTAAAAGGGTTCGATCCAAACGCCTACTTCGACATGAAGGAGCAACGTAAGTTGGATCGGTTCACGATGTTAGCTTACGCTGCCGCCCTTGAGGCTTACCAAGATGCCGACCTCCCCTCGACCGAAGATCCAACACGCATAGGCGTCATCGTCGGTTCGGGTATGGGCGGAGTGAGCACCTTTGAGCAACAAGTGACGGAGCATGAGCAGCAGGGCGACCACGTGCCGCACTATTCGCCATTCCTGATTCCGCGTATCATCACCGATATTGCAGCAGGATATATCGCCATCCGCTTGGGGCTGAAGGGACCCAACTTCTGCACCACTGCAGCCTGTGCCTCGTCAGCCATAGCGTTTATGTCAGCGATGAACCATATTCGTCTTGGCAAGGCCGACGCCATCCTCGTGGGTGGCAGCGAAGCAGAGATATGCTCCATATCCATAGGCGGCTTCAACGCCTTACGCGCACTATCCACGCGCAATGATGAGCCGTTGACCGCCTCCCGCCCGTTCTCCGCTTCACGCGACGGGTTTGTGGCAGGCGAAGGAGCTGCATGCGTAATGCTGGAGGAATATGAGCACGCCTTGCGCCGCGGGGCTAAGATCTATGCCGAACTGGTAGGCTACGGCTCTACCGCCGATGCCTTCCATCTGACGGCCCCCGACCCTGAGGGCGACGGTGCAGCGCGCGTGATGATAGAAGCTGTCAAGGATGCAGGTATTCGTCCGGAGGAGGTCGATTATATCAACACCCACGGCACCTCGACGCCCTTGGGAGATCAGGCTGAGGCGAAAGCTGTCATCAAGGCGTTTGGCGAGCATGCGTACGAGATGAATCTATCGTCCACCAAATCGATGACAGGTCATCTGTTGGGCGCAGCAGGCGCACTGGAGGCACTGATAACCGCGCTATCGTTGTATCATCAGGTTGTACCGCCCACCACCAATCATGCACAGGGCGACGATGACCCGAATATTGACAACCGCTTGAACTTTACGTTCAATACGCCACAACATAGACCGATGCGCTACGCCTTGAGTAACGCCTTCGGATTTGGCGGACACAATGCCACACTCGCATTGGGCGCATGGCAACAGTAGCAACTATACGATCGATACCATGTTAAGCGCAATACAAGAAGAACAATAGTGTAAAAACTATTATATATTCCTAACGTTTAACTAAATTGATTGATTATGAATGTAGAAATGATTGGCGCTAACGCCGGGAAGGTTTGGACCGCACTACAGAACGGAGCTCTATCAAGCAAAGCTCTGAAGAAAGCTACCAAACTCAAAGAAGCCGACCTCAACCTCGCTTTAGGTTGGTTGGCACGCGAAGGCAAACTCACCTTTACCGAAGCGGCAGAGGAAACAATTATTGCCTTGGCATAACAATCTACACAACGATGATACCCGCCTTAACATGATGGCGGGTATCTCTGTATAAATGGGTATATCAACGCTTAGCAAGCACTTCAGAAACACATTTGAATATAGTAACAATGAAACGATCTTTACTCATCCTATTTGCCCTGACGGCACTGCTGCGTTTCGCCTCTGCCGAAGCGCAATTTGATTTTCTGACCGCACTACCCAAAGGCTGGACGGCCACTGTTGCCCCGAATGGGTACGAGGAGCGCGGAGCACAGTTCATAGCCAACAGCGAACTATCGCTACCGGGCGTGAACAACGTAACGGAAGTGACCATCGTGTGCTCGACGAACATTGAGGGCGAGGTGAACAGCATCGAGGTCAAAATAGGCGACACATCGTTGGGCGTACAGAAACTGCCTAAAGCCAACAATCAGACCCTTACCTTCAAGCATGAGACAGCCTTGGATGGCGAACTGAGGATCATCATCACCCGCACCAAAAAATCTGTGTGGATTCGATCGGTGACGATAGACGGCACCTATGACAGCAGCATTGAGGACGAGGATCTGACGGAAGGCTTGGATGCTGCGTACAGCTATGCCGAACCTACCAAGGTGCTCAGTACAGATTCGTTGGGCAGCAAGCTGCCTTACACCTTTACCTGTAATAATGTGAAGGTCATAGCCAGCATGGGCACCAAGACCGCCTCATACTTTGGTGCTAACGCCAATTCGACGCTGACACTTGTCACCACCCGAAAGATGAAAGCGCTGGTGGTGGACGGCTTCCTGCGCAAGGGTTTCACGGCATCGGCATCGGCAGGTACGATCGCCTACAAGACCTCCGACGGCGTGGATATAGAGGAGGCTGAGGTACTGGCAGTTATGGATATAGATACCAATATCGTCACGCTTGCCTGCGACAAGCAGCTACGCTGCCATGAGGTGCGGATATACTTCGAAGCTAATCCTGAAGTGGATATACAAGGGGGTAGCGAACCCTATTCATACTACTACGAGCCAGAGCAGGTTAGGGCTTTTGACCTACAATTTGACTCGCTGCAGTACGTGGATATGACTGCCAATCTGGGCTACGCGTGCACCAGCCTGCTCTTTACAAGCGGTGAGGCGGAGTTGACGCTTGCTGTCTTTGCCCCGACAGATGATGACACCATACTGCCTGTAGGGACCTATCCTATCAACGACAGCTATGCCGCCAACACCGTGCAAGCATCGCCGGGAGGTGACGAGTACATGGATTATCCGTCGTACCTCGCGACAGACTTTGAGTTGGGCGAAAACAGTAACTGGCTGTACAACCCGTACTACATCGTTAGCGGCACGCTGGAGGTGCTGGCGATGGAGGGCGGTGTGGCGTTTATCCTCAACGCGACCTCCTACAATGGTTCAACAATCAAGGCTGCATACATGAATGGCAAAGGTGAACCGTACGTAGAAGAGGCCGTCAGTCCCGCCTATGTTATACCTCATGCCACAAAGATGCTGCGTGACGGACAATTATTTATCCGCCAAGGTAACAAGTGCTTCGGTATAAACGGGGAAGAGAAATAATCAGTAGTCCACATGTGTGGCTTGTACAGGCGCGCCGAGGAACATTGCTGCAGCCTGAGCAAACCGATCGGGATCATCGGTGGTGAGGTACGTACACTCGCCACCTTTTTGCAGCCGCAGCTCAATCTGAGGGTGACGCAGCAGGTAATCTGTCAGGCTCTGCGCCACGATTCCGCCTTGCGCTATCGTGCGACAGTCCTGCTTGCCGAGCAAGGCGAGCTCAGCATTGATGGCGGATTGAATAAGCGGATAATGGGTGCAGCCTAATAGCAGGGTATCGATCAGCGGGTCACGGGAGATAAGCTGCCGGATATATTTCCTGATAAAGTATTGCGCCCCATCCGATGTGTGTTCGCCTGCCTCTATCAACGGCACCCACATCGGGCACGGCTGCTGGGTTACGACCAATGCGGGATCCTGCTTGGCAAGCTCAATCCGATAGCTCTCCGACGCCACTGTACCGGGTGTAGCAAGCACACCTATGTGTTTGGTGCGCGTGAGAGAGGGTACGACTTCTGCCGTAGGGCGGATAACGCCCAGCACACGCAGTTGCTCGGGGTCGATGTCGTGCTGCTGAATGGTGCGTAGTGCCTTGGCTGAAGCAGTGTTACATGCAAGGATGATGAGCGTGCACCCTTGCCGATGCAGATAGCGGACGGCATCTAAAGTATAGTGATAGATGCAATCAAACGACCGTGTGCCATAGGGGGCACGGGCATTATCGCCGAGATAGATATAATCGTACTCCGGCAACTGACGGCGAATCTGCTTGAGTATAGTCAATCCGCCATAACCGCTATCAAACACACCTATCATCACGTATCTTATTCATCCGAGAAGTGTACCAGCACATGGCGGTAGGAGTTGAATATCTTGGATTTGGATACGAATCCGAGATACTTGTTCTGCTCATCCACCACGGGCAGATTCCACGCCCCTGTGTCCTCAAAAATCTCCATCACCTTTTCCATAGGCAGGTCGTGACGCAGTACTACCTGCGGGTAGTTCATCAGTTGCGCCACGGTGAAGCGCTTGTATAAGCGAGGTTGGAACATAATATTCCTCACCTCATCCAGTAGCAATATCCCCTGCAGTTCGCCATTTGCATCGACTACGGGGAAGATGTTACGCTTGCTATCAGCAATCACCTTCACCAGTTGTCCCAGATTCATATCCGGCGACACGGTGCTCAAGTCTGTCTCCAGCACACTATCCATCTTCAGGAGCGTCAGCACCGAGCGATCTTTGTTATGCGTCAGCAGTTCGCCCTTTTGTGCAAGGCGCATAGCATACAAACTATGCGGTTCAAACAGCATGATCGTCAGGTACGACACCACCGCTACAATCATCAGTGGCATAAGCAGGTGGTAGCCGCCGGTGAGTTCGGCTATGAGGAAGATACCCGTCAGCGGCGCATGCATCACGCCGGACATCAGTCCTGCCATACCCACAAGGGCGAAGTTAACCACCGGCACTTGCACGCCGACGAGGCTCAACAACTGTGCACACAGGAAACCTACCAGCGCGCCCATAAACAGTGAGGGAGCAAATATACCACCTACGCCACCGCCGCCGTTGGTAGCAACCGAAGCAACGATCTTCAGCAGCAACACCATCGAGAAATAGGTGATGATGACCCACATCGAGTTACCGAATCGCGCAAACGGACTGAAGGCAATACCAGAGTAAGGGTCGTTGTTAAACAATTGCAGGATTACATCGTATCCCTCGCCGTAGAGGGGCGGAAACAAATAGATCAGCACACCCAACACCGTACCGCCCACGAGGATCTTCACCCACATATTCTTCAGCCGCTTAAAGCGTTGCTCCAGCCTATTCATACCTCGCGTAAAGTATAACGATACAAAGCCGCACGCCACGCCTAACAGCAGATACCACGGTATGCGTCTGAGCGTAAAGGCCTCAATCGTGGTCAGCTCAAACATCGGAGTGAAGCCCGTAGTAAAATATGCGATGGCGGAAGCCGTGACCGATGATATGAGCAGCGGTGCTACGGAGTTCATCGTCAGATCCATCATCAGCACCTCAAGCGTGAACACGAGGCCGGCGATTGGAGCCTTGAATATACCGCCTATGGCACCGGCAGCACCACAACCAATCATCAGCATCATCGTCTTTTGGTCCAAATGAAAGAGCTTAGCCAAGTTCGAACCGATAGCGGCACCGGTCAACACGATAGGCGCCTCAGCACCTACCGAGCCGCCAAATCCTATCGTTATGCCGCTGCCAATGATGCTCGACCACATATTGTGGCTCTTGATGATGGACTTGCGCTGTGAGATGGCGAACAATATCTTGGTTATACCATGCGATATATCGTCCCGCACCACATAGCGCACAAACAATGCCGCCAAGGCTATGCCTATCATCGGGCATATAATGAACCACCAGTAGTGCTCACCAGCAATCAGATAGGTATTGATCAGGTATTGTATGAGGTGAATAAACAACTTGAGTACGTATGCCGCCAATGCGGACAACACGCCCACCATCAAGCTCAGCAGCAGCACCAGTTGCTTTTGCGCTATATGTTGTTGTATCCACTTAACCATACTCATGCATCCCAACCTATACCTTCGTACTTGGTCAGGTCCCAATCCTCCTCCACCTCGTTCAGGTAGATGGTGTGTTCCTCGTCGTCCTGTTCGTTCCCCGCCTCTGCTTCTTGTCGTTCGACGCGTGCGATGTCAAGCGGTGAGTGAGAGATTTCAATCACTTGATTCTGCTCCTTGCTCAGTTCGTTCCAAAGCGCATCTTTCAGTTCGCTTATACCTTGCACGCTCACGGAAGAGAAAGCAACGACAGGGACGTCGTTTGTGCTGCCCAACGCGGCTACTATCCTGCTGACCTCCTGCTCGGGCATAGTGTCCGACTTGCTCACAGCGAGGATACGTGCCTTCGACAGCAGCTGGGGGTTATACTTCTCCAACTCGGACAGCAAGACCTCGTATTCGTGTTGCGGATCGACGCTGCATGCCGGCACAAGGAACAGCAGCACTGCGTTGCGCTCGATGTGCCGCAGGAATCGCAGTCCCAGGCCCTTGCCTTCGGCTGCGCCCTCAATGATGCCGGGTATATCCGCCATGCAGAACGAGCGGTCGTCACGATAAGACACGATGCCCAATTGTGGCGTGAGGGTAGTAAAGGGATAATCGGCTATCTCGGGTTTGGCGGCAGACACAACGCTCAGCAGAGTTGATTTGCCGGCGTTTGGGAAGCCCACCAGGCCTACATCCGCCAGCACCTTTATTTGCATAATGACGGTGCGCTCCTGTGCCGGTTCGCCGGGTTGTGCGTATCGTGGAGCCTGATTCGTTGCGGTACGAAAATGCCAGTTACCCAAGCCTCCGCGTCCGCCTTTGAGCAGAACGACCTGCTCGCCATGCTCCTTGATCTCCGTCAGCCACTCGCCCGTCTCGCCATCATAGACGACCGTGCCGCAGGGCACCTCAATGATTCTGTCCTCACCATCCTTGCCAAACGAGCGGCTCTCGCCGCCCTTGCCGCCGTCGGTGGCTTGTATATGCTTCCGGTACTTCAGATGCAACAGCGTCCACAGGTTACGGTTGCCGCGCAGTATGATGTGCCCGCCACGACCGCCATCACCGCCATCCGGACCACCTTTGGGTACATACTTGGCACGGTGAAAGTGCATACTACCTGCGCCGCCCTTACCAGAGCGGCAGTAGATCTTGACATAATCAATGAAGTTTGTCGCCATAACTGATAACGTATTTAGGGTTACTGCGTGCTTAAATCAATAAATCTTGTTGAGGATACGGCTTATACGACCGAATATTTCGCTGATTGTACCGAGACCTTGTATGCGCGCGTACTTGTCGTGCAACTCGTAGTAGTCGTCCACAGGACGTGTCTGCTCGTGGTACACAACGAGTCGCTCCTTGATGGTATCCAGATTGTCATCCGCCCGGCCGCTGATCTTACCGCGCTCTAAGAGGCGTCGGATAAGCTCGTCCTCAGGCACGTTGATGTCAATCAAGATAGCCGTCTCGTCACCGCGCTTCTTCATCAGGCGTTCCAGTTGTACCGCCTGGTTGAGAGTACGGGGGAAGCCGTCGAAAATCAAACCCTTGGTATCGGCAGGCAGGCGGTCGATATAATCCTCCAGCATCTTGATAGTCACATCATCCGGCACAAGGTGACCTTGCGAGGTGTAGGACTCAATCAGTTTGCCTAATTCGCTGCCCGAGGCAGCCTCCTGACGCATCATCTGTCCTGTGCTCAGGTGCGTTAAGCCAAAATGCGCTACAATAAACTCCGCCTGCGTACCTTTGCCGCAGCCCGGGGCACCACATAAAATAATATTCTTCATTATTGCCTATTGTTGAGTGTTGAATATTGAATATTGAGGGTTAAGTGTTGAATAAGCACAAAAAACGAGTTATCCTTGCGGATAACCCATTTCCCTTGAACAAGCAAGATTAAAGAGCCAAACCGGCACCTGCTTTGAACTTAACCACCTTCTTAGCAGGGATGGTAATTGTTGCTTTCGTAGCAGGATTGATACCCTGACGCTCAGGTTTCTCAACAACCTTCAGTGTACCGAAACCGATCAATTGTACAGCCTCGCCCTTCTTCAGAGCTTCAACAGTTGCCTCCAAAGCTGCATCTACAGCCTTTGCTGCAGCAACTTTCGTAATCTCAGCTTTTGCTGCTACAGCAGCAACGAGTTCACTTTTGTTCATAACAATTAGATTAATTAAACGTTTAATAATTTCGGAGTTTCCTCCGTACGAACACTGCAAAGATATAATTATTTTTTCAAATTTGCAAGTATTTTGCAAAAAAAATGCGTCAAAATGGCAGAAAAATGCATTTTTTTGATGTGTAGCACGGAAATTGTTATGTTTTTTGTAGTATTTTACAGTAAAATTTATGAGAAATCTACCCGTTGTAACTAAGAATCTTCTGCTTGCCAATGTGATTGTATGGCTGCTTGACGCCTTGCTCAAGCAATATAACGTCCATCTCATTGAGTGGTTCGGGCTGATGAACTGGTCGTACTCCTCGTTTGCCACGGTGTATCGTTCGTTCCATATCTGGCAACCGCTGACGTACATGTTTATGCACGCTGATTTTGGTCATCTATTCTTCAACATGTTCGCCGTACTGATGTTCGGCCCTGCGCTGGAGCGCGAATGGGGCGAGCGCAAGTTTCTGATTTATTACCTTGTGTGCGGCTTAGGTGCTGCCCTCATTCAGGAGTTGGTGTGGATGGCGTTCATGCCGTCCGTTCCCACCACTACGATAGGAGCGAGTGGTGCCGTGTTCGGCATATTGTTTGCCTTTGGCTGGCTCTTTCCCGATGTACCTTTATACATCATGTTCATACCTGTTCCCATACGCGCGCGCATCTTTGTTATTGTGTACGCCGTGATCGAGTTGTTCGCAGGCTTAGGCAACATAGCCGGTGTGGCAGCCGACAATGTGGCGCACTTTGCCCACTTGGGCGGCATGCTCTTCGGCTGGCTGCTCATTCTCGCTTGGCAAAAGGACTGGTTCAAGGGTGGCATGCGCGGACGCATACGGCGCGCTACCGAGCCTAAGGAGAAAGGTGAGCGAGACTTTTCCGACTATCATTACCATTCGTCAGTTGGCGAATAGCTAACCTATCAATACGCAACCATGCAAAACATCATTACAGTTATCGGCGGAGCGAACATCGATTTGTCGGCTACGCTGTTCGACAGTTTTATTGCGGCGGACTCCAATCCGGGCAAAGTGGATATAGGTTACGGCGGTGTAGCGCGCAACATCGCGCATAATCTGGCATTGTTAGGCAACCGCGTGCAACTACTCACCGCTTTCGGGGGCGACCTGTTCGGCAAGCTGTTGCAAGACCACTGCAAGCAACAGGGCATTGACATACGGCTATCGGTCAGTGTGGATACGAAGCGCAGCGGTACGTACCTGTGCATCAACAACCATAGCGGCGAGATGATTGCCGCTGTAGCAGATACCGAGGCCGTCAGCGTTATCACCCCCGAGTGGCTTGAGCGGCGGATAGGAGACATCAACCGCTCGGATTATGTGGTGGCGGATACGAATATCAGCGAGTCAGCCATACGCTATCTGATGGAGAACACGACTGTACCCCTGCTCATCGATGGCGTTAGTACCACCAAGTCGCACCGCGTCGTGAATGCGCTTGCCAAAACCAAGCTGCCCTACCTACATACGCTCAAGCTTAACCTGAAAGAGGCTGTAGCCGTTACCGGCGAAGCCACCTATCCGCTGGCGGCACAGCGGCTCATTGACTTAGGCGTAGCACACATATATATCACGCTCGGCAGCGAGGGCGTCTATTGCCGTTCGGCAGCCGAGGAGTGGCTGTACCCTGCCCTACCTGCCACCGATGTCGTTAACACCAATGGTGCCGGTGATGCTTTTCTGGCAGGCGTCGTCTATGCCTTGGGCAAAGGGCTGCACTTCCCCGAGACCGCTCAATACGGATTGATGGCGGCCCGAGCCACACTGATGAGTAGCAAACCCGTCAACCCGGATATAACGAACATACTACTATAGAAAGGAACAAAGCAATGAACCAATACCTGTCTCTCTCGCCGGAGGTGGCGAGTGCACTAAGCGAGGGTAAGCCTGTGGTCGCCCTCGAGTCAACCATCATCAGCCATGGCATGCCATATCCGCAGAACGTGGATACGGCACTGCGTGTCGAGCAGACCATCCGCGACAATGGTGCTGTGCCTGCCACCATTGCCATCATTGGCGGCAAGCTCAAAGCAGGCTGCACGCCTGACGAAATCGAATATCTGGGCAAGAAAGGTCAGGCTGTGACCAAAGTTTCGCGTCGCGACCTACCTGTGCTCATCGCGCGCGTTGAGGACGGGGCTACCACCGTCACCACAACAATGATCATCGCTGCCATGGCAGGTATACGCGTGTTTGCCACGGGGGGCATAGGAGGTGTTCACCGCGGGGCACAGCAGACCTTCGATATATCCGCCGACCTTGAGGAACTGGCACAAACGCCCGTGATGGTTATCTGTGCCGGTGCCAAGTCTATTCTGGACCTTGGGTTGACGCTGGAGTATCTGGAAACGAAAGGTGTGCCGGTTATCGGCTATGGCACGAGCGAGTTGCCGGCGTTCTATACGCGCCATAGCGGTTTCGGTGTCGATTACCGTATTGACTCGCCGGAAGAGCTGGCTGCCGTTTTCCGTGCCAAGATGGCTTGCGGACTCAAGGGAGGGATGCTGGTGACCAACCCTATCCCCGAGGAATACTCGATGCCTAAAGATGTTATTGATGCCGCTATCTCCCAGGCTCTGCGTGAGATGGACGAGCAAGGTATCCACGGCAAGCAGTGCACCCCGTTTCTGCTCGCCAAGGTCAAGGATCTGACCGGTGGCGACAGCCTCGCGGCTAATATCCAGCTCGTACTCAACAACGCCCGTCTCGCTGCCCGAACAGCCGCAGCCCTTGCCTGCTAAATGCCGCCACACACCGGCGATGTCCACGATGCTCGCATAATGCTCACGTAATGCTCATGTAAATGACCTGACAAAAGATGCATGAAACCTCGATTATCAATTGATGGTACTTCGACAGAAGGGACAAGACAGAAGGGACAAAGCAGAAGGGATAAGACAGAAGGGATAAGGCAGAAGGGATAGGGCAGAAGGTGCCAGGAAGAAGGGACAAAGCAGAAGAGACAGGCAGAAGAGACAGGCAGGGGAAAAGGATACAAGACAGGAGAGGAGGCACAGGTTATGCCAATGACAGCAACTGCGCCAAATATTCCTGTTCGGGCTGCCCCGGAGTAGGATGCCACTCAACTTTGCCGGTGACGCCGAGGGCGTACATATCCATAACAGAGGAGTACCCCGAGCGGCAGATGATACGTTCAGCCCCCGTGAGGTAAGCAGCCAGCTGCCTGTCGCCAAGCCGCGGCAAGATAGTGATGTTACGGTGCCTGATGACGGTAGGCGGTCCCTGCATCCTGCCGCGGATGAGAAGCACGGTATCATCGGTGTTTCGGTAACGGCTGATAATCTCCCGCTCGAACATCGTGCGCTGCGGTTCGAGTCCGGACAGCAGGGCTACCACGCGGTAAGCAGAATCAGGAGTAACGGCTACTCCCTCAAAACGTGACAGCACACCTATATAGCGCGTGTGCGGTGGTAACGTATCGGGGTGTGAGAGCCTGCCGGCAAGCCCTTGAGCGCCATCAGCCGCAGCAGGCATATCAGGAACCCAGCACTCGCTATACCGACTGATGATGCGCCTGTGGCATGCTGCAAGCACAGGTTCGAGCCACTGCCAAGGGCGAGGCAGGGCTATCGTCAGTTGATGTGTGATATAGACCGAGTGCACCTTTCGCGAGTAGAAGCCGAAACGGTTGTCGGAGATGACTTGGTCGATCGGTTGGCTACGCAGGTAAGCGTCCAGCATCCGATGATCGCTCCACGCCGAGCGGATAAGAGCCGGTAGCGCGCGCAGCATCGCCCAGACCTGCCGATGATGCCGGCTATACTGCAGCGTCAATGGTGCCAGCGGCAAAACGGCAAGGGTCGGAAAATGCTGCCTCAGCAACGCGAGCGACTCGCCATCGCCGGCTAACATCACCTGATGCCCCTGCGCCTGCAGCCGACGGATAAGCGGCACGCAGCGCGCGGCATGACCTAATCCCCAATTGAGTGGTGCTACCAGTACTCGCATAATTGACAATTGATAATTGATAGTTAGGCAGATATCTGCACACTGAAGCCCTCCGCCACGAGCGGTTCGGCAATCTGCTGCATCTGTTCGGGGCTGATCTTCTGCAGCGTCTTGACGGGTGTGGCACGGTCGATGACATAGATCATCACGAGCTTGGGGTGCAACAGCCTGACAGCGTCATACCACGCCTCTAATTCTTCAGGTGCGGTATTGTCGACCACCGTGCCATTGGGCAGCGTACCGCGTAAGAAGCATGTCTGCAAAGTAAAATTGCCGTTGAACTGTTGCAGATTGCCGATGATACCGTCAACGGTAGCAGCGCTATTTACAGGCGCATCGATGGCACGCATTGTGGCAGTGATGGCAGAGTCAAGCTTCAGGATACGATTATCGCATTGCCACAATGCGCGCACAACATCCTCACGCCCGAGTTGTGTGGCGTTAGACAATACGGACACCTTAGCCTGCGGGCAGAACCTGTCGCGCAAGGCACACGTGTCGGCTATGACAGCCTCAAACTGCGGATGCAGCGTCGGCTCGCCATTGCCGCTGAACGTAATCACATCGAGGGCGATGCGCTCCGCCTGCAACTGCCTTAACTTCGCCTCCAGACATGCGCTCACCTGCTCGCGCTCAGGCAGCACGGGATGCGGAAACGGATGATTGAATCCACACTCGCAGTAGATGCAATCAAACGTGCACAACTTGCCGTCCGCAGGCATCAGATTGATGCCTAACGACGTGCCCAGACGACGCGAGTGGATAGGGCCATATACGATTTCGGAAAACAACATAACTAATCAATATTGGTTGATACAACTAATCAATACGGGTTGATACAATATGAAACAGGACTGCAAAGTTAGTGAAATTTTAGGAAAAATGCAAACTTTTTTATAAATATAGCACTTATTCGCTATATATTTTGCAAAATTGAATTATTTTCCGTATCTTTGCAGTACATTTGAAAATTGATTTAACCATGCATATATACAAAGCCAACCTTCTTTTCACCAAAGACAGCACATCATTTACGGTTATCCCCGACGGCTATGTAGCCGTTGATAGCGGCACGATTGCCGGTGTGTACCCCCGTTTGCCAGACGAGTTATCCGGCATTCCGGTGACCGACTATGGCAACAAGCTGCTGATCCCCGCCATGATTGATGTGCATGTACATGCTCCGCAATACCGCAATATAGGCATAGCCATGGATCTGGAGCTATTACCATGGCTGAACAACTACACCTTTCCAGAAGAGAGCAAGTACGCAGACACGGCCTACGCCGAGCGGATGTACCGTCGTTTCGTACGCGACCTATGGCGTGTAGGGACGATGCGCACCATTGCCTTTGCCACGGTTCACAAGGATAGTACACGCCTGCTGATGCGCCTGTTTGAGCAAGCAGGTATGGGCGCGCTGGTAGGCAAGGTGGATATGGACCGCAACTGTCCCGTCTCGCTGCGCGAGACCGTGGCCGATGCCATCCGCGACAATGAGGCACTGATAGCCGAGTATGCCGCCCCCGATGCCTTGGTGCGCCCGATCATCACCCCCCGGTTTGTACCGTCCTGCACGCCCGAGCTATTGCAGGCATGCGGCGAACTGGCTCGCAAGCACAACCTGCCAGTACAATCTCACCTATCCGAGAACCGCAACGAGATAGCCTGGGTGCATGAGTTGGAGCCAGCCAGCCTTCATTACGGCGATGCCTACCGTCGTTACGGTCTGTTCGGCGCCACGCCCACCGTCATGGCCCACTGCGTATGGACCGCAGGCGACGAGCTGCGTATGATGCGCGACAATCAGGTGATGGTAGCCCACTGCCCGACGAGTAACTTCAATCTGGCTTCGGGCATGGCGCCTATTCGCACGTTCCTCAACGAAGGTGTGCCGGTAGGTCTGGGCAGCGACATCAGCGGCGGTCACGACCTGAGTATATTCAAGGTGATGGTGTATGCCATACAGGTGAGCAAGATGCAATACTGCCAAAATCACCATTTACCCTTCCTCACGCTGCCTGAGGCGTTCTGGATAGCCACCAAGTCCGCCGGACGGCTGTTTGGCAAGGTAGGCAGTCTGGAGGCAGGCTACGATTTTGATGCACTGGTGATTGACGACAGCGAGCTCAACCACGACAACTACAGCCTGCTGCATCGCCTTGAGCGCTTTATCTACCTCGGTGACGACCGGCACATCGTCCACCGCTTCTGCCGCGGCGAGCAGATTGCCGAACCGCCTATAGCATAGGAACAGACGGCATACGCAATAACAGACAGCATATACAAAAGAAGGGGACTGAATGCAAGTCCCCTTTCTTGTACTCGGATTTCACCGCGTGCCGCTACCCTACTTGTGCACCATTGCGCACGGGGGAGGTGACGGTAGTGACCACCAGCTTGCCATCGGCGTCAACGGCAGACAGGATCATGCCCTGACTCTCCAAGCCCATCATCTTACGCGGCGGGAAATTCGCCACAAACAGCACCTGTTTGCCTACCAGCACCGACGGGTCGGGATATGATTGCGCTATACCGCTCAGGATAGTACGTCCGCCCATGCCGTCGTCAATGCGGAACAGCAACAGGCGGTCGGACTTCTTGACAGGTCCGCACTCCATCACGGTGCCGACACGTATATCGACCTTGTCGAAGTCATCGATCGTGGTAGGAGTCTTGACTGGGACGGGTTGCCAATTCTTGAGCGCTTCGGCTTTTGCCTCAGCCTCATTCTCCGCCTTGATACGCGCCAGCCTATCTAACTGCGCCTGAACAGGTGCGTCGTCAATCTTCTCGAACAGGAGCGAGACCTCGCCCAAGCTGTGCCCCTCGGTCAGCAGACCGGTGCTGCCGAGATTCTCCCAACTGAAAGCCTCCAGCCCCAACATATCACGGAGTTTGGCAGAGGAGAACGGCAGGAAAGGCTCGAAAGCAATAGCCAGATTGGCAGCAATCTGCAATGAGAGATTGAGAATGGTGGCAGTGCGCGGCATATCGGTCTTGGCAAGTTTCCATGGCTCGGTATCCGCCAGATACTTGTTGCCTATACGTGCGAGGTTCATCGCCTCCTTCTGCGCATCGCGGAAGCGGAAATCGTTGAGCAGTTTCTCCAGTTCGCCCTTCACGTTGCAGAACTCATCAATGGTCTGCCGGTCGTAATCCGTCAGCACCCCTTGTGCCGGAACCTTGCCATCGAAATATTTGCCGGTTAGCACCAAAGCACGATTGATAAAATTACCATAGATGGCAACGAGTTCATTGTTGTTACGCGCCTGGAAGTCCGCCCACGTGAAGTCGTTGTCCTTCGTTTCGGGAGCATTTGCCGTAAGCACGTACCTGAGCACATCCTGCTTGCCCGGGAAATCATCCAGATACTCGTTGAGCCAGACAGCCCAGTTGCGCGAGGTGGAAATCTTATCCCCCTCCAGATTCAGGAACTCGTTGGAGGGCACATTATCCGGCAAGATGTATGATCCGTCCGCCTTGAGCATAGCGGGGAAGACGATGCAGTGGAAGACAATATTATCCTTGCCGATGAAGTGAATCAGGCGTGTGGCCTGATCTTTCCACCACATCTGCCACGTGCCATATTTATCGGGTTGGGCATCGCACAACTCTTTGGTATTGGATATATAGCCTATCGGCGCATCGAACCAGACATACAGCACTTTGCCCTCCGCCCCCTCGACGGGAACGGGTATCCCCCAGTCCAGGTCACGCGTGACGGCGCGCGGGCGGAGCCCACCGTCCAGCCACGATTTGCACTGGCCATATACGTTCGGTCGCCACTCTTTATGCTCATCCAAGATCCAATGCTCCAACCACTGCTGGTATTGGTCGAGAGGCAGATACCAATGCGAGGTGGGTTTCTTGACGAGTGGATTGCCGGTCTCCGCGTTGTAGGGGTTGATCAGTTCCTCGGGCGAGAGGGTTGAGCCGCACTTCTCGCACTGGTCACCATACGCACCTAAGTTGTGGCAGTGCGGACATTCGCCACGGATATTCCTGTCGGTAAGGAAATGTCCCGTTTCGGGGTCATAGAACTGCTCGGTTGTCTGCTCGACAAACTTGCCCTCATCATACAACTTGCGGAAATAATCCGAGGCAAACTGATGATGCACAGCCGATGTCGTTCGCGAATAGATATCGAAGCTGATACCGAAGTCAGCAAACGCCTGCTTGATGATCCCGTGATAGCGGTCAACAACCTGTTGGGTGGTTATCCCTTCTTTTCTTGCGCGGATGGTGACGGGTACACCATGCTCGTCGCTGCCACACACAAACAAGACCTGCTGCCCCTTGAGGCGCAGATAGCGTGCGTAGATGTCAGCCGGCACATACACGCCAGCCAAGTGTCCTATATGCACAGGACCATTGGCGTAAGGCAAAGCCGCTGTGATTAATGTACGTTTGTATTCCATATATTATGTTGAATGTGTATTGTTGAATGTATAATGTTGCGGGTTAGTTGTCACTGTTGTGCAACAGTTCGGCTATGGCAGATATCTTGATGGTAGTGATTTTTCCCTCCATGGCGATGCTCACCTTACCTGTTTCTTCGCTGACGACGATACATAGTGCATCGGTTTTCTCGGCAAGCCCCAACGCGGCGCGATGACGCAGGCCGTAATGCTTGGGTATACTTTGGTTTTTGGAGACGGGCAAAATACATGCCGCCGCCTGCAACCTGCCATTGCGGATGATGAGCGCGCCGTCATGCAAGGGTGTGTTCTTGAAGAAGATGTTCTCAATCATTCGCGTGGAAATGTTCGCATTGATCAGTTCGCCAGTCTGCTCATATTCATCCAACTCCTGCTCATGCGCAATGACGATGAGCGCTCCGGTCTTGGAATCAGCCATGTGCCTGCAAGCCAGCACAAGCTGCTGAATCTGCTCATGCGTAAGCCAGTCGTTACTCTTATTCTGATGAAACCTCACCAGTTGGGCGCTACTCATACGCGAGCCAATGCGGTTGAACATACCACGTATCTCCTCCTGAAAAATAACCACCAGCGCGACAGCACCGGCGCTGCCGATAAAATTGAAGATGGCACCTGTAAGCTCCAGACGGAAGATGAACGAGACGAGAAACCATAATCCCACGTACGCCAATATGCCCCAGAACAAGTTGACCGCCCCTGACATCCGCAAGATGCGGTATGCCTCAAACAGCAACAAGGCTACGAGCAAAATATCTACCAGATCTTTGAATCCGAAAAACATGGAGTGATTAGATAAAAATTAAAATTTGCGTTACTATTTGTCATTTGCTATTTGTCATTTATCATTTGTCGTGTTGCGGCTACATCATGTACGCGCAGTATGTCAGCGCCCTGCTGCATCGCCTGCCTCTCAAGCCGCAAGGTTTGCGGCAGAGATGTTCTGGCAGTCAGTCCTTCGGGCTCGTACGCCATGCGCTTGCGCGAGATGCCCACCAAGATCGGGCATCCGATGTGCTGCAGCGCATGCAGATTGCTTAGCAGATCCAAACTCTGCTGTACCGTTTGCTCAAACCCGAATCCCGGATCGATGATCACATCGCTGACGCCTCGCCGGTGTAACATGTCCACCCTGCGGCTAAGATAATCCATGGCATCTCGCAGGAGGTCATCGGACGCATGCGCGTCGTAGCGGCGGTTGTACGTCAGCACATACGCGACCCTGCTGTCCGCCACCAGATCAAACATCGCAGGCGAGCCCCCGGACACATCATTGATCATGTCAACGCCATACACCTCAATTGCCCGTTGTGCCACCTCAGGGCGGAACGTATCGACAGATATCGGTAGCCTGACGCCCATATCCCTTGCCAGAGACAGGGCTGTATCCAGCCGCTGCCACTCCTGCTGCGCATCCGCCGGCACATGCTGCCCCGCCTGTACAGCCGGGCGCGTAGAGCAGGCACCAATGTCCAAGATATCCGCCCCCTCGCTGCATGCGCGCAGGTATGCCTCGCGCAGAGATGACCGGTCAACGGCACGACTGGGCGGAAAAAAACTATCCGGCGTGGCATTGACGATAGCCATCACAAGGGGTGAGCGAAGCGACACCAGACGCGCCCCTAAACGTATGAATGGATGCTCCTGCGACATAGGGATTTGCAATAATCGCACAAAGATACAAAAAATTCTTGTGTTTTGCTATATTTTTGTAAAAAATAGTTGTAAAAAATAGCATTTTGCCAAGAAAATGTACATTTTTTTCTTTTTTTTGTTAAAAAATTTGTGTAATTTGTATTTTTTTTGTATCTTTGTAGGCTAATCGTAGGGAGTGCCTGCGTGTGTGCATCAGTTGTATTGAAAATTAAGGTATAATTATATCAAGTTAGACATGAAAAAAGTAGTGCAATCTGTATTCGTCGTGTCGGTGGCATTGCTGGCATTAGCCGGCTGCAAGTCCCGCGAGTTGAACACTCAGTTCTCAAACACGACGGGATGGAACTATTATGATGAAAAGACCACCAACTTTGAGGCCAAAGAGGGTGTAGGCAATGTGGACCCTATCGGCATGGTAGCCATTCAGGGCGGAACATTCGCTATCGGTCAGACGGATGAGTTTGTAACCGCGCCGCGCGACAATGCCCGCCGGTCGGTTACGGTGAGTTCGTTCTACATGGATAAGTACGAGATTTCCAACCTCAACTGGCGGGAGTACATGCATTGGCTGGAGATGGTGTTCGGCTATGCAGCCCCCAAGTTGGTTCAAGAGGCGTTGCCCGACACCTTGGTTTGGCGTGACGAATTGGCGTATAACGAGCCATACGTAGAGAACTATTTCCGTCACCCCGCCTTCAGTTTTTATCCCGTGGTGGGTATCAACTGGAATCAGGCTATGGATTATTGCCAATGGCGTACCGACCGCGTCAACGAGTTGGCATTGGTTCATGCCGGTGCTATCGAGTTCCCCGACTTCCAGATGCTGCGCGCCTTGGACGAGACGGAGCTGGAGGACTGGCGTAACGACAACCCGGGCTACGAGCCTATTGAGGTGGAGGTAACGCGCGGTGAGGATGTGAATATCGAGTACCACGTGCCATACGAATGGATCCGTGACAAGTTCGTATTCAACACGGAGAAATATCTTGTACGCAACGACTATAACCCCGTGAATCCTGATGCCTCCCGCCGCAGCAAGCGTTTTCATGACGCGTGGGGGAATGCGCGTAAGGTGGACCGTACGGATGGTATTCTGGTTACCGGCTACCGTCTGCCGACAGAGGCGGAATGGGAGTTTGCAGCTTTTGCCCCCATCGCGGGTACGGATGGTCTGACAATAGAAGGCAAGGTTTATCCGTGGTCGGGTTATCACCCCCGTGACTTGAGCAAGAACAACATGGGTATGATGCAGGCCAACTTTGTACGCGGCAAGGGCGACATGATGGGTGTGTCAGGAATGCTGAACGATGGCTATGTCATCACCAACCCCGTGGATGCTTTTGCTCCGAATGATTTCGGATTGTACAACATGGCAGGTAACGTAAACGAGTGGGTAATGGACGTATATCGCGAGACGACCTATCAGGATGTGACCGAATACAACTCCTTCCGTGGTAACATCTACAGCCGCGCCAAGAAAGACGACCAAGGTCAGTTCGTCATCAACGCCCGCGGTGGCATAGATATTGAGTGGACGAGCGCAGACGATAAGCGCGACTATCTGGATGGCGACTTTGCTTCGCTTATCCAGACAGATTATCCGCTGGATACGCTCGGTGCCTTGTTTTTGAAAGGCTTGGCTGCCAATACCGAAAGCAATGCCGGAGAAGAGGAAGAGATAGAAGATGAGGGCGACGAAGAGACGGCGGATGAGGAAGGCGAAGGTGAAGGTGAAGGCGATGAGGAGGCTGAGGAGGAAGGCGACGAAGGTGGCGTAGTAGCCCAGGAGAAGAAGATCGACCCGACCGACATCTACGCGCCGAAGATCACGAAGACCACACACGTATACAAGGGTGGCTCATGGAACGACCGCGTATACTGGCTGCACCCGTCATCACGCCGCTACCTTGAGGCAGACAAGAGCAAGAGCACCTTGGGCTTCCGCTGCGCAATGTCCACCATCGGTGACCAGATACCCAGCGGTCCGAACCAGGGCAAGTGAAAAGAATAATATATGTTCAGGCATGCGTGCGCGCAAGGCGTTGTGCGTACGTACGCACAAAAGATTAAGGCAAAACTAACTAAACACAAGCAATATGAATTTTCCTGATACAGTACGTTACACCTCAGAGCACGAGTGGATCCGTGTAGAGGGTGACGAAGCTTATGTAGGCATTACCGATTACGCACAGTCAGAGTTGGGCGAAATCGTGTTTGTAGATGTACCGACTGTGGGTGAACATGTAGCCCAGGGCGAAGTGTTCGGTTCGGTAGAGGCGGTAAAGACCGTATCTGACCTGAACATGCCTGCCGGAGGCGAAGTGCTGGAGTTGAACGCGGAGTTGGAGGATCACCCCGAACTGGTGAATAACGACCCATATGGTGCAGGATGGATGATCCGTGTGCGTCTGTCAGCCCCGAGCGAGTTGGACAGCCTGATGGATGCTGAAGCCTACAAGGCAAGTCTGCACTAATCAAATGATAACAGACAAAGGGTAAGCCGTACGTACGGTTTACCCTTTTTTATAGACACATATACTGAACTAACAATCAAAATGACACATCAATACGACTATCTGATTATCGGTGGCGGTGTAGCAGGCATGAGTTTTGCGCTGAAGGTAGCGCGTGCCCAGAAGTACCGCATTGCGCTGTGCTGCAAGACCACCCTTGATGAGGCCAATACCGCCAAAGCCCAAGGCGGCATAGCCTCAGTAACCAACCTGCTGGTTGACGATTTTGACAAACATATCCACGACACGATGGTGGCAGGCGACTGGATAAGCGATCCTGCGGCCGTTGAGCAAGTGGTACGCCGTGCCCCTGAGCAGATTCAGGAGTTGGTGCAGTGGGGTGTGAATTTCGACAAGACAGCTGACGGGCATTACGACCTGCATCGCGAGGGCGGGCATTCGGAGTTCCGCATCCTGCATCATGCTGACGATACGGGGGCAGAGATACAACGCGGTCTGATGGCGGCGGTGCGCAGCAATCCGTTCATCGATGTACTGGAGAATCACTTTGCGGTAGAGATCATCACGCAACATCACTTAGGCGTGCGCGTTACGCACCGCACCCCCGATAAGGAATGCTATGGGGCATACATCATTGACCCACAAACGGGTAAGATTGATACCTACCTAAGCCGCGTCACGCTGATGGCCACAGGAGGTACGGGCGCTGTATATGCCACCACAACCAACCCCAACATTGCTACAGGCGACGGCATAGCCATGGTGCATCGCGCCAAAGGTGTGATCAAGGATATGGAGTTTGTGCAATTTCACCCCACGGCTCTGTTCAACCCCAGTGAGACGCATCCGGCGTACCTTATAACCGAAGCTATGCGTGGCTACGGGGGAGTGCTGCGGCTACCGAACGGCGAGGAGTTCATGCAGAAGTACGACTCGCGTCTGTCACTCGCGCCGCGCGACATCGTAGCCCGCGCCATTGACAACGAGATGAAGATTCATGGTATCGACCACGTCTGCCTTGATGTGACACACAAGGATCCGGAACAGACCAAGCACCACTTCCCCAACATCTATGCCAAGTGCCTGAGCATAGGCATTGATATAACGAAGGATTATATACCTGTAGCGCCGTGTGCCCACTACATGTGCGGAGGCATCAAGGTTGACTTGGATGGTCAGTCCACTATTCGCCGCCTGTATGCCGTAGGCGAATGCAGTTGCACAGGTCTGCACGGTGGTAACCGCTTGGCGAGCAACTCGCTGATAGAGGCAGTGGTGTATGCCGATGCAGCGGCAAAGCATAGCTTGAGCGTGATAGAGCAGTATGACTTCAACAATCGTGTACCCGACTGGAATGACGAGGGCACGATGTCCAACGAGGAACAGGTGCTCATATCACAAGATATGAAGGAGGTGGGGCAAATCATGTCCACCTATGTAGGTATTGTTCGTTCGGACCTGCGTCTGCGCCGTGCATGGGAACGCTTGGATTTGCTGTATGAAGAGACGGAAGATCTGTTCAAGCGCGTGAAACCGACCAAAGATATTTGCGAGCTAAGAAACATGATCAACGTGGGCTACCTGATCACCCGCCACGCACTGGAGCGCAAAGAGAGCCGCGGACTGCACTACACCATCGATTACCCGCATAATCCTAATGGTAATACCAACGAAGTGTGGTAAGCCGTGAATAAGCAGATGCAGTAAACCATGAATAAACAAGAAAGACAACATGTATGCGATTGTATTACATAGCGTAGTGCCGGTGCGCACAGAGCCGAGCGAGGGCGCGGAACAAAGTACACAATTGCTGTTTGGCGAGATGTGCAGGATCATGCAGTCGTTGCCGCGTTGGTACAAGATTCACAACGAAAGTGATGGTGAGGAGGGATATGTGGACTATAAGATGATCACTCCCATGTCCGATGATGAGTACCAGCGCTACACCACCACACTCAAATCCGCTACGGCACGCGTGATGTTACCCATGACCTTTGCCGTTAGCGAAAACAACGGGCAGACGATACCCCTGACCTTAGGCACCCTGTTGCCTAACTATGCTGACGGACAATTTGAGGTGTTGGGCGTACGTTTTCGTATTGATAGTGCAGCCGTAGCCGCGGCCCCGCTCCCGCTCAATCCGACCACGCTGATGCAGGTGATGCGATTCATGCTGAACACGCCCTACCTATGGGGTGGTAAGAACGCCTTGGGTATGGACTGCTCGGGTATGACGCAGACGGTGCTGAGCCTGTTCGGCATCCGTCTGCCACGCAATGCTGCGCAGCAAGCATCGTGCGGGACAGCTGTTCGCGAGCTACAAGAGGCACATGCAGGTGACCTCGTGTTCTTTGACCATGCAGACAGCGATTGCTCGAACACCGAGCCGAACAACTGCAAGGGCGATGTGCATATCTCGCATGTAGGCATCCTGCTGGACAGCGAACGTGTGGTACACTGCTCGGGGCGCGTGAAGGTAGAGCGTATTGACCAACGGGGCATCTACGGCGCAGAACAGCAGTTATATACCCATCACCTCGC
The DNA here is from genome assembly GCA_017443075.1 of Paludibacteraceae bacterium. Lineage (GTDB taxonomy): Bacteria > Bacteroidota > Bacteroidia > Bacteroidales > Paludibacteraceae > Colicola. Next base: position 74,767 of record JAFSPC010000065.1, read on the forward strand.
TGCCATCAAGCGTTGTGCGAATTAAGATTTGAATTGTTGTTTACGGCTGCCGTGTCGGTTACTTGTGTTGGTGACCGCAGCGCGGTGATTACTACTGCATGTTAACAGCCGCAGACTCATAATACGCAGTCATTAACAGCCGTCAGGCTAAATAACTAATCAATAATAACACTGAATATGAATAAGCAATCATTATTATCAGCATTGATTCTTGCCACTGGCATTGCATTGGCAGGAGCATTTGTCTATTGTGGCATTCATCAGTTTGCCACGAAGGATCGCATTGTATCGGTCAAAGGTTTGTCCACGCGCGATGTGCAGGCGGACTTTGTTGTATGGCCGTTGGACTTCCAGGTACGCGGCAACGACATCAGTTCGCTGTACGAAGACATGGCTCGCGTTGAGAAGACCGCCCAAGCTTTCTTCCTTGCCAAAGGGTTCAAGGAGAGCGAAATCTCTCGCGGTAACATATCCATCGATGACAACTGGTCGAACTACTACAACAACACACGTCCGGAGTATCACTACACGTTGCGTACCTCGCTGATCATCTCGACAGCGGATGTGGAGCGCGTGAAGGCTAATCTGGGCTGCCAGAGCGAGTTGCTACGCAAGGGTGTGATCCTGCAGGCGTACGATTGGAACACAGATTTCCAGTACAACGGTCTGACAGACCTCAAGCCCGAGATGGTGCAGGAGGCGACGCAGAACGCCCGTCAGGTAGCTCAGAAGTTTGCCGAAGATGCACAATGTAAGTTAGGCAGTATCCAACATGCCAGTCAAGGGCAGTTCTCGGTTGAGTCAGACAACTACCAGCCGTGGGTCAAACATGTGCGCGTTGTAACAACCGTATCTTACTACCTGAAGTAAGTATGTATATCCCCCTACCCGCCGATACATGCTATAATGACCTTGGCGTAAGGATATAGACAAATACAGCGAACCATGTTTCGCTACGTGCACATATTGCTATTTATCGGCTTGCAGTTAGCTATGCCACCCCTTGTCGGTGCATGCAGCCGTTCTGTTCAGGAGTCACGGCATACGCTTGCCGTGGCGGACAGCCTGCGTGTGCACGAGGGCAGGCTGTATGACGACAGTATGGCTATAGCGGATGCGTATGCCACGTTTGGCAGTCGGCGGTTGATCTATCCGGATGATTACGCACGCGCGTGTTATTACTATGGTAGGCTGCTGCGCAACAGGGGTAATCAAGTGGCAGCGATGCAGGCGTTCATCGCCGGCACACATGCGCCGTATATCGACCGCATAGTACCATTGCCATGGTTCAGCGATTACCATATCCTCGGACGCATATACAGCAACATGGGCACGATGTGCCATCTTGCTGATGAGTTTGAGTTGTCGTATGAAATGTACAGAACAGCTTCGGAGCAGATACTTAAAACAAATGATTCAACGTCATATTATTATCTATTGAATGATATGGCGTGTGAACTAGCAGAACAAGAACTGCATGACGAAACACTTACTTTGTTAGGAAAGATTGAAACGGAGTGTACGGATGCTAATGTCTTAACCAAGACATGGGAAACGAAAGCTATTTTGTACAGGAATCTTGCACAATACGATTCCGCTATATATGCCGCACGGCAGTTGTATGCACATGGTTATCGGGCAACGTCAGGATATGTCACGA
>JAFSPC010000066.1 GCA_017443075.1 Paludibacteraceae bacterium
AACTATTACAAAACTGCTAACTTTCGATAGCTTTTGCCAAGTGAATGAGCATGCCAGCCCATGCGGCTGATAAGAGTAGAAAAAGTTATGCGGTCATTAATCGGCACTTCTAACTGATACACATCTGTTTGAAATTCAGCGTCCTCGGATATATCCGTAGCATCGTATAGATAACCCGGGGCAGGCAACATATCTTCTTTAACTTGTTGTTTTTTCAGAGGAATAGTCGCTGCAATCTTGGATTGCTCTGCCTCTACAATATATACAGCATTTTCTACTTCGGGATTAGTGTAGGCGGTACGTAAGTCAAGTTGTCCACCGATAAAGGCGTTGAGTCTTGGCTCGGATATTTGTACCCCCAAGTACTTGCACCTGTCTTCTTCTTGCGCATACAATGTGCACAAATACCGCGTGCCCGTAGCATCTACAGCGGTAAATATTTGAGGAACATCATAAAACTCAAGTGTTCGCGTTAATGTTAACGGTCTCATATAGCAAGCATTTTGATGTTAGAAAGTTGAAATGATTGTGTGCGCCACCAAGTATAGTGGGATTGATGAATGCCGGTTTGCTTGACAACACCATCTTCCGGGTTAAGCACCATGCAGATGATTCCTTTATATTGCCTGAACATTGGCAGTTTGAGATTCTTGCGCGCCCTTGCTTCGTTGTCAATCACGGATAAACCCATCGCAAACTGCAACATTTCGCCCCATTGGCGCTTGGGGTATAACTCTGCATACGACTTGAAATCTTGTTCATCGGCATCATTGCTTTGACGTGCAAGTCGAAAGAATTGGTGAGCAAATGGCACTTGTATATCCTCCGGTGGGCAGTCTTGTGGCATAGCGCAAGACCATTTGGGATGATATGTGTTGCAGTAGTCTGATATCTTATATGACTTCAACATTGCGCAAATATTCACTATATTGTTCGCAAAGATACAAAAAAAAGTTGACAATTGCAAATATTCCGTGCAAAAAGTTATAGTTTTCTGCAATTTTTATTCAAATGTACGCCAATCATACATCGCATAGCACGCTTGATGGGATAATGTGCCTCTACGTTTCTATTTCGCTTTTTCGCTGTAGCCCTCAATGCGGATATTGCTTATGCAGATATACTTGTTCGTGCGCGTTGTTGTCTCGCCATTCAGCCATGGCAGAATACGAATGTGTAGCGTCTTGCCTGCGAGGATAGTCAGGTGTGAGGGCGTCACAACTACCGGCGTCACCACCTGCCGCGGTAGGGCAACTTTCTCATAGAACGTATGTACATCGGTAAACTGCTCACCAAAACCCGTATTGATATGGCAACTCATCGTCGTTGTGCCGGCTGCCGACATGTCCATCGTGATAGCGGTAATGTGTATCAACGAATCAGCGGGCGCACTCACAGCAAGGTCGATATAGCGTACGGCATTCTCGTCAATCTCGTCGGCAGGCCATGCGGTCTTGGCTTTGCCATCATCAGAGTTATGGAAGCGCTGCATGCTGACAGTCTTTCCCTGAGCGTTCTTAAATTCAGCTCTTCTATCCACAGCACGCATGTTGTGTAAGGTCATGCTGGCAGGCAACTCATGCCCCTTTGCCGGTAGGGTAGGTGATGCACTAACTGGGTTGGCAGCGGGGGTGGGAAGTTCATCAGGGATAACGATGTACTCCGCCAATATACCTGCTTCCTTTAGTTGCTGCGCAGCTAAACGTGCAATCAGTATGGCACCCGGCTCGGCGGTGTGCGTCTTGTCGCCTTGGCAGAAGAGGTTGGCGGTGCAATACGCTTCGCCGTAGTGCAGGTAGAGGTCACGCGTCAACGAAGTCATGTCAATGAACGGCACATTCTTCTCACTTGCTACCTGACGCATCTGATAGACATAGTCCATCGAATGGTCGGTGGCAGGTACGGACTGATTCTCATACAACACGCCATTCTCTATCTTGCTGAACTTATCGCCCAGATCATGCTGACCATTGCGGCGGATAGTGCTGTCGTTCGCAAAGTACTTGCGGCTGATGGGGGCAAATAGGATAGGGGTTACACCCAAAGCACGCGCCTCGTCAATATACCGGCGCAGGTTGTCTTTGTACGTGGTGTTGGGGCAAGTCCCACGCAGGTCGGTCACTTCCGGCAGACCTTTGGCCCGGAGGTACGCGTTGTACTCCAATACATCCAGACCGTTGCTCTTCTCGTCGTTATGGGCAAACTGTATGATCAGGTAGTCACCTTTGCTCATCTGCGACTTGACCGAGGGCCAGAACGCTGCACCATCGTAGAACGTACGGGTCGAGGCACCCGACTTGCCACGGTTGTTCACGGTAACAAAGTTCGAATCGAAAAACAAGCCTAAGTACGTGCCCCAACCGCGCTTATCGGTGGCAGAGGGGTTGTAGTCAGACATCGTGCTGTCACCGATGGTATGCACCTTCACTGCGGCACTCATAGTGACAATTGACAATTGACAAATGACAAGTAACAGCGCTATAACCTTTTTCATGCCGTCAACGTTTATTGGATTATCTGCCCTTGTACATTATACATCGTACCTTTGTACATCAAATAGAGTTTCCCGTCAAGGATGACCTTTGTGCATTGTACATTCTCAGTTTGTACATCATACTTCAGGTCTGTCATATCGGGTGCGAACGCCATTCCCTCAATGCGTACATCTTTGACGCAGATGTACTTGCCGCTACTGCTGCTGTTCTCATGCCAAGGCAGGATGCGCACATGCAGCGTGTGCCCGGGCGCTATAGTGATTGTAGGCGTGATCGAGACGTGTTCAATCGACTTGTTGGTGAAGTTTTTTCTCTCGTAGATTGTTTTTACCTGTAGCATCTCATCGTCGAAACCGGTATTGATATGACAGCACATGGCACTCGTGCTATGCGCTGCGAGGCTCATACTGATGCCGGTGACGCGCACCTCCATAGTGGTTGGGGCTGTGAGTGCAAAGTCAATGTATCGGTTGGCGTTCTCATCAATCTCGGTGGTAGGCCAGTTCGCTTTGCCATTGGCATCGGCGTTGTGGAAGCGTACCATAGGTATGTTTGTCTCCGCACCGTCAGTGAACTCGGATTTGACATCCCATGCCACCATACTGCTGAGCGTCATTGCTGCGGCTGCAGGCCCTTGTACAACTGCCGCTGCCGGCATTGTTTTGCTATCAATCTGCCAGTAAGCGCTTACTGCATTGCCTTCCTCAAGTGAGATGACCGAAGCCGTCACGGGCACCACCAGGAGGCTCTCGCCGGAAGTGACAACGAGGCTATCCTCTTTGTCGCCTGACAAGCTGTATGTTGCATGTATATAGATGCGCTGGAATAGGGTGTTACCTTCGTATGCAGCCTCGGCGGTAGCGGCAAAGGTCTCGTTGTCGGTGGAGATGAGCAGGTCACCGCTGGCAGCAATGTTCACCGTGCCTGATGCAGGCTCAAGACCGAACCCCGTGAGCAGCACCTCGCGGCCGAGTTGTACGCCGGAATAGGTCTCGCCCATACTGAGCGAGGCCGGTGTAGCTGTGATGGAGGTGGGGATTGATATGTACTCTGCCAATATACCGGCATCTTTTAGCAGCTGGGCAGCCTGACGCGCTATGAGGTTGGCACCGAGCGTAGCTGTATGAGTGTTGTCGTCCTTGCAGAACAATAGTTGCGTACACTGCTGCTCGCCGTATTGGATATACAGATCGCGTGTTGCCGTGGTCAGGTCTATGAACGGGACGCTCTTTTCCTCAGCCACCAGCTTCATTTGATAGACATAGTCCATCGAATGGTCGGTGGCAGATACTGACTGATTCTCATACAACACGTCATTCTCTATCTTGCTGAACTTGTCGCCGAGGTCATGCTGCCCGTTGCGGCGAATAGCGTTTCCGCTGAAATACTTGCGGCAGATGGGGGCTACAAGCACGGGGGTGACACCCAGTGCACGGGCCTCGTCCACATACTTGCGCAGAAACTCCTTGTATGTAGTGTTCGGGCATGTACCGCGCAAGTCAGTCAGCTCGGCTTGTCCATGATTCTTGAGGTACTGATTGTACTC
>JAFSPC010000067.1 GCA_017443075.1 Paludibacteraceae bacterium
ATACCTATGGGGTTACCCAATGCAAACTCGCCTGCGCCTAACAACACGAGCATCAGCATGCCTATCGTGGAGATCAATATACCCGCAATATTGTATCGCGTGACGCGCTCGCGCAGGAAAATAAAAGCAAAGAAAGGTGCAATAAGCGGGGCTGTGGATAGCAAGGCCTCGGCAATAGTGGGTGAACTCAGGGCACGATAGCAGTACGTCTCGGACAAATAGTAGAGCACAGGCTCGGCAATCCCCGCGCACACAAAGAGCGGCAAGTCCTGCCTTGCCACGGGTTGGATAGACAAGAACGACCAGCCTCCGCCATTCGTGCGCCTTGACAACCAACGCGCCAGCAAGCCCAAAGGTAGCATAAGCAGCACAGAAATCGTAAACCGGATGATAATCAAGGTCTGCGGACGAAAAACGCGCAAGGCTTGCTGGACGGCTATACCCGACCCTGCCCAGATAAGCATCGCCGTAAGTATAGCGATATATGGTAGAATACGCTTCATAATGCAAAAAAATCGCACAAAGTTACGGAAATATTTGCAATAATGCAAAAAAATGTGTAACTTTGCATGCTGAAAGATGAAAGTGAAAGGTGAAAATTGAAAATTGAAAGGATAATATTATGAAAGACCAACAAATCTTCGAGCTCATCGGCTTAGAGCGTGAGCGTCAGACCAAGGGTATCGAACTTATCGCGAGTGAGAACTACGTTTCCGACGAAGTGCTGTCCGCCATGGGTAGCGTACTGACGAACAAGTATGCAGAAGGTTACCCCAGCCACCGCTACTATGGCGGTTGTGAGGTGGTGGACCAAGTAGAGGAACTGGCTCGCACGCGTCTCAAGCAGCTGTATGGTGCATCCTACGTCAACGTTCAGCCTCACTCGGGCGCACAAGCGAACATGGCGGTATTCATGGCGTGCCTAAAGGCAGGTGACACGTTCATGGGGCTGAACCTCAGTCATGGCGGACACCTCAGCCATGGCTCGGCTGTGAACTTCTCGGGCCTTATGTTCAATGCCATCGGTTACGATTTGAACGAAGCAACAGGCTTAGTCGATTATGACGACCTTGAGCGCAAGGCACGCGAGCACAAGCCCAAACTGATTATAGCCGGCGCATCCGCCTATAGCCGCGAGTGGGATTATGCCCGGATACGCAAGGTTGCAGACGAGATTGGGGCAATCTTTATGGTAGATATGGCGCACCCCGCAGGTCTGATAGCCGCCGGGCTGCTCGACAACCCGCTTCGCTACGCCCATATAGTCACCTCCACCACCCACAAGACATTGCGCGGTCCGCGTGGCGGCATCATCCTGATGGGAGAGGATTTTCCCAACCCGTGGGGTAAAACAACGCCCAAGGGCGAAATAAAACTTATGTCTGCCCTACTCGACTCGGCTGTGTTCCCCGGCACTCAAGGCGGACCATTAGAGCATGTGATCGCCGCCAAAGCCGTGGCGTTTGGCGAGGCGCTGCAACCAGAGTTCAAGACATACCAACAGCAGGTGAAGACGAACGCCGCCGTCATGGCGCAAGCGTTTGTTGAGCTTGGATACAAGGTGATTAGCGGCGGCACGGACAATCACTCCATGCTGGTTGACTTGCGCACGAAGTACCCCGATTTGACAGGGAAGAAAGCCGAGCAGGCATTAGTGGCAGCGGATATCACAACGAACAAGAACATGGTGCCGTTTGACAGCCGTAGCGCATTCCAGACCTCGGGTTTGCGTTTCGGCACCCCTGCCATCACGACCCGCGGGCTGAAGGAGGATAAGATGCCTTGGATAGTTGAGCTGATCGACCGCGTGCTGCGCACGCCCGACGATGAACAGGTGATAGCCTCCGTGCGCCACGAGGTGAACGCCGAGATGGTCAAATATCCGCTGTTCGCGTGGTAACAGGCAGGGCGGTCAGAAATCGGCGGCAGGCGAGCCTGCACGAGACAGACAGATACAACAATAGCGAGCCTCGCAGCTCGCTATTGTTGTATGGGATCAGCCAAACTTGGCTGATTTATTCGGCTGACCTATTCCGCCGGATTACTTGACCTCTTCGAAGTCGACATCCTCGGCATCCTTGCCGCCGTTGTTGCCGCTGTTCTGCTGTCCGGCGTTGAAGTCCTGACCGGCATTGTACGTGCCGCCTTGTGCGCCTTGTGCACCCTGATTAGCGGCGTTGTACATATCTGCACTGGCTGCCTGGAAAGCGGTCATCAGGGCATTACCTGCAGCCTCGCATGCGTCGGCATCTTTCTTCTCGTAAGCAGCCTTGAGGTCCGCGAGCGCCTTCTCGATCGGAGCTTTCTTGTCAGCAGGGATCTTGTCGCCCAGTTCAGCCAATTGCTTCTCGGTCTGGAAGATCGTGGCGTCAGCTTTGTTCAGTTTGTCAATACGCTCTTTCTCGCGTTTATCTGCCTCGGCATTAGCCTCAGCCTCGGCTTTCATACGCTTGATCTCGTCCTCGCTCAAGCCACTTGATGCCTCGATACGTATCTTCTGTTCCTTGCCCGTAGCCTTATCCTTGGCGCTAACGTTCAAGATGCCGTTGGCGTCGATATCGAAGGTTACCTCGATCTGCGGTTCGCCACGACGTGCCGGCATGATACCGTCGAGGTGGAAGATACCGATCTGCTTGTTCTGTGCCGCCATCGGGCGCTCGCCTTGCAGAACCTTGATCTCTACGCTCGGCTGATTATCGACAGCCGTAGTGAAGGTCTCGGTCTTCTTGGTCGGGATAGTGGTGTTCGCCTCAATCATCTTCGTCATGACACCACCCATCGTCTCTATACCGAGTGACAACGGCGTTACATCCAGCAGCAGGACATCCTTGACATCGCCCGTGAGCACACCACCTTGTATAGCAGCACCTACGGCAACGACCTCATCGGGGTTAACGCCCTTGGACGGAGCTTTGCCGAAGAACTTCTGCACAGCCTCCTGGATAGCAGGGATACGTGTCGAACCGCCAACGAGGATGATCTCGTCGATATCCGAGGTACTCAATCCGGCGTTCTGCAGCGCGGTACGGCACGGAGCAATAGTACGTTGGATGAGGTCGTCGATCAGTTGCTCGAACTTAGCACGGGTCAAGGTCTTAACCAAGTGTGCAGGCACGCCGTTGACAGGCATGATGTACGGCAGGTTGATCTCGGTAGTTGTGGTGTTCGAGAGCTCGATCTTGGCTTTCTCGGCAGCTTCCTTCAGACGTTGCATAGCCATCGGGTCCTTGCTCAGGTCAGCTCCGCCGTTCTCGTTCTTAAACTCTTGTACGAGCCAATCGATGATACGATGGTCGAAGTCGTCACCACCGAGGTGCGTATCGCCGTCGGTTGCTTTTACCTCAAACACGCCATCGCCCAACTCCAGAACAGATACATCGTGCGTACCGCCACCGCAGTCGAAGACAACGATCTTCATATCCTTGTTCGACTTGTCAAGTCCGTAAGCCAAAGCGGCTGCCGTAGGCTCGTTCACTATTCGGCGAACGGTCAGACCGGCGATCTCGCCGGCTTCCTTGGTAGCCTGACGCTGGCTGTCGGTGAAGTAGGCAGGGACGGTAATAACGGCTTCCGTCACCTCCTGTCCCAGATAGTCCTCAGCGGTCTTTTTCATCTTCTGAAGGATGATAGCGGATATCTCTTGCGGGGTGTACAAGCGGCCGTCAATATCCACACGCGGGGTGTTGTTGTCGCCCTTGACCACCTTATACGGTACACGTGCGATCTCGCCCGACAGGCGGTCGTAGGTCTCGCCCATGAAACGTTTGATTGAATATACTGTTTTGGTCGGGTTCGTGATAGCCTGACGCTTAGCAGGGTCGCCCACCTTACGCTCGCCACCATCAACAAAACCGATCACCGAAGGCGTTGTACGCTTACCTTCGCTGTTAGCAATAACAATAGGCTCATTGCCTTCCATAACTGCGACGCAGGAGTTAGTTGTTCCCAGGTCAATTCCGATAATCTTACTCATATTCTTAGGTTTTTTAAATTTCGTTGGTTGCTTTTGTAATCGACCAAACGTGGTCGATGCATTCTGTTGTAATCAACCAAATGCGGTCGATGCATTCTGAACCGGCGCTCCTTGTTGAACTCCGCGTTCACCAGATTATGTGCAAATGTTGTGCCAAAGGGCAAAATGCCCGATTGAACTGCCACAGGCTGACAAAATATCTGCCAAATTGGCAGTAATTGACAAATGACAAATGACAAATAACATTTGGCAAAAGGTAGCATAATATATAGCGCGGTTAAAATAACTGCGAAATGCATAACAAAAAAAAATGGAACGAGAATAGACCAACATCGCATACTTTTAACCTTTTTCCGAATGGGGATGTTAGATGTGAGATTGACGATTCACAGGACACTATTGACTATCAGTTGATTATAAAAACAGCAGTCGAAGTTGCGGGACAAAAGCCAGAAAAATATGGCTCAAAATTTGCATTTGTCATTTTTTTTTTGTAACTTTGCATGCGAATTGCAAAATGCAACATGAGTCATCTTCGTATGACGACAAAATACACTAACCGTTTATGGAATCAAAGTACAATCCTACAGACATCGAAGCCCGCTGGTATCAGTACTGGCTTGACAACAAACTTTTTCATAGCGAGCCGGACGGCCGCGAACCATTTACCGTAGTTATCCCTCCCCCGAACGTGACCGGCGTGTTGCACATGGGTCACGTGCTGAACGAAACGATACAGGACATCCTCGTGCGCCGTGCACGTCTTGAAGGCAAGAACGCCTGCTGGGTTCCTGGCACAGATCATGCGTCAATAGCCACCGAAGCCAAAGTCATCAAGCGCCTGAAGGAGCAAGGTATCAACAAATCCGACCTGACGCGCGAAGAGTTCCTCAAGCATGCTTGGGACTGGACAGACGAGCACGGCGGAATCATCCTCAAGCAGCTGCGCAAGCTCGGCTGCTCGTGCGACTGGGACCGCACAGCCTTCACGATGGACGAGACGCGCTCCCGTGCCGTTATTAGCGTGTTCTGCGACCTATACAGGAAAGGTCTCATCTACCGCGGACTGCGCATGGTGAACTGGGATCCCGAGCGTCAGACCGCCCTGAGCGACGAGGAGGTGATCTACCACGACGAGCACTCGAAGTTCTACTACCTGAAATATGAGGTTGTAGAAGAGCCCGGCAAATATGCCATCGTGGCAACCACCCGTCCGGAAACGATCTTTGGCGATGTGGCTGTGTGCATTAACCCGAAGGAGGAGAAGAATCAATGGCTACGCGGCAAGCACGTGCGCATACCGATCGTAGGGCGTGAGATACCGATCATCGAGGACCGCTACGTAGAGATAGGCTTCGGTACAGGCTGCCTGAAAGTGACGCCGGCACATGATGTGAACGACTATATGTTAGGCCAGCAGCACAACCTTGTAGCCTACGACATCTTCACGCCGGATGCACACATCAATCTGGACACCATAGAGCCGGAGATACGCAAGAATGTGGAGAAGTACCACGGCATGGATCGTTTCGACTGCCGCCGCTTGATGGCAGACGACCTGCAAGCCGCCGGACTGATGGATCATGTTGAGGACTACGACAACAAAGTCGGCTACTCGGAGCGTACGAACGTGCCTATCGAGCCGCGTCTGTCGCTACAATGGTTCATCAGAATGAAGCATTTTGCCGACATAGCCCTGCCGCCTGTAATGAACGACGAAATCGTGTTCTACCCCACCAAGTACAAGAACACCTACCGCAACTGGCTGGAAAACATCAAGGACTGGTGCATCTCGCGCCAACTATGGTGGGGACATCGCATACCCGCGTACTATGATGCCGACCTGCTGGCACAAACGGGTCTGGAGAACTACCCCGACGACAAGATCATCGTAGCAGAAACCAAGCCCGAGGGCAACTATGTTCAGGACGAAGGTGCTTTGGACACATGGTTCAGCTCGTGGTTGTGGCCTATCAGCCTGTTTATCGAGAAGGGCCAACAGATGCAAAACAGCACGTGGCAGAACAAAGAGTTGTCGTACTACTACCCCACAGCCGACTTGGTGACGAGGCCTGACATCATCTTCTTCTGGGTAGCACGCATGATCATGGCGGGCTACGAGTATCAAGGCAAGATGCCGTTCAAGCACGTCTATTTCACAGGTATAGTGCGCGACAAGCTTGGCAGAAAGATGTCCAAGTCGCTGGGCAACAGTCCCGACCCGCTGGATCTGATTGAGCGCTATGGTGCCGACGGCGTGCGTATGGGAATCTTGCTATCCGCACCTGCGGGTAATGACATCCTGTATGATGACAGCCTGTGCGAGCAAGGGCGAAACTTCTGCAACAAGATTTGGAACTGTTTCCGCATGGTGAAAGGCCTTGAGATTGCGGATATACCGCAGCCTCAGACCTCGGCATACGCCATCCGCTGGTTTGATGCCAAGCTGAGCGAGACGGCATCCGAGATTGCCGATCTGTTTGGCAAGTACCGCTTGTCGGAGGCCCTGATGGCGATATACAAACTATATACTGACGAGTTCAGCGGCTGGTATCTGGAAATGATCAAGCCCGCCTACCAACAACCCATCGACCGTGCAACATACGAGGCGACCTTGGCGTTCTTTGACCGCCTGCTCGTACTGCTGCACCCGTTCATGCCGTTCATAACCGAAGAGCTATGGCAGAACCTGTACGAGCGCCATGCGGGCGAGAGCATCATGGTAGGTGAAAGGGTTAAGGTGAAAGAGGAAAGTAGTTCGACAGTTGAAAGTAGCGAGGTGCTTGCCGGGACGGAGATCATCAAACAGATCATAGCAGGCGTGCGTAACGTGCGTGCCTCGAAGAACATCCCGCAAAAGGAGCGTCTCACCCTGATCAGTCCTGCCGAGCTCAACCCGCTGGTAGGCAAGCTGGCGAACTGCGAGGTCAAAGTCGAAAGCCAACAGTCGGAAGCGGAAAGCAGTAATGCCGCCAAGTTCATCGTCGGCACAACCGAATATGCCGTGCCGCTGGACGCGTTCATCAACGTGGACGAGGAGATCAAGAAGCTGGAAGCCGACCTGCAGCATCAGCAGGGCTTTCTGCGAGGCGTACAAGCCAAGCTCAGTAACGAGCGTTTTGTGCAGAACGCCAAGCCCGAGATTGTTGAGCTGGAGCGCAAGAAGGAACATGACGCGCTCGCGCGCATAGAGGCTATCGAGGAGAGCCTCAATAAACTGAAAAAATAATCATCAGCCAAGTTCGGCTGATTAACTCATTCGATATGAAAAAGCACATACCAAATATCATCACCTGCTGCAACCTGTTGTCGGGGGCGCTGGCAGTCATGCTGGCGGCAGAAGGCTTATTCCATTGCGCCTTTGGGATGATCCTGCTGGGTGCTGTATTCGATTTCTTCGACGGTCTGTCGGCACGTGTGCTGAAGGTCGACAACCCGATAGGCAAGGATATAGATTCCTTGGCAGACGTCATCACCTTTGGTTTGGCGCCCTCCGTGATGCTGATGCAATCCATACGTATGGCGACAGAGAACAGCAACTACGCCTGGGGCTGGTGTGCAGCCGTGTCACTTGTGATGGCGGCATTCTCTGCGCTGCGGCTGGCAAAGTTCAATATTGACGAACGCCAGACGAGCTCTTTCATCGGCTTGGCTACTCCGGCAAACGCGATCTTCTGGGCTTCGCTCATAGCGTCCTTCCCTGATATGGCGTCATGGGCACAATGGCTGCCGTGGGCGATGTTAGGCATGGCAGCAGTCAGCTGCTGGCTGCTGGTGAGCGAGCTGCCGTTCTTTTCGCTCAAGTTCAAGAACCTCAGTTGGCAGGACAACACGATCCGGTACATATTCCTTATCGGTTGCGTGCTGGTGGTGGCGCTATGCTGCTCGTACGCCTGCGCCAAGCATAACTGGCACTACGCCCTATTCAGCGGCACGGGTATCATCCTATGGTACATCATAGCCAACGTATTCAACGAAAAATAATACAAAAACCATTATCCATGCAAAACGCGCTACGCATATCACTAATCTGTACAGCCCTGATGGCTGTCAGCCTTGGCTACGCCGAGCCCATCCCTGCCAACTACTACGATGGCATAGAGGGGAAAAGCGACTCGGTTCTGAAATCCACACTTAGCCTGATTGTGCGTGGGGGTGTCCGCTACGAGTATGGCACCAACCAATACCACTCGACAGCTAATCCTCCGCAATGGGAGAAAGGCGACCTGAAAGCCTATGGCACTTGGCAAGCGTTCCCGCTGACAGACAGGCGCAATGACGGGACGATATGGGATATGTATTCGAACTGCGAGCGTTACTACCCCATCAAGCAAGGCGAATCGGGCTGCTCGCTCAACATCGAACATTGTTTTCCTAAATCGTGGTGGGGCGGCGAAGTAAACGATGCCTACAAGGACCTGTACCACCTCAATCCGTCCGACCAACGCGCCAACGGGCAGAAAAGCAACTATCCGCCCGGGCATGTAGTCAAGGGCGATAAGTTCGACAACGGCTCGTTCCGCATGGATAGCAAGACCAAATCACAATACGGCTTTATCTGTTTCGAGCCGGCGGAAGAGTATCGCGGCGATTTTGCACGCGCCTATTTCTATATAGCAACGGCATACGAGAACTATACATGGGTACAAAACACAACCGGATTCGATGTATCAACGGCCATAACCAATGATTCGTATCTCGAATTTAAGCCATGGCTGATGGAGGTGCTGCTGGACTGGCATCGTGCCGACCCTGTTAGCGAAAAAGAGATATGCAGAGCCGAAGTGATCTCCGGCATTCAACACAACCGCAACCCGTATATCGACTACCCCGAATTGGTTGAGTACATCTGGGGAAGCAAGCAAGGGCAGCCGGTTACGCTATCGGAACTGACGTGCACCTACGGCACATGCACATGTGAGCCGTATCCCCCCGTACCCTTGCCATGCGTCTGCCCCGAATACGACACGCTAATCAGCCTGCCGGCTATCACAGCAGCCTTGGTCAACGCGATACAGGGCGATATCAAGGGCTCGGCAAACAGCGGCGTGCAGTCCAACGGCTCGGCTTCCGCCACGATGGGCAAAGCAGCTACAGACGGCGAGATAACGTTTACCGGACTGAACACGTCCGACACCACCTTGCTGGTCTTCCGCGCTTCGCCTTACAATAGCGCCACAGGCATGCAGCTGGATGTGTTTGCTGACGATGTGCTGGTCAGAACGATTCAAGTAACGGTAGAAAAAGAGACACGTAACGAAGTCTGGTACCGCATCACCATACCCAAGGGAACACAATCGCTACGTATCGTATCCGTGGGAGGTAGTACAACCAAACGCGCATGCATGCAAGAGTTGTACCTGCTCAAGCTCAAACCGGACACAGAGACGATTCAGTCCACGCCAACCGTTTCGCAACCGGCAGCAAGAAAAGTGCTACGCAACGGCAGGATGTATATCATCGTGGGGGATCGCATGTACTCTATTTTAGGGCTATGATTTCGTTAGCAGACAGTTTCAAGAGCAATCGTGTCTTCCTGTGTTTATGGTTAGCGTCGATGGTGGCGCTAACTATTGCTATCTGCCTGATAGACAAAGGCACATTGCACCTGCTGCTATGCGATCATCACGCGGCATGGGCGGATAGGATGCTGCCCATGCTGTCGGACACCTGCCATTGGCTGCCAT
Source organism: Paludibacteraceae bacterium (assembly GCA_017443075.1). GTDB lineage: Bacteria > Bacteroidota > Bacteroidia > Bacteroidales > Paludibacteraceae > Colicola. The sequence continues at coordinate 9,661 of JAFSPC010000067.1, forward strand.
ACGTGATTACCGTTATGCTATTGCTGTGGCGTTGGCAAGCCGGCGCATTCTTAGGCAGCTCGCTACTGCTTTCTACCCTACTCACGCAATCCATCAAGCATATCGTATGTGCGCCACGCCCCTTGACGTGGTTTGCCGAGCATAGGCCGGACATCAGCCTACCTCTGACGGATGGCGTGAACATGCATTACTACCTCAGTTTCCCGTCAGGGCATGCTACAACATTCTTCAGCCTGTACTTCGGCCTGTCATTCCTATTCGTGCTATATAGCACTATGCCGGCATCGGCTAATCGGTTTTGGGGAAGGTTGTTTCCTAACCAACATCCGTTCCGAGCAAAGTTGTTTCCTGACCAACAAAAAACGCCTTCCCCCGATAGGAAAGCGTCCGGTATAGTTAGCACGCTTGTGCAAGTAGTATGTTTTGCCTTGGCTGCTGTCAGTTCGTACTCACGCATCTATCTGAGTCAGCACTTCGCCTTGGATGTCTTGGCAGGGATGCTGATTGGCGTCGTGTCTGTAATTATTGTCGCAGTTGTTGCGCAAAGAAGATTCGGTATCCAACATCACAGTTAACGCACTCATGGTGCTGGCAGTAGTTCTGATAGAGGTGAAGCAACGCCTGACTATCAGTCGCATTATGCACTTGCTGACCGATTGCTTTCCATTGGCGAATAATCGTATTGTCCTCCGCAGCAATCTGCCTCATCATGGCTTCGGCTCGCAAAAATGCTGCGCGACTATCGCAACTCTGTACATCTATGGCAAATGCGTAGCGATAAGGTATAATCGTATTGATCAGCAATATATCTATTGATGCCCTGCTCATTCCCTCCTGAGCGAACAATCCCACCAATTCATCCATTTCTTGCAATTCCTGCACACGGCTGAACAAGAACTCCGATCTGTGCAGCAGATAGGCAAATTGCCGTATCCTGCGTTCCGGACTGTTCTGCGGACGTATACGCCCCAGTTTCCATAGACTGGCGTCAATTGGCGTAAGGCTGAACTTGGTGCGCAAGAATTCATATTCGCGCGCCAACGGCAAGTCTTTGATCGGCAAGCCCGACTGCCCCAACAGTATAGCGGTCAGCTGAAACAGGCTGTCACGATGCTTACGCAGACAGGACAAGGGTGTAGCAATAGCCAACTCCTCAAAAGGCACACTATTCGTATGAAAGCCGAAGTTGCGCGCGAGCGATATATAGAATGCATGTTCCCAACTACCCTGCGTAATGCCCAGCAATCGTTCAATAGACGCCCTCTTGCAATCCAACCGCTTGTGCAAAAGCAAGTGCCTCCAGCCTTCGGTCAGTAATAACGGGTCGTCTAACAATTGCTGCGCGCACCCTATTCGGCTCTCTGCACTATCCATTCGCATGGCTTCGGTCAGCATGCCGGTCAAATAGTCACGGTCGCGAGGAAACTGCAATTCACATTGTGCAATAGCCTCTCCGCGCGTGTTGAACACCTGCTTGTCAGCCTCACAAACCACGTGCAGCACAACCGAATCGTAGGCTTTGTCCTGCTGATGATTATGCTTGTACCAATCGCTTGAATGAATGTGCAGTTCGACATTACCTACCCATTCCTCGTCGCCTATACGGATACGTGCGTGGCTGTAGTCAGGACCGGCATTGAGGTTATGCTCGCCTACTGACACAATCTGCAACCGACGGCCATCAGTCGTCTGCTGCAGATAGTCCGCCCACAAGCAATGTTCCCATATATAATGCAATAATATCTCAGGCATAGCTATTTTTCCGGGCTACAATATTTCAGGCATAGCTATTCTTCCAGAATAGTTCCGTCAAGTCGTACAAGCTGCCGTCCTGCTCGACGCGGTAGAAGCGTTGGTTGGTAGATGGCGAACGTAGTCCGCCCATGTGCTCGATATACGGCCCTACTTTGATAAAATCAAAACAGCCGTACTGCAAGTCTTCCGGCAACCGAGCAAACCCGGTATACCAGCAGGATTTGAGCCCGTGCTGTTTGATCCATCGTGCCAGTCTCTCAACCTCATGGTAATCGCGGTCGCCCCCTTGGATGCTCACGCAGGTCAGATACGGATAGCGTGCCAACTTCTGCTGCAACCACTCCTCGGTCAGCACATCACCGACGGGCTGCCACAGATACATACTGTGACAGCCCGGGCAATGGTGTGGACAATCGGAGATATTCAGAGCCAACGAGGTCTCGTTAGGTACCTCCTGAAAGACGATATCGTAGTCAGCAACCAGCATCACGCGCCCAGCTTGCTCTGGTTGGCATAGTAGCGACGTGCAGCCTCCTGCTGACGCGGCTCGGAGAAGTTGCTTACTCGCTTCAGATACCCGATGATACGCGTCAGGTAATCCAGATCCGTGCTCCCGCACTCGGGGCACTCCTTCAGGTAACGCTTGTCGATATGACCACATTGGTTGCAAACCGTGTTCGGGATATTGAAGGTGAAGTAGTTCGTGCCCTCAACAGCAGCTACACGCAGCAGATTGCGGTACTGGTCTTTTGTCAGGTGCTCCTCAAGGTTACAATGCAAAGCGCTACCACCCGTCAGGTGCTCGACGTAGCGACGCCCGTGCATCTTAAATTTCTCCATCACGTTCAGGCTCGGGTCCTCTACTATA
>JAFSPC010000068.1 GCA_017443075.1 Paludibacteraceae bacterium
ATATAGGTAGGATGGTGCGTATTGCCAATGATTGAACAGCGTGAAATAGAAATCCTTGCCGGCAGAGGGATGTTCGTTTGTTTGTGCCATGCAGGGGAAGAAACTCGACACTGAAAGCAGCAAAAATAGTATGTGTACAAGATGTTTTTTCATTTATGCTTAGGCACGAGTGCATGCAAGACGCACACAACAACATGCAAAGTTATAAAAAAAAAGTATAAATGCAAATATTTTTGGCAAAATTTGTAAGAAATGTGCAATTTTTTAGCCGATGTATGGTGTTTGACTTTTTTTAACATTTTTTAATTTTGCGCCAGACTTTATCGGGGTTTTATCGGGGGCAAGTCATGGTTTGCTCGGTGTCGGGACGGTATTTCGACCACGTTTCGTCTATTTTTTTCCCTACGATAGAATAGGACTTACCAACTGATTGATAGGGCAAAATAGCAGGAATATATGACGAAAAGCAGTATTATTCAACGAAAAGTGCGCCATGCGTATGCTATTGCTTGCAAAATTGGATTTATTTTTGTATATTTGCACAATAATTTAATTTTGTATTATAATTCTTAAATTTCCCATCGCAACTATGGCAGACGACAAAAAGATAATCTTTTCGATGGTGGGCGTGAGTAAGAGTTTCTCGCCTCAGAAAAAAGTGTTGAACAACATCTACCTCAGTTTCTTCTACGGCGCCAAGATCGGCATCATCGGTTTGAACGGTGCGGGCAAATCGACGCTGCTGAAGATCATTGCCGGAATTGACAAGAACTACCAGGGCGAGGTCGTATTCTCGCCCGGGTACTCGGTCGGCTACCTTGAGCAGGATCCTCAGTTAGACCCCTCGAAGACTGTTCGCGAGTGCGTGCAAGAGGGTGTGCAGCCCATCATGGATATGTTGCGCGAGTACGACGAGATCAATGCCGCTTTTGCCGAGCCGGATGCAGATTTTGACACCTTGCTTGCCCGTCAGGCTGAGTTGCAGGACAAGTTGGACGCCGCCGATGCATGGAATATCGACCAGCGTCTCGACCGTGCAATGGACGCCCTGCGTTGCCCCGATGACAACGAGAACGTGCAACACCTGTCGGGGGGTGAGCGCAGGCGTGTTGCATTATGCCGTCTGCTGCTGCAACAACCCGATGTGCTGCTGCTGGACGAGCCGACCAACCACCTTGATGCCGAGAGCATCGATTGGCTGGAGCAACACCTGCATCAATATCCCGGTACGGTAATATGTATCACCCACGACCGGTACTTCCTTGATAATGTGGCAGGTTGGATATTGGAGCTCGACCGTGGCGAAGGTATACCTTGGAAGGGTAACTACTCGTCGTGGCTGGAGCAAAAAACGACACGCATGGCCATGGAGGAGAAGCAAGCCAGCAAACGACGCAAGACACTGGAGCGCGAGCTGGAGTGGGTGCGTATGGCACCCAAAGCACGTCAGGCTAAATCCAAAGCACGACTGGGGGCGTACGACCGAATGCTCAACGAGGAACAAAAGGAGCGTGAGGAGAAGTTAGAGATATTCATACCGAATGGTCCGCGTCTGGGTAACAAAGTGATTAACGCCGAGGGCGTGAGCAAGGCGTTTGGCGACAAACTGCTGATGGAGGACCTGAACTTTATGCTGCCACCCAACGGCATAGTAGGTATCATTGGCCCGAACGGCGCCGGTAAGACCACACTGTTCCGTATGATCATGGGTATGGAAAAACCCGATAAAGGCACGTTTGCCGTGGGCGAGACCGTGAAGGTGGGATACGTTGATCAGGTGCACTCGAACATCGACCCGAACAAGACCGTGTATGAGACCATAGCCAACGGTACGGAGTTTATCCGCGTGGGTGGCAGAGAGGTCAACGCACGTGCGTACCTGAGCCGCTTCAATTTCACCGGTGCTGACCAAGAGAAGAAGTGCGGCGTGCTATCCGGCGGTGAGCGCAACAGGCTACACCTGGCGCTGACGCTGAAGAGCGAAGCGAACGTGTTGCTGCTGGACGAGCCGACAAACGATATTGATGTGAACACCTTGCGCGCATTGGAGGAGGGCTTGGAGAACTTTGCAGGCTGTGCAGTAGTGATCAGCCACGACCGATGGTTCCTCGACCGCATCTGCACGCACATCCTCGCCTTCGAGGGTGACAGCAAGGTATTCTGGTTCGAGGGCGACTACAGCGATTACGAAGCCAACAAGAAGATGCGCCTCGGTGAGGACGCCCTCACCCCCAAACGCATCCATTACAAGAAACTTGTCTGATCTCCCGCTAAATGAAAACCTGTCCCACACGTGAGGGCAGCCAAAGATAACCAACTAAAACAATACCTATATGAAACAGAACATTTTGAAACGGATAAGCATCGTTTTTGGAGCGATGATGGCAGTTATGTTATGTTCATGCGAGTCACCTATAGGTGAGGCATCGCTGGTAGAGGGGGCATGGATGGTCAAGACATGTACGTCGGACAAAAGCGTTAGTGCTGACCAGCAGGGAGATACGCACTTGAATGACAATGAATATACATACACCTATAAGGATAAGGAACTGGCATGGTTGTTCTATCAGGGATATATCAGTTGGTGGAGCGGTTATGAATATGAAGGAGAGGATATGTGGAGCCCATGGGCTGGAGACATGAGTATCAAGTACACTGTGGAAGGAGAAGGAAAGAATATGGTGATTGTCACCAAGTCGCGAAGTACCATCCCGGGGGCAAGTGCAACACCATACGTCTTGCGCTACAAGGTGGAAAAGCTGACGTCTAAGGAAATGACCCTTTCTTGTGATGAAGTAATGTACGTGTCAGATCTGAAGAGTACCGTAGAGGTGCATGTTATTTATACCTTTGTGCGGGAACAATCGCTGATGGATTTTGTGAATGCTTACATCAAGTGGGAAAAAGAAAATAATGGCTCGTCCGAATAAGAAACGTATATGAACGCGAGGCGGAGAGGCATGTTTCTTATTCCTGCAAAAGGTATCCGGGGGATTACGAGGGTGGTGAACGCAACCGTCTATACTTTGCCATGACGCCGAAACGCATACATTATAAGAAACTGGTGTAATATAAGCCAAGCTTGGCTGACAGAATGAATTAGCCAAATTTGGCTGATATATTGCTGATCGCCTCCAACGCCTTGAGTGTAAGGCGGGAAAGGGCATAATGATCCAAATCTTCCCACGTTACTGCGATCGTATCCGGTAATGTGGGAAGATTGTTGACCGGCACGATATCAAACCGCGCATGCAGGCGCTGATGACTGAGTATGTGGGTGAACGTAAGCGGGCGGGGAAAATTACCGGATGGCGCATCGTAAGCGGCAGATGGTGCATGCTGCGCTTGCCACTCGGCTTCGGTAGCATGCTCGGTGAGCGGAAACTCGTAGAGATGTTGCCAGATATCTTTGTCGCGACGCTGACGGATGAGTGTCTTGCATGCAGGCGTAATATATATGGTATAAGAGAAATAGCGGTCGCGAAGCGTGGGGCGCGGCTTGCGCACGGGCAGTAGAGCCGCTGTGCCGGCAGCCTTGGCGAGGCAGTATGTACCTATTGGACAGCCATCGCAATCCTGTGATGCCGGCAGGCAATACAAGGCGCCAAACTCCATGATGGCAGAGTTGAATAGCCGGGGCTGCTCGCGGTCTAAGAGCTGTTCTGCCAATTGGTGGAAATATTTCTTGCCGGTAGCGGTGTCGAACGCCGTGTCGCAATCGAACAGCCGTGCCAACACGCGATAGACATTGCCATCCAAAGCAGGGTAAGGCAGGTTGTAGGCAAACGATGCGATTGCCCCTGCCGTGTAGTCGCCTACGCCGGGCAAGGCGCGCAGTTTGTCGAACGTGGCGGGAAAGTGCCAGGCGTTGTCAGCCAAGTCGGGCTGACTCATGATGAGCTTGGCCGCCTTGTGCAGGTTGCGGGCACGGGAGTAGTAACCCAAGCCTTGCCACAGACGCAACACATCGTCTTCAGCAGCCGAAGCCAGCAAATCAATCGTGGGGTAGGTGCTGACGAACTGATGATAATACTCCATGCCCTGGGCGACACGAGTCTGCTGAAGAATGATCTCTGACAACCAGATGTAATACGGATTAGTAGTCTCACGCCAGGGCAGAATGCGGTGGTTAGTAGCGTACCAATCATATAGTAAGCGGTAAAAATTCTGACTGAATTGTGACATTTTATGGCTTATTTTGTAAAATAATGGTGCAAAGATACATAAAAAAAACGAAAAAACGAATTTTTTTTAATTTTTTCTTTTGAATATCAAATATTTTTTGTATCTTTGCATTCCATTTCGCGCAAAAATGACGTGAATGCGACAAAATAAGTCAAAAACGTATAACAAAATAAAACCAAACAATTATGACAAAAGCTGAATTAGTAAATCAAGTAGCCATGGAGACAGGCTACGACAAAAACACCATTTTGAACGTCTTGGAGACCGCGATGAGTGATGTGAAGAAAAGTGTAGCCGGTGGTGAGAATGTGTATCTGCGCGGTTTCGGTAGTTTCATCACCAAGGTACGTGCAGAGAAGGTAGCACGCAACATCACCAAGAACACCTCTATCGTTGTACCAGAGCACAAGATCCCAGCATTCAAGCCCGCTCGCGAGTTTGCAGCAGAGGTTAGAAAATAAGCGATTAATTAACAATTAAATATTTAACAATTATGCCAAACGGAAAGAAGCATAAGAGACATAAGATGTCCACGCACAAACGTAAAAAACGTCTGCGTAAGAATCGTCATAAGCATAAGTAAATGACGACAACGCTTTGCAAGTTGATGCCCTGCTTCAGCGGAAGCAGGGCATTGCAAGGTAAATACAAACAATTAGATGTACTGAAAAATGAAAAGCGAATTGATTATTGACGTACATCCCGACGAGATTGCAATAGCGCTGACCGAAGACGACCGCTTGCAAGAGATCAGACGCGAGAAACGTAATGTAGATACCTATGCCGTAGGCAATATCTATTACGGCCGCGTAAAAAAGGTCATGCCCGCGCTGAATGCCGTGTTTGTGGATGTAGGTTATGAGAAAGATGCTTTTCTACACTACTTGGATTTAGGTTCTAATTTTCTAACCTTACAGAAATTTATCTCCCGTACGGTGAGCGACCGTCGCCGCATCCCCTCGATGCGCAGCATTGAAAAGCAGCCCGAGTGCGGTAAGGACGGACAAATAGCCGACTACCTGAAAGTGGGAGATACACTATTAGTACAAGTTACCAAAGAACCCATCAATACCAAAGGACCGCGCCTGACGGCAGAGATCTCGCTCGCAGGCAGAAACATGGTGCTGATGCCGATGGGGGACAAGGTAATGGTAAGCAACAAAATCCGCAGGGATAGCGAGCGCAACAAGCTGCGCAAGATGGTGCAGCAAGTTCGTCCGCAAGGCTATGGGGTGATTGTACGCACGGTAGCCGAAGGAGCTGAACTGGAAGATCTGGACTCAGAATTGAATATCCTCGTCAGGAAATGGGAGGACGCATTGCGCCTGCTGCAAACGAAGCAACCCGTGAGCTTGATTTGTGAGGAGATAGGTCGTACAACGGGCATCATTCGTGACCTGTTTACCCCAGAGTTCAATACCATTCAGGTGAACGATGCCGGGGTATATGACGAAGTAAAAGCCTATGTAGAACTCATCTCGCCCGAAAGCGTGAAAATCGTCAAGTTATATACCGGCGCGCAGCCGATATTCGACCACTATGACATAACGCGGCAACTGAAGACGGGGCTCGGGCGCACCGTTGGATTCAAGAACGGCGGTTACCTGATTATTGACAAGACAGAGGCATTGTTCTCTATCGACGTCAACAGCGGATCAAAAAAGGTGTACGACGACCAGGAGGAAAATGCTTTCCACTACAACATGCTGGCAGCCGATGAGATTGTGCACCAGTTGCGATTGCGTGATATTGGAGGAATCATCATTGTGGATTACATTGACATGGACTCCAAGGAACATCAGCAGCAATTATACGACTATATGCGCAAACTTATGGCGCATGACAGGGCTCGCCACAATATTCTGCCGCTCAGCAAGTTCGGTCTGATGCAGATCACACGACAGCGCGTACGCCCCGCAGTAGAGATGGATGTGACGGAGGTTTGTCCGACATGTCACGGCAAGGGACGTATTCAGAGTTCCATCAATTTTACCGAACAATTAGAACAAGAGATCGACCTGATGTACCGCGTATATGGCAAAGGAATGCGCCTGCATGTACACCCGTACGTATATGCGTATGTGCGTCAGGGTTGGCTGAGTACCAAGTTGCGCTGGTGGTGGCATTACGGAGTGACGCTGCAGGAAAATCAGGGAGTGGGAATGTTGGAGTACCACTTCTATAACGCCAACGGGCAAGAGTTGAGTCGCCCGCAGGCTGAGTCGGATGCCGACGACAAGATTGAGCGTGCGCTGCGCGCCGATGCGAATCCGCAACCACAACAGCAACCACAACAGCAACCGAAACAACAAGCTAAGCAGCCCAAGCAACAGGCGAAGCAACAACAACCCAAGCAGCAACCCAAGCAACAGCAGCCGAAAGCAGAACAACCCAAAGCCGCTCAAGTAAAGGCAGAGCAGCCCAAAGCCGTACAGCCCAAGGCAGAGCAGCCCAAAGCCGCTCAAGTAAAGGCAGAGCAACCCAAAGCCGCTCAAGTAAAGGCAGAGCAGCCTAAAGCCGTTCAAGTAAAGGCAGAGCAGCCTAAGCCCGAGACGCCGCAACCCCAAGAGGAAGCAAAGCCGAAGGCTAAGCGTCCGGCACGTAAAAAAGCTGTAAAGCCAGCACCTGAAGCACAGACACAACTTGCGCCGGCGGATACGCAACAGCCACAAGGCGTAAGCGAACCTGTGCAAACCGATGCCAAGCAGGCAGAGCCGGCTAATGAGACAGCTGAAGAAGCCAAGCCGAAAGCGAAACGTGCGCCACGCAAGAAAGCAGCCAAGCCTGCAGCCGAGACGGGTGCAAAGGCTACAGATAAACCTGTTGCCGATACGAGTGCAAAGGCTACAGATAAGCCTGCTAACGAAGCAAGTGCTGAACCGAAAAAGGATGCTACGACTGAAACAACTTCACCTAAGCCGGCAGAAAACAAACCTGCCGACAAACCTAAACGGAAGCGTCAGCCACGTAAGAAGGTTGACACACAAGGTGCAGAAAATGCCCAAATCCAATAAGTAGAAAAGCGAAAAAGGCTGTCACACAAGGTGGCAGCCTTTTTTTTTATGCTATCTTACTCGCGAATGGTGGCGATGATGAACTGCCACGGCTCTAACTCGCGTGTGTATTGCTCGCCGAGCGGCAGCATCTTGCCGTCAAGGTCGAAATAGTCGCCGGCATACTCGCCAACTTGGACAGTTACCTGCTGCGGCTCGTTGCTCATATTGATGAATGAAACGACGGCATTGTATTTCTTCTCGTCAGGCAGATAAACCTTGCGTATGGAAGCAAAGACCTTGTCGTTGTCACACTGCAGGCGCACCATCGGTGCTCCGAGTTCGGGAGAGTAGAGTGCAGGATTGGTCTCGCGCATATAGTTGAGTACGCTATACAATGAGCGCATCCAGCAGTCGTCATCGCGGTCGATGCAATCCTTCTCAAAGAACTCCAGCCGATGATGGTTGCCGTACTCCTGACCTGTATAGATGAGCGGCATGCCCGGGATGATGTACGTGAACGCCGTCATGGCTTCTACAGCCTTGTTGCTGCCTAAGCGTTCGTATTCATCACCCGACCAAGAGTTCTCATCATGGTTGGAAATGAAGTTCATGCGGATGGCATAATCCTCGACAGTGGTATCCGCCTTAGCGAAATAATCCCACAGGTCTTGTACGCTGTTCTTGCCTTGTGCCACGCCATTGATCAAGTGGTGCAGCGTCCAACCGTAGTACATGTCAAATGCCGATTGGCAGAGCTCCATGGCTTTGTCCTCGTCTTCAGCGAGAGTGAACATGTTTGGATGTGATTGGCGCAACTCGCTCATAGCGTCGTTCCAGAAGTCGGTAGGTACCTCACCAGCCACATCGCAGCGGAAGCCGTCAATACAGATCTCGTCCATCCAGAAGTGCATGGCTTCCTTCATAGCTGCGCGCATATCCTCGTTCTCGTAGTTGAGTTTGCTGATGTCCGTCCAATCGTATTGAACCATCAGATTGCCGTTCTCGTCGCGGTAGTGCCATCCGTCATTCAATGTCCAGTCGCTATCCGGTGCGGTGTGGTTGGCAACCCAGTCAAGAATAACCTTCATGCCCAGCTCGTGCGCCTTAGCGAGAAAGTGCTCAAAATCCTCGCGTGTGCCGAACTCCGGATTGAAATCGCAATAGTCGATAATACTGTAGTAGCTGCCGAGCGTACCCTTGCGCGTCAGTTTGCCGATGGGTTGAATAGGCATCACCCAGATGATATCCACTCCCATCTCTTTCAGTTTGGGCAATTCGGCTTCGGCGGCAGCAAATGTGCCCTCCGGTGTCAGTTGGCGGGTGTTTAACTCATAGATAGTGGCATCATACGCAAACTTGGTGTGCCTCGTTTGCTCAGGTGCCTGCTTGGCGCACGATATGAATGCCAGTGCTGCCAAGAGGATAATGGTAAATCTTTTCATGTGTGTATAATTTAGGGTTAATAACTGCGTGTTGGTTACTGCGTGTTGGTTACTGCGTGTTGGTTACGGCTGCGCCGTGTTGGTAACTGCGTGTTGGTGACTGCGTGTTGGTTACGGCTGCGCCGTGTTGGTGACGGCTATGCCGTGTTATTGGATGGTGAAAGTCAGTGCTTTGCGATTGATGGTGACAGTAACCTTTTCGCCCATGTATGTGCGCGAATAGACCCATTCGTTGTCAGTCAGGTGCTCTGTTTGCAAATCCCCATAAAGCAGAGGCATAGAGTGGCGACGCAGGCGAATGAGTTTCTGCACCTCGCTGCGCATCTGCTGTTCCTGTTCGTTTAGTCCGTCGAAACGCATCAGCATTCGGTTGTCGGGGTCGTTGCCACCGACTTCACCATATTCGTCGCCCTGATAAATACAAGGTACACCCGGAATGGTGAAGTTGATTACCTCCTGCAACAAAGCCTTTCGATATGCGATAGCGGCATCCCCAATGCCGATGTTGCGAGTCCAACCAGCCTCCTTGCCGTCCTCGTCCGCGCGTATGGCACCTCCGGCGAGTGAGGCAATACGCACCTGATCGTGGTTGCCGGATATGTTACCCATCGTGTGATGCGCTCCGTAAGCAGCCATTGACTCCTTGACAATACGCTCCAACTCCTGCATGCCAAACTTGGTGTCAATCACAGATTCGCGAATGCCGTAATATTCGTTGAAGTCGAATTGCGCGTTTAACATACCTGTTTTAACGTACATTCCGATGAGTTCAGGCGAACCATACGTCTCGCCTATCATCCAAATATGCCTGTTCGGGAAGCGGGTAGCAATCTTATGCCCCAGCAGTCGCCAATAGCTCTCGGGAATATGTTTGCACGCGTCATGACGGAAGCCGTCGAAGGGATAATTCTCAAGCCAGAACAGCGCGGTGTCCGTCATCGCCTCGCATACTTCGGTGCGCTCCAAATCGAGCGAAGGGATGTGTACGTCGAACCACGTGGTCAGTCGCGCCTCGTCCCACAACTCAAAATTACGGCGTCCGTCAGGCAGGATAGAGTCGGTAATCCACTCGGGGTGCTGCTGAATAACGGGGGAATTGATGTGCAGGTGATTGGCTACATAATCGAGTACAACGTGCATCCCGTGAGCATGCGCAGCGTCAAGCATGGCACGCAGTTCGTCAGGTGTGCCGAAGCGATGATCCACTTTGTTGTTGTATATAGGCCAGTAGCCATGGTAGCCAGAGAACTTTGTATACGTCTTACTTGGGTCGTACTTGTTGCCGTTCTTGAAAGGGTAGCGTCCCCACGCGTCAGTGGGGTTCTGGGTGATAGGGGATACCCAGATGGTGGTTATGCCGAGGTCGTCAAAGAAGCCGCTGTTGATCTTTGCTGTTATGCCAGCAAGGTCGCCGCCCTGATAATCCACAATGGGCAGTACTTCGGGATCGTTGAGTGGCTCGTCGTTAGCCGTATTGCCGTTGTAGAAGCGGTCAATCATGAGCGAATAGAGCACCTGTGTCTGGTCGTCGTTCAGGTTGAGTGCCTCCGCATCGGTGACCACCTTGCCATCCTGCATCGGGATGAGTACGTCATTCAGACGGTTGGCAAAGTTGGCGGCATAGATACGCAGGAACGAACGCCCCTTGGGGCAGTCGGGTATACGCAGCGTAGCCATCTCGTCGCCTTCAGCGCGCCGGATGCAGTCGGGCGCCAGCAGGCGGTCGTTGAGGTACGCCTGAACGCGGTAGTTGCCCTCAGCCGGTAGCCTGAACTGAATGGTGCTGTCCGTGCAACCGACGGTAGTCAGGCCAGTAGAGAAAGGCAGGTGGGGAAGAATAGGGATGTCGTACACGGCTGAGCTGTCAACATACACAGTAAGCGTCGATAGCGAGTTGTCGCCCTGCAGGTCAAATTCGAGCGTCGTGTAGTTGCTTGCCACATAAGACATATCTGTCTCGATGGTGAGCTGCTCATCGCCCGTGAGCGCAGGCAGGTAA
>JAFSPC010000005.1 GCA_017443075.1 Paludibacteraceae bacterium
ACGCGAAGTAGAGGTTAACGTCGGCTTCAAGAGCAACGGATTCATTGCTGCTTCCGAGTTTCGCTACAACCCCGACCTCAAGCCGGGGGACAAAGTAGAGGTTTATATCCAAAGCCAAGAGGACAAGAACGGTCAGCTCATCCTCTCCCACAAAGAGGCTCGTGCCGCCCAAGCTTGGGATCGAGTTAACGAGGCTTGCGAGAAAGAGGAGATCGTTCAAGGTTACATCAAGTGCCGCACGAAGGGTGGCATGATTGTTGACGTTCTCGGCATGGAGGCATTCTTGCCCGGCAGCCAGATCGACATCCGACCGATCCGTGACTACGACCAGTTCGTCGGCAAAACGATGGAGTTCAAGATCGTTAAGATCAATCCGGAGTTCCGCAACGTTGTCGTTTCCCACAAGGCGCTTATCGAGGCTGAGCTCGAGGCACAGAAGAAGGAGATCGTCAGCAAACTGGAGAAAGGCCAAGTGCTGGAGGGTACCGTTAAGAACATCACCAACTACGGCGTATTCATTGACCTCGGGGGCGTTGACGGCCTGATACACATCACCGACCTCAGCTGGGGACGGGTTAGCGATCCGAAAGAAATCGTACAACTCGACCAGAAGATCAACGTGGTTATCCTTGACTTTGATGAGGATAAGAAGCGTATCGCACTGGGCTTGAAGCAACTCACTCCGCACCCATGGGATGCTCTCGACGCTAACCTCAAGGTTGGCGACAAGATCAAGGGCAAAGTGGTTGTGATGACCGATTACGGAGCATTCGTTGAGGTTGCTGACGGCGTTGAAGGTCTCGTTCACGTTAGCGAGATGAGTTGGAGCCAGCACCTCCGCTCGGCTAACGACTACCTCAAGGTTGGACAAGAGGTTGAGTGCGTGATACTTACTCTCGACCGCGCCGATCGCAAGATGTCACTCGGCATCAAGCAACTCAAGCCCGATCCTTGGGAGACCATCGAAACCAAGTACGCTATCGGCACACGACACTTCGCTAAGGTTCGTAACTTCACCGGATTCGGCGTATTCGTCGAACTGGAGGAGGGCGTTGAAGGACTGATTCACATCAGCGACCTGAGCTGGACCAAGAAAATCAAGCACCCCAACGAGTTCACACAGATCGGCGCTGAGATCGAGGTTATCGTTCTCGACATCGACAAAGAGAACCGCCGCCTCTCGCTTGGTCACAAGCAACTCGAGGAGAATCCTTGGGAGGAACTCGAGGCTAAGTTCGGTGTGGACACCATCGTTACAGGCAAGGTACTCGACATCACCGACAAGGGAGCTACCATCCTGCTGGATGAGGGCGTAGAGGGATTCTGCCCGACACGTCACCTGCAGAAGGAAGACAAGAGCCCTGTTGCCGTTGGCGACGAACTCGACGTTAAGATCCTTGAGTTCAACCGCGACGCTAAGCGTATTCTCGTTTCCCACCTACGCACTTGGGAGGAGCGCAAAGAGGCTCCTGCTAAGGAAGGCAAGGCCGAGAAGAAAGAGGCTGCACCTGAGCTGCCTAAGGTTGAGAAGACCACGCTCGGTGACCTCGACGTACTCGCTAACCTCAAGGCTTCAATGGAGGCTGAAGCCAAACCGGCTAAGAAGGCGCCTGCCAAGAAGGCTGCTAAAAAAGACGCTGAGTAATAGCAGCAATCAGAGGCATCTGATTGATTCTGCGCTCACAGCGGAAAAAAGAAGAGGATGTGTCAGTTTCTGGCACATCCTCTTTCATTCGTCGCAATTGGTGCAAATCGGAATATCAGCTCTGCGTGACAGCACCTGCCGGCGGAATAGTTCCGCCTTCTCGCCACGCCATATATCGCTGAGCGGCTGTGTATGTATATTGCCTAAGATATACTGCTTGCCTTTGTCGTAGCAGCAGGGCATCACATTCCCCTGCACATCAATCACACATCCGCTCCATAGGCGGTAGCAACGGTTACGCATCTTGCGTTTCGGCACGTAGTTGCCAGCCTTGGCATCGTACCGGTACCGCGAGTGCCGCTCATCGCTTGGCATTAGCGGCGAGCCTTCTTCATAATCGTACAACTGGGCGGTCTTCAGGGTCAGGCGGTCTGCACCCAAACGTTTGTACTCACGCCGCATGATTCCCCACTCCGTCTCATTCGTGCGGAGCTTGAGGCATTGCAGTTCAATCTGTATCCTACTGTGCGAGGCTTCCTTTGCCTCGCGCAGCCATCGGACAGCCTGCTTCACTTTTTCCACATCGCCACCTTGGCGGTACTGCTCGTAGGTCGTCTGTGTCCAGCCGTCCATGCTCACAATGATCCTGTTCAGCCCGGCTTGTACCAAGCGCTCAGCCATCGCTCTGTCCAAACGCTGGGCATTGGTGGATACGATGGTATATATCCCCTGCATGCGCGCCAAACGTATCATCTCCGGCAGCGAGTTGTTCAGTAGCGGTTCGCCTTGCCAAAACAACTGGATCGTGTGCACATACGACTTTACCTCATCCACTATACGCTTGTAGTCTGCAGGCTGCATCACGCCGTGCACTGCGCCGTTCGTCTGACGCCGGCCGACCGGACACTCAGGGCAAGTCAACTGACAGAAATCCGCCGGCTCTATCGACACAAATGTGGGCAAATGTTCAATGCGCTGAATGCCTACAGCACTCAGCGCATAACTTGCCCAACAACGTATCTGATTGATTAGTCTCACTTAGCAGACGGGTATCTTGTTCACACGGCGCTCATGACGTCCGCCCTCAAAGTCTGTGGCAAAGAATGTCTGCACCATCTCCAGTGCTTTCTCTTTCGAAACGAAGTTGGCGGGCAGACCAAGCACATTGGCATTGTTATGTTGCCGTGCGAGCACTGCCAGCGGCGTATCCCAGCACAAGGCGGCACGTACACCTTGGTGCTTGTTGGCTGTCATACAGATGCCGTTGCCAGTCGAGCAGATAACTACCCCCATCAACTGCTCACCTTTGTCAATCGCTGCACCTAAGGGGTGGGCAAAATCAGGGTAATCGCAACTCTCGGTGGAGTAACACCCGTAATCCTTTACTTGAGCGCCTTGGCTCTCTAACCAGGCGCGTACATCTTGCTTTAGGTTATAGCCGGCGTGATCACTCGCCATGGCTATCGTCTGTCCTTGCAGGTTCATATCTGTATTATCTCATTGTTATATATCACTTGGCATCTGTCTATTATCAATGGGCATCTGCCTATTATCAATTGGCATCTGTCATTTCGAAATTTTCAATTCCCGTTTAATAGCTTTCTCTAACTGCTCAAAGTCGTCATAGCGCCCTTGCACTTGCCCTTTTCTGTCCAACAGGAACATAGTCGGCAGTGTGGTCACGTTGTATGTCAGCAGCGGCGTGGTCGTTTCTGTTCTAACGCAGGTCCACGGCAGGTTACGTACCCAGTCTTCCCAATACAGTTTCACAGGATCCACACTCACCGAATAGATATCCAATCCACGCACGTTGTACTTGTTGTCCAGGTCGCGCAGTGCCAACACGTACGCATTGCCGCGCTCCATCTGCGAGGTCGAGAACTCCAGCAGCACCACTTTGCCAAGATGTTCGCTCAGCAGGCATGTATCGCCATAGATGTTGGGCAAGGCTATATCCAGCATCGTCGATTCGCTCTCGTCTATGTATTGGCGCATTGCCATCTCATTCAACGCCTTGCGCTCGGCATTCAGGGCTTCTATCACTTGGGTATATAAGGTACGCGTACGCACGTAGTCGGGCATCGTCAGGTTCATCGATGTAGCCACCGCCTGATAATACCGACGTTGCGAGGGATCATACATATCAAACACCGGCACACCCTGCTTGCTCTGGAATACGGCATAATATGCCGCCATCGACCGGGGTTGCTTCAGTATCACCCCTTGTGCCATCTGTCGATGCTCATCTATAGGCTTCTCGCGCAGCGACTGACGCAACTCAGCCACTGTCACACTCGCCGCCGAACCGGCAAACGCTTGCGTCAGCGCCAGGCTGTCACGCGGGGTGCACAACCGAATCGTCTCTGTCGAATCCACCACCACTACCGCATAATCCTTGCCTATACGCAGGCGGTAAAAGTCGGGGTACTCGGGTGCCTTGCCGCGCAGGGTGTACGCCCCATCGGCAGGCAACACACACGAATCCTCCACTTCGGTCCTTACCAGACCCGTGTGCTCAAGATACAACATCTCGCCTTCGGCATTCGTTATACACCCGCTCACCTCAAACCGAGGCGTGCGCGCACAACCGCACAGCATACTCGCGGCTGCCAGCGCTGCAATTACTGTCTTGCCTGTCGTTCTCATCTCAATTGCCATTCTATAGATTACTTGGGTTGCTCGTTACAAGTCATTTGTCATGCGCGCGCTTAGAAGATCACGGCCAGATTGCCGAACATCAGCTTGCAGGCTATAGCCAGCACAATGATGCCGAAGAACTTGCGGATGATATACAACGCCGTCTTTCCGAGGTACTTCGTCAGCCAGTTCGTTCCTACCAGTACCAGATAGAGCACCAGCATACATAGGAACAAGGATATACATAGATTCCAGATGCTATACTCCGCCGTGATCGCCAGCAATGCCGTAAACGCACCCGGACCTGCATACATCGGAAACGCTAACGGCACAATCGAACCGCCACCGGCTACCTCATCCTCCAGCTTGTCGTTTTGGAAGATCGTTATATCCAGCACCATCTCCATAGCCATCAGGAAGATGACAAAACCGCCCGCTATGGCGAAATACTCGATCTGCACACCGAACAGCTTCAGTATCCATTCGCCCAGAAACAAGAACGCCATCAGGATCACCATGCTGGCGATACACACCTTCCGGGCATTGATCTTAATCCCCTTCTTCTCCATTGCTATGGTTATGGGGATATTGCCGAACGGGTCGATAATGGCTATCAGGAAGATAAAGGATGACAGCACCTGCCAGATATCAAATGTACCGAAAAATTCACGCATTGACTCCATGATTGTTATATTTTGGAGTACAAAATTACTATTTTTTTATGAGAAATGCAAGAAAACTTTGAATTTTCTTGTATATTTGGAAAAAAAATTGTAACTTTGTTGCGTGAATGTTCTGCATTATGCCTTTTGGCAACCAATTTCGAATAGCAAACAAATAAAATATATTGTAACGTATGATTAACTCACAAGACATTAAGAACGGCGTTTGCATCCGCATGGACGGCCGTTTGTATTTCGTTATCGAATTTTTGCATGTTAAACCCGGCAAGGGCAACACGATTATGCGCGTTAAGTTCAAAGATGTAGTTGACGGACGCGTTTTGGAGCGCCGCTTCAATATCGGTGAGAAACTTGAGGACGTCCGCGTGGAGCGCCGCCCATACCAGTTCCTCTACAAGGAGGGCGAGGATTACATCTTCATGAATAACGAGACCTACGAGCAGGTGCCCATCGCCCATGACCTGATCACTGGCGTTGACTACCTCAAGGAGGGATTTGTAGTTGATGTCGTATCCGACGCTTCTACCGACACGATTCTGTTTGCCGAACTCCCCGCCAAGGTTGAGCTGGCTGTAGCATATACAGAGCCGGGCTTGCGTGGTGATACAGCCACCAACACGCTCAAACCTGCCAAGTTGGAGACCGGCGCCGAGATCCGTGTGCCTCTGTTCATCAACGAGGGCGAGATCATCCGCGTGGATACACGCGACGGCAGCTACTGCGAGCGAGTTAAGTAATCAAGCTACGGCAAGCCCGTCAAGTAATCACCGCTGATGCCGGTGTACACAAACACCATTGTCTGCGTAGTGAAACGACTACTCATCTATCTGTTTCTTGGTTTCACCACGGCTATGCAAGCCGGCGGTGTCAAGATTGGTGACCTATATTACAATCTTGACATCCAGACTGCTACAGCCGAGGTGACATACCAAGGTACAGGGTTGTTAAATTATTCCGAACTGCCCAACAGCACGCTCACCATTCCCGCCACGGTTACGTACCAATATCGGACATATAGCGTGACGGCTATCGGCTACAGGGCGTTCAACTATTGTGACGTCATCAGGGCGGTTACTATCCCGGGTAGCGTCAAGCGCATTGATGCTAATGCATTCTTCAATTGCATCAATCTCAGGCAGATAACGCTCTCGTCTCATCTGACAGACATAGGCCCGATGGCATTCTATCGTTGCCTTAACCTTTCTTCAATTGATATTCCCGACAGTGTCCGTGTGCTGCGAGGCAGCACATTTGAGCAATGCACAGCCCTCAAACATGTAACTTTGCCCGACAGTCTCAACGCCATTCTTGATGGTACGTTCAATGGTTGCACCGCACTTTCGTTCATACGCATTCCCGATGGTGTACGTTCGATTGGCAAGAAGGCGTTCGCCTCTTGTACCGCGCTGTCTGCCGTCAGCTTCGGCGATAGCCTGCGTAGCATCGGTAGCGATGCGTTTCTGTCGTGCACTGCCCTGCAATCCGCCATACTGCCCGATAGTCTAAACAGTATCAGCGCGCAGGCATTCAAGGATTGTAGCAGCCTAAAAAAAATAGTGCTGCCAAGCGGATTAACATCGCTTAGCAGCAACACGTTTGTAGGCAACAAGGCGTTGGCGGAAATCTATTGCTACGCTGATACGCCTGCTGTCATGAACAGCAATTTTACCGACGTCGACACAATGACCTGCATCCTCTATGTGCCGGAGAATTCTATCGCTTTGTACAAGGATGCAAATGGTTGGCGGCGTTTTCAGGACATCCGTCCCTTGCCGGCGGATAAGCCCGAGCAGCCTGCCGATGCCGTCTATACCCATTCGGATGCACTCATCGCACCTGCCAAACGTTTCGTCAACGGTTGCCTGACCATTATCCTCCCCGACGGCTCACACTACGCTATTGACGGGTGCAGGCTACGATAGCACGCCTGTCTGCATCTATCATCTCCCCCTGTTTTTTTCTTTCTCATTTACCTATGCAGAACCGCTCAAAGATGGTGTTCAGCACCTCTTGCGACGTCACTTGCCCTGTTATCTCGCCCAGGGCATCCAGCGCCTCGTGCAAATCGGGAGCAACCAGATCGCCGCTTATCCCCTCATTCATTCCATCTTCCACACGCGCCAATGCCTGACCGGCACTGTTCAACGCCTCGTAATGCCGGATATTGCTCACCAACGCCGAATCGCTGTGGTACGTCAGGCGTTCCACCTCTTGCTCCAAGCGCTCCTGCAGCGCGAGTATATCCCCGTTCTTCGCGCTGATGCATATATCAGACATCCGGCATTCGGCATCCTGTACTAAATCAGCCTTGTTGTATACGCGCAGCCACACCTGGCGCGCGCTGAGCGAATCGGCATCAACCACCGGCTGCGGGTCGGTCATATCCATCAGTTCAATCACTATGTGTGCGCGTTGTACGGCACGTCTGCTGCGCTCGATACCTAACAGCTCAACCGTATCATCGGTCTGCTGTATGCCGGCGGTATCTATCAGGCGCACCTGCACACCGCCAAGGGTCAGCGTGTCTTCTATCGTGTCGCGCGTCGTGCCGCGTATATCGCTGACGATGGCGCGCTCATCACCGAGTAAAGCATTCAGCAGCGTTGACTTGCCCGCATTAGGTGCACCCACGATGGCTACCTGCACACCCTGTTTGATGGCATTGCCCGCCTCAAACGAAGCAATCAACCTGTCAATGGTTTGCCTGGCATTGCTTAGCACAGCGCGCAACTCGCTACGGTCGGCAAACTCTACATCCTCATGGTCAGCAAAATCCAGTTCCAATTCCAGCAATGCAGTAAAAGTCAGCAGTTGCTCGCGCAGGGCGGCTATACGCTCGGATATACCGCCACGCAACTGGTTGAGAGCCAAATCCTTTTCCGCCTCTGAGCGAGCGGCTATCAGGTCTGCCACAGCCTCAGCCTGGGTCAGATCCATACGCCCGTTCAGAAAGGCGCGCTTCGTAAACTCGCCTCGGTCTGCCATTCGTGCGCCACAGGCTGTCAGCCAACGCAGCAACTCCTGCTGTATATACAGGCTGCCGTGGCAGGCTATCTCCACCACATCCTCTCCCGTAAACGAGTGCGGAGCACGGAACACGGTACACACCACCTCGTCCAACTTCTTTCCCTCACGTTCTATCAATCCATAATGGGCCGAGTGCGAAGGCACCTCGCCCAAGCGGTGTTTGCCGACAAACAACGTATCTACGATGCGCACAGCCTCGCTGCCGCTCACGCGCACTACGGATATGCCGGCGATACCGTATGCCGTCGCTATAGCACAAATGGTATCTGATTGTAACATTAACGAGCCCATTGATTCGAAATTTTGCACAAAGATACGAAATTATTTGCAAAAAAGCAAATTTTTTTATACCTTTGCAACAATATCGATTATTTCCAATTAACAGGGCTCAGATGCCTGAGACAGGATTTCTCACAATCGCATCTTTGTTTATAACGCACCACAACAATGAAGACCACTCTGCTTGTAGTTGGCAAAACGGTAGGCAACGAATTGCCGCAGATGATTGAGGCGTATGTTCAACGCCTCAGGCACTACATCACCTTCGACATCCAAGTCATCCCCGACCTCAAGAACACCAAGAGTCTGACGCAGGCACAGCAAAAGCAACTTGAGGGAGAAGCCATACTCAAGGCGGTGGAGGGCAGTTTTGTCGTACTATTGGATGAACATGGCACTGAGTACCGCAGCCTAACCTTCGCCACACAACTGCAATCATGGCTGAACACCGCTAATCGCGGATTGACGTTTGTGATCGGCGGCCCTTATGGCTTCAGCTCGGCTGTCTATCAGCGCGCCGACGCCCAGATATCACTCAGCAGGATGACCTTCAGCCACCAGATGATCCGACTCCTCTTTGTCGAACAACTGTACCGCGCCATGACTATTTTGCGTGGCGAACCGTACCACCACGAATAGTTGCCATTTTTTTCGAAATAGTTGCACTTTCTTATGCTCAATGTAATATACAGATAACAAAAATCGCGTATTTTATGCTATAAAACATGTTTTTTGCGCATATATTTGCATATATGGATTTTTTACCGTACCTTTGCATCGTGTTTTTCATGGTATTAGATTTAAGGTTAATGAAGATTGGGTTGTCGGGAGACAATCCTTCTTTTTTTGTATATCCCCCACCCTACATATCCCATAGTTACTATACCGATACATGTCATTCATCGGTGAAAAGCCTGATACAGCATCTACATACCCTCTATGAAACCCCGATTGAACTCGTCGTTTTTTTAGAACTCGGGTGGTTCTTTTTACTTTGAGCAAAGTGGACTTTCTTCTTTGAGCAAAGCGGTCTTTATTCTTTGAGCAAAGCGGACTTTCTTCTTTGAGCAAGCGGACTTTCTTCTTTGAGCAAGCGGACTTTCTTCTTTTGTGCAAAGCGGTCTATTAGTTACAAAAACATCTTTTTACGGCTCAAAAGCGTTTTTATGAGAGAAAAATTTGCAAAATTCATTTTTTTTTCGTATCTTTGTGGGCAAATCGGCAATCAGCCGGCAACTGACAACTGGCAGTTGATTGGTTGGTATATCATTGTGAAACATAATTTACAGAATATGAAAAAGGTATTACTTGTTCTTCCTGCGCTCATGATGTGCGTAGCCATGATGGCAGAGCCCAAGCCTCTGCGCGTGTTGGTATTAGGTGACGACCCGATGATGGTAACTGACGAAGCCAACAATGCCGTTGGCTACGCAACGATGCTTCAGCCGCTGTTTGACGACGCTGTAACGGTTGAAGTGCAAGCCTCTGCCACACAACAGCAGCCTGACCCTGCCGCATTGCTGGCTCCGGCAAGCAAGGGCGATGTGGTGATGCTGTGCAAGTTACCCGTTGAAGTGGATGCCGAAGCGGAGGGTAAGACGCAGGCAGATGTGTATCTGGAGCAATTACAAGCCATTCAGCAAGCGGCAAAAAAGAAAGGCGTTAAGCTCATCTGGCTCACGCCCGCATGCCCGCGCTACTTCACTCCGGAAGGCACACAGGTTCACCGCATGGGCGTGTTCCCAGAGGTGGTACGACGCATGTGCAAACGCGACGAGATGCAACTGATTGATGTCGAGATGATCACCTTCAACTGGCTAACCGAGGCAGGTATGGATAGCACCGCTAAGGCGTTTGTGCCCGTAGTGCCGGCAACACAACAAGCTTCTGAAAAAGTGGCTCGCGAAGGTAATCTGCTCAGTGAAGCAGGTGCACAACAGGTAGCCGCGCGTATCGGCGACGCCATACGGGCAGACAAGCGTAATCTGCTGTACAAGAGGCTGAAGCAGGAGAAAAGTGAAAGATGACAGTTGAAAGATGAAAAAGACGTTACAGATAGTAGCTGTTATGCTCTTCGTTGCAGCGAATGGCTACGCACAACAATTGGAACCCGTGCCATACGGAGATATGGAGCAATGGGTGGTTAGAGTAATCAAAGAGAGCGGTATCATCGGCGGCAACACGCGTGAGTTGTACTGCCTCGGTAAATCGGATACGATCCGCCAGAACAAGGCGTACGACTATCTGCATTCCGGTAGCCCTTGGTCGAGCAGCAACGCTTATGCCAAGGTAGCCGGCGTAGAGAAAGGTGCGTGCACGATGCGCCCTGAAAATCGTGAAGGAGGGGGCAAGTGCTGCCGTATGGATGTGGAGCTACAGAGTATCAAGGCGCTGGGTATAGTGAACGTATCCGTGATTGCCGGAGGTACACTATTCACAGGCAGGACAATAGAGCCCATCAAGTCCACCGACAACCCGAATCATAACATCGAATGCGGTGTGCCGTTCACCAAACGACCGAAAGCGTTGGTATTTGACTACAAGTGCAAGGTCTCGCCCGAGCAGACTATGACGAGCACCAAGGGGGGAGGCAAACCTAAGTCAATTGCCGGGCATGACTGTGCCAAGGCATTCATCCTGCTCATCAACCGATGGGAGGATGCCGATGGCAACATACATGCCGTGCGGGTAGGTACAGGTATGGAACTGTTCGAAAAAACAGTCAGCACATGGCAAAACGGTCATCGTATTGAGGTACACTATGGTAACATTACCGGCGAACCGTTCTATAAGCCGTACATGGGATTGAAGAGCGACATGTATGCCATGAACAGCAAGGGCAAAATGGTCAATTTCATTGAGGAAGGCTGGGATGCCACCAAGGCGCCCACGCACTTGATCATCAACTTCTCCGCCGGATCGCAAGAGCCCTTTGTCGGACATGAGGGGAACACGATGTGGGTGGATAATGTGATGTTGGAATATTAACGTTCGTCTGCGCATTCAGTAATGCTGTCACAGTGGTCATTGACACAACAAATCCTGCTGGCCGTATTCGCCCTGATGTGGCTCTACCAGCTGTATTTCTACCTGCGCTATATCCTTGCCGCCGTGCGTAGGACGCGTCGGACAAAGCAAGCAACGGTACAGGACACTTCAGACGCACCTGCCGGAGTGAGTGTAATCGTGTGCGCCAAGAATGAAGAGGACAACCTGCGCGACTATCTGCAAGCGCTGATGACGCAAGATTATCCCGTATACGAGGTTATCGTGGTCAACGACGGCAGTATAGACAACACGCGCACCTACCTTGAGTATTGGCAACAACGCTACCGCAACCTCAAGCTCACATTCGTACCCATTGGGGCGCGGGTTACCTCAACCAAGAAACTGGCCATCACCCTCGGAGCCAAAGCTGCACAATACGACTATCTGCTGCTCACCGATGCCGACTGCCGCCCCGAATCGACACATTGGATTAGCGAAATGATGAAGGGCTTTGCCCGGCCATCTGTCAGCGCAGCGGTCTCTCAGCGCAGCGGTCTGTCAGCGAAGCGGTCTGTCAGCGAAGCGGTCAGTATAGTCCTGGGTTTCGGCGCATACTTCGTCAAGCCCGGAGTACTCAACCGCATGATTCAGTTCGACACCTTGTTCAATGGCCTGCAATATCTGGGCATGGCTGCAAGCGGACATCCGTACATGGGCGTGGGGCGGAACTTGGCATACAGC
>JAFSPC010000006.1 GCA_017443075.1 Paludibacteraceae bacterium
GAGATTATTCAGTCAACAATTACCAACAATTTGGCAACAATGCTTGAGAGATTATTCAGTCAACAATTACCAACAATTAGCAAAAATGCTTGAGAGATTATTCAGTCAACAATTACCAACAAGTGGGACCAATGTGACTTAGTAGTGTACAATACAAAAAAAATAGAACGATGGCAACACATGATTTAGTAAAAATGTTCGATTCAGACAACATCAGAATCTTCTATGACGATGAGCAAGAATTATGGTATTTCAGCATAGCTGATGTTGTGTGCATCTTGACCGAATCAAAAGATGTATCTCAATATATTAAGAAGATGCGCAAACGGGATCTTGAATTAAATTCCGTGTGGGGTACAATTTGTACCCCTCACCAATTTCGTTCAACTGACGGAAAATTACATAGCACAAATTGTGCATCATTAGAGGGCATTCTGCGTATCATACAGTCTATTCCATCGAAGAAAGCAGAGCCTATCAAGCAGTGGTTGGCGCGTGTCGGTAGCGAACGGTTCTACCAGATGCAAGATCCCGAACGAAGCATCGAGCAAGCAATAAAAGACTACACACGCTTAGGCTACTCGGAAAACTGGATTAACCAACGCATCAAAACCATCGAAATACGCAAAGGGCTTACCGATGAATGGAAACGCAGCGGCGTAGCCGAAGATCGACAGATTGCCGCTCTGACTGACATGATGAGCAAAGTATGGAGTGGGATGACCACGCGCGAATACAAGCAGTACAAGGGCTTGACAAGTCAAAACCTACGCGACAACATGACGAACATGGAACTACTGCTAAACGCCCTTGCCGAACAGACAGCTACTGACCTTAGTCGGGAAAGACAAACCTACGGGATGCGAGAGACTGCCGAAGCAGCCAAAGATGGTGCAGAAGTGGCACGGAATGCACGAGCCGATGTTGAACATAGATTGGGGCACTCGGTCATATCCACCCAGCGAGCAATAGACCACATCCTGCCGAAAGACGAGCTGCCATTTGAAAAAACAGAAACGAAGAAAGATAGACGATAATATACAATAGCACCAATATGGCATGCCGGAAATCATAACAACGAAGACCGGAGAGGGACGTGATAACGGAGGCGGTTGGGACAAGAAATAGGCGGTAATGTGTGCAAGATGATGAATAAAAACGGAGAAAGATAAAAAATATAACAGAATACTTGCAAAATTCAAAAAAAATTAGTATCTTTGTAGGCAAATTGAAAATGAGACTACACGGGATGGAGGATAAGGGGGATACGGGACGAATAATACAAACAGACAACATACACGTATGAGACAAAAATCATTACACTACCTATTGCTCCTTGCTATGGCAGGGATAGGTTTGGCAGGCTGCCATTCGGATGTTAATCTGGGTGAAGTGACCGTGGATAGCAACGTTAAAGCGCGGCTCACTCTGCCTATTGGCGAGGTCAGCGCCACCTTTGGCGACCTGATCGGCCTGCTGGGTGATCAAGCACAAGTGACCATCAACAACGACAGTATCATCGAGTTGTCGGTGAACGAACATCACGTGCGCGACTTCCACAAGATCGAGCTGAAGGACTATATCGGTACCGTAGAAAGCGATATGACCCTGCAGTCCGTCAATCCTGCACTGTCTATCGTACCGCAGAACACGGAGGTGGAAATACCTTTTGAGCTCAAGATCAACTTTGCCGGAGTGAACGACGATATGTCGGACGAGCGATTGGATAGTATGGTGATTGAGAAAGCAAAGTTCACAACGCGCATCAGCACCACCAACCTGACTATCACCGACAACGATATTCAGAAGGTAGTGATGGTGCTGGGCGACCAGTTCCGCCGCAAGGAAAAAGAGATACCGCTGGAAGGCTTCAAGCTGAACACCGACATGCCTATCGAGCTGGATGATTTCACCCTCGTGATGATGGCAGACGAGAATGCCACGCCATCGAGTTCGAACGTAGTGAAAGACGCCTACGTCACTTTTGTCGTAACGCTGAAGACCGGCGAGAATGTGGTTGTTGCCGCTAACTCAGGCTTCCACTTCAGCTTCCAAGTTGAGATGATGGAATATGAGTCGTTGTACGGCTATTTCCGTCCGGGCTCGCAGACGTATGACGACGGCGAGGTGGAGGTGCCCATCAAGATAAACGGCAACGAGCCCTTGCTACTGCCTGTTAAAAATCCGATAATCGACATGAAGTTCACCTACGGTGTATCGATGCCGCTGGACATCTTTATCAAAGAGATAAGTGCACACCACCCTGACGGTTCGAAGACACTTGCCTTGTGGGATGGCGGACAGACTACAACCAAGCCGCTGAACAACGTGCTACCGATAGATGCGCCGATAGACCAGACCGTACAAAGTTCTATCCGTTTGGACAAAGATCCGGTCAATGGTGGTGCTATCGACCAATTCTTCAAAAAAGAAATCAGCAAACTGTACTACAACTATGAGTTGCAGATTGACAACGGCAAGGCAAACAGCCTGAACATGAAGCAGTTCCGAATGACGAAGAACACCAACTTCATTCTGGACTTCAAATTCACCATGCCGTTGGATTTCCATCCGGGACTGAGTGTTGCATACTCGGACACGATTAAGGACATTAATTTGGAGCGCGCACGTTTAGACTCGCTGGCTGCCATGACCAACGGCATCATCACGAAGATTGACAGTGCGGAGTTGTCGCTATACTTAGTGATAAACAACGACATACCCGTTGACATGACATTGGATGCTATCTTCCTTGACGATGGCGGCAACGAACTGGCACTCAATCAACTGCAAGGCATAGAGATAGCAGGAGCAACTATGAGCGGCAGCCAGATAACGACAGCCAAGAGCACTAAGATTGTGCCGATTCACACAGAAGATTTTGACGAGATAGCCAAGGCGAAAGCCATCAAGTTCCGCGCACATATAGGCGACGATAAGAAGCCTTCTACTTTCCTTGCCGACCGGAAGTTGCGCATCAAGGCCGGTGTGACGGGTGATGTACAAGCCGTACTGAATATGGAATTTGACAGTGAAAAGAAATAACGCATAGGAGGACACAACGATGAAACAATTCTTTCGTAACACAGCATTAGCCGTAGCCCTCCTTGCGGGCAGCATGGCAGTATCGGCGCAAGAGGTGAACACCCTGTATTTCCTCGAGAACGCGCCCCAACGCTCGCAGTTCAACCCCGCCCTAATGCCGGTGAGTGAAGGCTACATCGTCTTTACGCCGTTAGGCTACACCAGTCTGTGGGCAGGAAACAACTCGCTATCACTGAGCGACCTCGTATACACCAAGAACGGCAAGACGATAACAGCACTAAACCAAGGTGAGACGGATAAGTTCCTCAGAAAGTTGCATGGCAACAATCTGATTAGCATGGACATGACGACGACGATCTTAGGTTTTGGCGCACGCACGAAGAAGGGCGGGTACTTCCATGGCGGCATCTACCTGCGCGCAGATGCAGGTGTGAACATACCTAAGAGCATGTTCGGAGCGATGATTACGCCGAACAGCGTGGGTATAGACATGAACAACCTGAAGATTTCCGGCTTAGGCGCAACCGCTCAGGCTTACATGGAGATCATGGGCGGCTACACGCGTCCGCTGAACGACCAATGGACAATAGGCGGTAAACTGAAGTTGCTATGGGGTCTGGCTAACCTGAACATGAACATCAGCAAGCTGACCATCAGTGCGAACAATGCAGACCCCACCGCTCCGGCACGACTGAACATGCAGGGCGACCTGCGCGCCGCCACACCGGGTGTGGATCCGTCGCAGTTGCTGCCGCCCGAAGGCGAAGGGTTCTTTGAGAACTTCAGCACCCGGCTGAACAACGTGACCAAGCAGATTACCGACAAGCCGATGAACCTGCTGAAGCCCGCAGGCTTCGGTGCTGCTATCGACTTCGGCTTTACCTACAAGCCCATCAAATACGTGCAGATATCGGCAGCCATCAATGACTTAGGCTTCATCTACTGGAACAACGGTGTACGCGGTAACGTAAAGGGTGACATGGATTTTGACGGCATCGGTACGGTAGAGGTAAAAGAGAAAGACGGCAAGATTGATGTTGAGGGCATGCAGAAGCAGATCAACGACCACCTGAACGGCTACCTGAACCAGATTGAGGCAACAGGTCAGAAGGGCGGCTATGCACGCATGACGCGCGCACACCTGAACATAGGTATTGACGGATTGTTCTGGGAGAACAGAGTGGGTCTCGGCATCCTGTCACAAACCAAGCTGTACAACAACAAGATATATGAGGAGTTGACCTTAGGCGGCTTCTTCCGTCCGGTTAACTGGTTCAACATCGCCGCCAGCTACTCGCTGATCAACGGTCACGGCGGTACCTTAGGTGCAGCATTAGGCTTTGCGCCGTACGACGGCATCATGCTGACACTGGCTACCGACTTTATCCCCTGCAGCATGGCAGATATCAGTCCGCTGACCAAATCCGACAAACCGCAATACTATGCACCATACAAGAGCCCGGGCGTGAACGTAGCCTTCGGCTTCAGCATCGTATGGGGCACGAACAAGAAGCGTGACGCCGACAAGGACGGTGTGCTTGACCGACTGGATGCCTGCCCGAACACGCCGCGTAACGTACGCGTAGATGCCATGGGTTGCCCGCTGGACAGCGATGGCGATGGTGTGCCAGACTACATTGACGAATGTCCGAACACGCCCAAGGAGGCATACGGCACGGTGGATGCCTCGGGTTGCACGAAGGACGGCGATCTGGATGGTGTGCCCGACTACCTTGACCTATGCCCGAACACGCCGGAAGAGGCACGTACGGCTGTTGACGAGAACGGTTGCACACGCGATACGGACCATGACGGTGTACCAGACTACAAGGACGACTGCCCGAACACCCTGCCTGAGGCTGTAGCCCATGTGGATGAGCACGGCTGCGACAAGGACAGCGACGGTGACGGAGTACCTGACTATCTGGATAAGTGCCCGAACACACCGGAGGCAGCATACAACTATATCGACGAGCACGGTTGTCCGCTGGATATGGATGAGGATGGCGTACCCGACTACTTGGATAAGTGTCCGCGCACCGTATACGCCGCGCGCCAGCATGTGGACAGCTGCGGCTGCGACAAGGATAGCGACCGCGACGGAGTGCCCGACTACCTGGACGAGTGTCCGTACGTACCGGGCGTGAAGGAGAACAAGGGTTGTCCGCAAGTGAAACGTGCCGTGACATCTATCCTGAAGAAGGCTATGACCGGCATACAGTTTGAGACGGGCAAAGCCACAATCCTCAAGAAATCGTACCCGATACTGGACGAGGTAGCCAAGGTCTTCAACGAGAATCCTGACTACATCATCGAGGTACAGGGTCATACGGACAACGTAGGTAATGCCGAAGCGAACATGACGCTATCAGAGAGACGTGCACAGGCCGTACGCGACTACATCGTAAAGAAAGGTGTAGAGCCTACACGCATCACAGCTCACGGCTACGGCAGCACCGTACCTATTGCAGACAACTCGACGAAGGCAGGACGCGCCAAGAACCGCCGTGTAGAGTTTAAGATAACATTCGAAGAAGTGAAAATAGAGATAATCAACGACCACAACCCCGATGCCGACCAGCCGACGGATAGCATTCAGTAAGTTGCAAGTTGAGATAAGTAGAAAGAAGAAATAAAAAAATTATAAAATAAAATATGGGAAGAGCATTTGAATATCGCAAAGCGACAAAACTCAAACGTTGGGGTCACATGGCCCGCACATTTACCAAATTAGGCAAGGAGATAACCATAGCAGCGCGTGAGGGCGGTCCGGATCCGGATAGCAATCCTCGTCTGCGTACACTGATTCAGCAGTGCAAGAAGGAAAACATGCCTAAGGACAATATCGACCGCGCAATCAAGAAGGCTACCGACAAATCGTACGAGGGATACAAGGAGATCAACTACGAGGGATATGGTCCGCACGGCATAGCAATCTTTGTAGAGACGGCTACAGACAACAACATGCGCACCGTAGCGAACATCCGCTCGTACTTCACGAAGCACGGCGGCACACTGGGTACGCAAGGTTCGCTGCAGTTCCTGTTCGACAGGAAAGCCTGCTTCACCGTAACGATGAAAGATGGCATTGATCTGGATGAGCTGGAGTTGGAGTTGATAGATTTCGGCGTGGAGGAATTAGGTGTGGATGAGGAGGAGAACACCCTTGTTCTATACTCCGACTTCGACCAAGCTTCCGCCCTGCAGAAGTACCTCGAGGATAACGGCTTTGAGATTCAGTCATGCGAGTTCGTACGCATACCTAACGACACGAAGTCGTTGCCTGACGACCAGCGCGAATCGGTACAGAAACTGATTGACCGCATCGAGGAAGATGAAGACGTGCAGAACGTGTTTACGAATCTGGCCGACTAACGCGTGCGGCAAACTGTGCTGAGAGATGTAGCATAGCGACATAAAGTGCACAGTAGCCTACGCTATCCCACAAAGTAAAGCAAACTATGATAATAAGCGATTATTTTCAACTAACGACGCATCAAGCTGAGCAGTTTGCTCAGCTTGATGCGCTTTACAGAGACTGGAACGCGAAGATTAATGTCATCTCGCGCAAGGATATAGACAACCTATATGAGCATCATGTGCTGCACTCGCTGGCTATAGCCAAGACTCTTCGCTTCACAGCCGGCACCACGGTGATGGATATAGGCACGGGTGGCGGCTTTCCTGGCATACCGTTGGCTATACTCTACCCCGACTGCCGTTTTGTGCTGGTGGACTCGATTGGTAAAAAGATCAAGGTTGCCACAGCCGTAGCCGAGGCACTCGGGCTGACAAACGTCGAATGCATACAAGAGCGTGCAGAGGATGAGAAACGGCAGTTTGACTTCGTAGTCAGCCGTGCCGTAATGCCCCTACCCGATCTGGTGAAACTCATACGGAAGAACATCCGCCACGATCATCAGCACAACGCGCTGCCAAACGGACTGATAGCACTGAAAGGTGGCGGACTGAATGCCGAGGTAGCTCCGTACAAGAACAAGGCGGAGGTGACACCTGTGAGCGAATATTTCGCACAGGAGTGGTTCAAGGGGAAATATGTAGTGTATCTGCCGCTGTAGTTTAGGGGAAATGTGGTCAACAATTACCAACAATTAGCCACAATTAACCACAATTAACCACAATTAACGACAATTAGTCAACAATTAACCATAATTAGTCAACAATTACCCACAATTAACGACAATTAGTCAACAATTACCCACAATTAGCCATAATTACCCACAATTAGGCCAATTAGCCACAATTAACCACAATTAACGACAATTAGTCAACAATTAACCATAATTAGTCAACAATTACCCACAATTAGGCCAATTAGCCATAATTATCTACAATTAAGAGAGATGTATGGAAAAGATAGAGATCAAATGTGCGGTGTGTAACCCGTATATGCAGAATACGTACATAGTGCATAAGCAGGGCGAGGACAGGTGTGTGATTGTGGACGCCGGTATGTACACGGCTGAGGAAGAACGGCAGGTGAGCGAGTATATCCGCAGCCGGCAGCTGCAGGTAGATGCCATACTAATCACACACGCCCACACCGACCATATATGCGGCAAGCAGTGGTTGAAAGAGACCTATCCATCCGCCTGCCTGATTGATCAAACCTACCTTAGCACCACCTACCGCGAGCACGAACCGCTGCTGCAGATAGCAGGAATGCACATCCGCTGCCTGTACACCCCCGGGCATAAGGAGGACTGCGTATGCTACTACATGGCAGAGGCAGGTGTACTGTTTGCCGGCGATACGCTCTTTCGCGAATCGGTGGGGCGCACGGACCTCAGCGGGGGTGACTATGCCACCTTGCAGCAGTCGCTGCAATACCTGATGCAACTGCCAGCCGGCACAACCGTCTATTCGGGGCACGGCGAGCCGACTACGATAGCGCACGAGAGGCAATACAACCCGTTTGTAGGCAGATTCAGGTCAACTATTGGCAACAATTAGCCACAGGGAAGAGGAAGGTAAGTGGTCAACAATTATCAACAATTATCAAAAATTGTAAAAAAATAACAAAAATTACCATACTATATCTATTGTAGTAGAAAAGGAAGGGGAGAAAATTGCCCAAAAAACATATTGAATCAGGCGGGCAAGAAAGGGAGACATTGCGGGGACGTTGTATGATGGTCGCGTAATGGTGACGTAATGGTCGCGTAAATACCTCGACTAAACCCCGACTAAACCTCGACTAACTACCGATTATCAATGCACACATGGTAGAACAAACGCAGCCTACTTACCCTATCGGCGGACAAAAGATAAGACCATGAGCATTCTGCCGCTATCGGCGGACACGCAGATAGAGGACAAACGCGATAATGAGGAAGATGAAATTGGGCAGCCAGACACTCATGAACGGTGACATGACGCCTGATACGGAGAATGTGGTGCTGACGGTAGAGAACAATATATATGCCGCTGTCAGGGTGACGCCTATCCCGAGATTCTTGCCCATACCGCCACGTACCTTCTTGCTGGAGAGCGTTACACCGAGCAGTGTCATGATAAACGCTCCAAGCGGTCCGGCAAAGCGTGTGTACCACTCCGTCTCGAATGCCTTGACATTACCAGCTCCACGCTCACGTTGCTTCTGAATGTAGTCATACAACTCGGGATTGGTCATCTGCTGTGCCTGCTCAGCGGTGATGAACATCTCCTCGGGCAGGATCATGATTGTAGTATCCAGCACCTGCCCTTGCACTAATGATTCGCGCATACCATTGAAGTTGCGCTTGGTGAAATTCTCCAAGCGCCAGTTGTATCCGTCGATATGGCGGATACGGTCAGCCGTTATACGTTCGCTGAGGGTCTTGCCCTCAAAGTGCTCAAGCGAAGCGCGGTAGCCTAACTTGGTACGTATCTGAAAACTCTCGATATACAGTACCGTACCTTCGCCGACCACCATCTGTACGTTTCGCGCATTCTCTCGCGTGAAGCGCTCGATATACTTGTCGGTAAACGCCAACATCTGGCGCGAGGAGTGCGGAATGACCCATCCGCCCAAGGCAAAGGAGACTGCGAACAGAAAAGTAGCCGTGATGAGATAGGGGCGCAAGAAACGCTCGTAACTGACGCCAGCCGCAAAGATAGCTATGACCTCGCTGTTAGTAGCCATCTTGGAGGTGAAAAAGATAACGGATATGAAGATGAACAGCTGGCTGAACATATCCAGAAAATACGGAATGAAATTGAAGTAATAATCCACCACAATCTCACGCAAGGGGACTTGGTTCTCGTAGAAGTTATCCAGTTTCTCGGTCAGGTCAAACACGATAGCGATGCTCATAGTGAGCACGATCGACAGGAAGAACGTGCCGAGGAACTTACGGATAATATACCAATCAATTGTTTTCATAATTTTTCTGTTTTATATTGGCTCCTTTGTGTTTTTGGTGCGGAAATTATGTCCCACATAAATCCCTTACCGGAAACGCAAATTAGCTCAAAATAAAATCAGAAATATAGGATTTTACAATCTTTGCTTGAGGCGTGGTAGGAGGTCGTCTTTCCACTGCTTGAAGTCGCCGGCGAGTATATGCTGTCGTGCCTCGCCCACCAGATGGAGGTAGAACGCAAGGTTATGGATGCTGAGGATCTGCAAGCCAAGCATCTCCTGGGCATGAATCAGATGGCGTACGTACGCACGCGAGTACGCATGGTCGACGACAGAGGTGCCTGCCGGGTCGAGTTCGGTAAAATCGTCCTCCCACTTCTTGTTACGGAGGTTCATGACGCCATTGATAGTGAAGATCATGCCGTTTCGCCCGTTGCGTGTAGGCATAACGCAGTCGAACATATCCACTCCGCGCTCAATCGCCTCAAGGATATTCCACGGCGTACCGACCCCCATGAGGTATCGCGGCTTGGCTTCGGGCAGAATATCGTTGACGACCTCAATCATCTCGTACATCTTTTCCTCGGGTTCGCCCACCGCCAGTCCGCCAATGGCATATCCGTCCCTGTCAAGGTCCCGGGGGCGTTTGGCAGCCTCGGCACGCAGGTCTGGATAGACACAGCCCTGTACAATAGGGAAGAGGTGCTGGCGGTAGCCATAGAGGTCCTGCGTGCTGTCAAAACGCGCTATGCATCGGTCGAGCCACCTATGTGTACGCTGCATGGATTGGGTGGCATAGGTACGATCGGCCGTGCCCGGGCAACACTCGTCGAACGCCATCATAATATCTGCACCAATCAGGCGCTCGATATCCATGACAGACTCGGGTGTGAAGAAGAGTTTGCGTCCGTCGATATGACTGCTAAACTTGACTCCCTCGTCGGTCATCTTCCTCAGGTCGGTAAGCGAGAACACCTGATAGCCACCTGAATCGGTGAGGATAGGATGCGTCCATCCCTCAAACGCATGCAGGCCACCGGCACGGTACAGGATATCCGTACCCGGGCGGAGATAGAGGTGATAGGTGTTGCCAAGGATGATCTGGGCATGTATATCATCCTCCAGCTCGTGACGATGTACACCCTTGACCGAGCCATCCGTGCCGACAGGCATGAAGATGGGAGTCAGGATATCACCATGGTCAGTATGAATAACGCCGGCACGCGGACCTACAGTTTGGGGAGAGGATTGAAGTTCAAAAAAAATCATGAGAGTTGAATGGTTGTATCGTCATCACGACATCAAGACATCACGTTATCAAGACATCAAGACATCACGTCATCAAGACATCACGTTATCAAGACATCACGACATCAAGACATCACGTCATCAAGACATCACGTCATCAAGGCATCACGTCATCAAGACATCACGTTATCAAGACATCACGTCATCAAGGCATCACGTCATCAAGACATCACGTCATCAAGGCATCACGTTATCAAGACATCACGTCATCAAGACATCACGACATCAAGACATCACGTTATCAAGACATCACGTTATCAAGACATCACGTCATCACGTCATCAAGACATCAAGACATATAGTCTCGGGCGATTAGTCAACTATACGGTTATTCGTAGGGAAGACAATGGCCGGCTTGAACGTTTGGTTCTCCTCGGGCGTCATGAGTGCATACGCCATGATGATAACCGTATCACCGACATGTACGAGATGCGCAGCGGCACCATTGATGCATATACATCCGCTACCCCGTTTGCCGGCAATGACATAGGTCTCGAGGCGCGCACCGTTGGTGTTATCCACCACCTGCACACGTTCGCCGGCATAAATATTAGCAGCCTCCATCAGATCCTGGTCGATGGTAATACTGCCCACATAATCCAGGTTAGCCTCGGTAACCTGTACGCGATGAATCTTTGATTTGAGTATTTGTAATAACATTCGTCAAGAAAATAACTATCTAAACAACGTAATGATTTGTTGCAGTGTCAACGCCCTACTGTCGTTCGCCCATAATCAGATTGAGGAACTCAGCGCGCGTCTCCTTGCGGTTGAAGGCACCTGTAAAATCCGATGTTACGGTTCGCGAGTGCTGCTTCTGGACGCCCCGCATCTGCATGCAGAGGTGCTCAGCCTCAATAACGACCATCACTCCGAGCGGATTGAGCGTACGCTGGATACAATCTTTGATTTCGGTAGTGAGCCTCTCCTGCACCTGCAGCCGTCTGGCGAACACATCCACCACCCGTGCAATCTTGCTCAGACCTGTGATGCGTCCATTGGGGATGTACGCCACATGCGCCTTGCCAAAGAACGGTAGCATGTGGTGCTCGCACAGCGAATAGAACTCTATATCCCGGACGACGACCATCTGCCGGTAGTCCTCCTCGAAGAGTGCAGCACGGAGGATAGCCTCGGGGTCCTCATGGTATCCCTTGGTAAGGAACTGCACGGCTTTGCCGACCCTGTGCGGTGTACGCAGCAAGCCTTCACGAGCAGGATCTTCGCCGATGAGCGTGAGCGTAGATTGAACGTGAGCGGCAATATTGTCGGTAATGCTATCGGATGGTGTAAATGCTTGTAGATCCATATTAAACAGACGTAGGAATAGAATGATTAGCGAATCTTGACCTGATCGCGGACGACATACGTATAATCCGCCAGATCGGGGAAGAGCTGCTTGAACATATCGCGGTAGCGTATGGCATCATCCTCGGTGAGGAAGTCGCCAATACGCACCTTCCATGAGGGCGAAGCGTAGATGACATACACTGATACGGAAAGCACCTGTTTGACGCGCTGCTCCAGCAGCAGCGCACCTGATTTGCCGTATTGGGGATGATTGGACGAATATATCTGCACCCGGAAGCCAGCCCGCTCCTGCTGCCCCCGTTCGACACCAGCAATCTTCTCCTCCATGAGCAGCGTGACGAGGCTATCCTGCTCGACATGCACTCCGGACATATCCAACAAAATCTGCGGATAGGTCAGCTGAACGGGCGGAACGGAATCCGATACGGGCAAAGCGCTCAGCGAGTCAACTGCAGCCATATCAGCCACAGCCTGCGCATGCATAGGCACGACCGGAAGGAGTGCGAGCAAGAAGAGAACAAAAACGGTATGCAGTTTCATATCTATAATCCAATAATCACAGATGATGCAACAATAATCGTGCCACGCGTGGGCAAATCCGCCATAAGAAACGACAAGGCGCGCTAAAACCAGTCTATTAATAGCGGAACGATGATCCACCTACGAACTCGCGCAAGAACGATGTCGGTGGGATCTCCTTTTCGGGTATAGACTCGAAGTACGAGAGGTACTTGATGAGCCGGTGCGCCTCGGCATACTCGTCGCAATACTTAGGCACGTCCGCGAGTATAGGTTCGGCGTGACGCTTGAGGACAGCCAGCTCAAACAAAAGCGATGAGTTGAACATGGCATCCGCCTCCTCCTGGAAGGGATATATCCACTTCTCTTCCCCCCTACGTACGGACGGGCAGCGTGCAATGGTATCGCGCGCCGTGTATCCGCGGTAACGATAGTCGCGCACTATACGACGGATGAGTCGCACATCGGTGGTGGGAATCCAGTTGTGGTTATCGAGATTGACCGTGGTGAGGGATGAGACGTAGATCTTGAACATCTTGTCGCGTGGTATGTTGGGCAGCAGTTGCGGATTGAGCGCATGCAGCCCTTCGAGTATAACCACCGTATCATCCTTGAGCTGCAGTTTGTCGCCCTTGAACTCGCGTTTGCCAGTCTCGAAATTGAATGAGGGCAACGCTATCTCCTTGCCATCCAGGAGGTCGGAGAGTTGCTGACGGAAGAAGGGGAGGTCGAGCGCCTCGATGTGCTCGAAATCCCATTCGCCGTTCTCGTCAAGCGGTGTATCCTCACGGTTGACGAAATAGTTGTCCATCGACAGGACGACAGGTCGAATGCCGTTGACGAGCATCTGAATGGTCAGACGCTTGGAGAACGTGGTCTTACCCGATGATGATGGACCTGAGATAAGCACGAACTTAGGCATCCCGCCGGGTTTGTTGACA